>NZ_CALAOH010000063.1 GCF_937926365.1 uncultured Azohydromonas sp. | reverse complement strand
GGGCGGCGGCTTGGGGATCGCCCGTGCCGCCGCGGCGGCTCAGGCCGCGGGCGGCTCCCGCGGCGGCTGCGGCGGCGCGGCGCCCGGCGTCACCCGGGGTTGCCGCGCCCAGGCATCGAGCAGCGTGTAGGCCACGGCCAGCACCACCGGGCCGATGAAGATGCCCACCAGCCCGAAGGCCAGCAGCCCGCCCACCACGCCGGTGAAGATCAGCAGCAGCGGCAGGTCCGCGCCCAGGCGGATGAGCACCGGGCGCACCACGTTGTCCATGGTCGTGACCACCAGCGACCACACCAGCAGGAACACGCCCCAGCCCGTGTGGCCCTGCCAGAACACCCAGGCGGTGGCGGGCAGCAACACCGGCAGCGCACCCAGCTGCGCGATGCACAGCATGAACATCAGCATGGTCAGCAGCCCGGCCAGGGGCACGCCGGCCAGCCCCAGGCCGATCCCAGCGAACAGCGCCTGCAGCAGCGCCGTCAGCCCCACGCCCAGCGCCACGCCGCGGATGGCCTGGCCTGCCAGCTCCACCACCGCCTCGCCCTGATCCCCGCCCAGCCGCCACGCAAAGCGCCGCAGCGCCGCCGCCCAGCGCTCGCCCACGGCGTACATCACCGCCGCCAGCACGGTCGTGACCAGGAACTGCAGCAGCAGCCGCCCCACGCCGCCCACCTCTGCCAGCAGCCAGCGCGTCACGTTGCCGGCGTAGGGCGTGAGCATGGCCACCAGCCCGCCCACGCCCATCGACACGGCCTCGGCCCAGGCGCGGGTGAGCTGCGGCCCCACGAAGGGCAGCCCCGCCAGCCACGCCGGCGGCCTGGGCGGCGGGCGCCAGCTGGTGAGCGCGCGCACGCCCTCGCCGATCTGGTCGATGTGCGACACCAGCGCGCCCACGGCCAGCGTCAGGGGCAGCACCAGCAGCAGAACCAGCAGCAGCGTCATGACCGTCACGGCCAGCCAGCGCCGGTTCCACAGCCGCCGCTGCACGCGCAGCAGCAGCGGCCAGGTGGACACCACCAGCATCGCCGCCCAGATGCCCGGTCCCAGGAAGGGGCGCAGGATCCACAGCGAGCCCACGATCAGCGTCGCGATGAACAGCACGCCGAGCGTGGCGCGTGGCAGGTCGGGCGGGGACGGGGGCATCGGCGTCAAGGCGGCAGTGAGGGGCGCGCCGGGATGCTACCCAGCGCTCCGGACTGTTTCGTCACTCCAGCGCCGGCCCGTAGTTGCGCAGCCTGTCCAGCGCCAGCACGCGCACGCCGCCGTACTCGATGCGGATCACGCCCGCGGCCTGCATGGCGCGCAGTGCGCGGTTGACGCGCTGGCGCGACAGGCCCACCAGGTAGGCCAACTCCTGCTGCGTGATGCGCAGCAGCTCGCCCACGCCGGGATAGAGCACCGGGTGGAACAGCGCCGCCAGGCTGCGCGCCACGCGCGCATCGGGCTGCGAGAGCCGGTCGATGTCGCGCGCGGCGATGAACTGGCCCAGCCGCTCGTTGAGCTGCTGCATCAGGAAGCGGTTGAAGCCCAGGCTGCTCTCCAGCAGCCGGTCGAAGCAGTCGATGGGCAGCCCGGCCAGCACGCTGCGCCGCAGCGCCTGCACGTTGAAGCGGTAGACCTCGCGCTTGAGCGCCGTGCCCTCGCCGAACCAGCCGCCCGAGGGCACGCCGGTGTAGGTCACGGGCAGGTCCATCAGGCTGTCGTTGCTGATCTTGAGCAAGCCATCCACCACGCCGAACCAGTAGGCCGGCGGGCGCCCCATGCGGCACACCAGCTCGCCGGGCTCGACCTCCACCACGCGCAGCGAGGACAGCGCGAGCGCGCGCGCCGCGGGCTCCAGCCGCGGCAACCAGTGGATGCCTTGCAGATCCTGCGGGCTCGGTGTGCGCGAGCGGGAAAGCAGCGAGGCCGAGGGCGTCAGATCGCGGAGAGCCATGCGGGAAACCCCTTTGGGGACAGACCCGGAGATTGTCGCCGTCGCGACAACTTGGCGTCAAAGCGGCGCCCAGAATTCGCGCACTTCGCAATCACGGGATTGCGGGGCCTGCCGCCAGGAGACGCCGTTGACGACCTTTCCTCACTTGCTGCTTGAACATGCCGCCCGTCGCCCGCAGGCCGCTGCGTTGCGCGAGAAGGACCTGGGCATCTGGCAGACATTGACCTGGGCCGATCTGGCCACGCTGGTGCGCGCGCTGGCGCATGGCCTGGCGCAAGCCGGGCTGCAGCGCGGCGAGCACCTGATCGTGGTCGGCGAGAACCGGCCGCGGCTGTACGCCTCGATGCTGGCGGCGCAGTCGCTGGGGGCCATCCCCGTGCCGCTGTACCAGGACGCGGTGGCCGCGGAGTTCGTGTTCCCGCTGCGCAACGCGGAGGTGCGCTTCGTGGTGGCGGAGGATCAGGAGCAGATCGACAAGTTCCTGGAGATCCGCCCCCAGTGCCCGCAGCTGCAGCGGCTGTGGTTCGACGACCCGCGCGGCCTGCGCAACTACCGCGAGCCGGGCCTGGCCTCGCTGGACGCGCTGGTCAAGGAAGGCCGCGCGCACGCGCAACAGCATCCGCAATTCTTCGACACCGAGGTGGCCCTGTCGCAGCCCGATGACGTGGCCGCGATGTTCTACACCTCGGGCACCACCGGCACCCCGAAGGGCGTGGTGCACACCCATGCCTCGCTGCTGGACCGCGCCCAGGCCGGCGCGCGCTTCGACAAGCTCAGCGGCGCCGAGGAGGTGCTGGCCTACCTGCCGCCGGCGTGGATCGGCCAGAACATCTTCAGCTACGCGCAGTGGCTGGCCTGCGGCTACGTCGTGAACTGCCCGGAGTCGGCGGCGACCGTCTCGATCGACATGAAGGAGATCGGGCCCACCTACTACTTCGCGCCGCCGCGGGTGTTCGAGGGCCTGCTCACCAGCGTGATGGTGCGCATGGAGGACGCCGGGCGCGTGAAGCGCTGGCTGTTCGAGCGCTTCATGAAGCTGGCGCGCCGCGTGGGCCCGGACCGCATGGACGGCAAGCCGCTGTCGCTGGCGGACCGGCTGGCGTGGAAGCTGGGCGACCTGTGCATCTATGGTCCGCTGCGCAACCAGCTGGGCATGTCGCGCGTGCGCGTGGCCTACACCGCCGGCGAGGCCATCGGGCCGGACCTGTTCAGCTTCTACCGCGCCATCGGCATCAACCTCAAGCAGCTCTACGGCTCCACCGAGACGGCGGTGTTCGTGTGCCTGCAGCCCGACCACGAGGCGCGCGCCGACACGGTGGGCGTGCCCATCGACGGCGTGCAGCTGCGCATCGCCGCCGACGGCGAGGTGCAGGTGAAGTCCTCGGGGCTGCTCAAGGGTTACTTCCGCAACCCGCAGGCCACGGCCGAGGTGATGCAGGACGGCTGGTACCGCACCGGCGACGCCGGCTTCCTCGATGCCGGCGGGCACCTGAAGATCATCGACCGCGCCAAGGACGTGGGCCGGCTCAAGGGCGGCGACTTCGACGGCGCCATGTTCGCGCCCAAGTACGTGGAGAACAAGCTGAAGTTCTTCCCCTACGTCAAAGAGGCGGTGGCCTTCGGCGACGGGCGCGACCGGGTGTGCGCCTTCGTCAACATCGACATGGAAGCCGTGGGCCACTGGGCCGAGCGCCGCAACCTGCCCTACACCGGCTACACCGACCTCGCGAGCAAGCCGCAGGTGCTGGAGCTCATCCGCGGCTGCGTGGAGCAGGTCAACGCCGACCTCGCGCGCGACGAGCAGCTCGCGGGCTGCCAGGTGCACCGCTTCCTGGTGCTGCACAAGGAGCTCGACGCCGACGACGGCGAGCTCACCCGCACGCGCAAGGTGCGCCGCGGCTTCATCGCCGAGCGCTACGCGCCGCTGGTGCAGGCGCTCTTCGAAGGGCGCGAGAGCCAGTACATCGAAACCCCGGTGAAGTTCGAGGACGGACGCAGCGGCGTGGTCAGCGCCACGCTGCGCATCGCCGAGGCCAAGACCTACCCCGTTGCCCGGAGGGCCGCTTGATGAACGCCATCGTCAGCTCTGAGCTGCTCGCCAAGCCCGACACCACCCTGAACCCGCCCGGGCTGGAGCCCGCGCCGGGCAAGCGCATCGGCGACGTGATCCTGGCGGTGAACAACATCACGCTGCGCTTCGGCGGCGTGAAGGCGCTCACCGACATCAGCTTCGACGTGCGGGAGCACGAGATCCGCTCGATCATCGGCCCCAACGGCGCGGGCAAGAGCTCGATGCTCAACTGCATCAACGGCGTGTACCAGCCGCAGGAAGGCTCGATCACGCTGCGCGGCCAGAGCTTCAGGAACATGAACCCGCGCCAGGTGGCCGAGGCGGGCGTGGCCCGGACCTTCCAGAACCTCGCGCTGTTCAAGGGCATGAGCGTGCTGGACAACATCATGACCGGGCGCAACCTGCGCATGAAGAGCAACCTGTTCCAGCAGGCGCTGCGGCTGGGCCCGGCGCTGCGCGAGGAGGTGGAGCACCGCGCGGTGGTTGAGCGCATCATCGACTTCCTGGAGATCCAGCCCTGGCGCAAGACCCCCGTGGGCCGCCTGCCCTACGGGCTGCAGAAGCGCGTGGACCTGGGCCGCGCGCTGGCGATGGAGCCCTCGCTGCTGCTGCTCGACGAGCCCATGGCGGGCATGAACGTCGAGGAGAAACAGGACATGTGCCGCTTCATCCTGGACGTCAACGACGAGTTCGGCACCACCATCGTGCTGATCGAGCACGACATGGGCGTGGTGATGGACATCTCCGACCGCGTGGTGGTGCTCGACTACGGCAAGAAGATCGGCGACGGCCCGCCCGACGAGGTACGGCGCAACGAGGACGTCATCCGCGCCTACCTCGGCACTTCGCACTGACACCATAACGACAAGCTCCCGGGCCGCGCCGCGCGCGCGGCGCACCGGACACCACGCATCGAGGAGACCATGGGCTTCTTTCTGGAAACGCTCACCGGCGGGCTGATGGCCGGCATGCTCTACGCGCTGATCGCGCTGGGTTTCGTGCTCATCTACAAGGCCAGCGGCGTCTTCAACTTCGCGCAGGGCGCGATGGTGCTGTTCGCGGCGCTGGCGATGGCGCGCTTCGCCGAGTGGCTGCCCAAGCTGCTGGGCTTCGAGAGCCGGCTGCTGGCCAACCTGCTGGCCTTCGTGTGCGCGCTGGCGGTGATGGCGGCGGTGGCCTGGGCCATCGAGCGCCTGGTGCTGGGCAAGCTGGTGAACCAGGAGGGCATCACGCTGCTGATGGCCACGCTGGGCATCACCTACTTCCTCGACGGCTTCGGCCAGACCCTGTTCGGCTCGGACATCTACAAGATCGACGTGGGCATGCCCAAGGACCCGATCTTCGTGCTGGAGAGCTTCTTCGAGGGCGGCGTGCTGCTCAACAAGGAAGACCTCTACGCCGCGCTGATCGCCGCGGCCCTGGTGGCGGTGCTGTCGCTGTTCTTCCAGAAGACCGGTACGGGCCGCGCGCTGCGCGCGGTGGCCGACGACCACCAGGCGGCGCAGTCCATCGGCATCCCGCTGTCGCGCATCTGGATCATCGTCTGGAGCGTGGCGGGCTTCGTGGCGCTGGTGGCCGGGATCATCTGGGGCTCCAAGCTGGGCGTGCAGTTCTCGCTGTCGCTGGTGGCGCTCAAGGCGCTGCCGGTGGTGATCCTGGGCGGACTGACCTCGGTGCCCGGCGCCATCCTGGGCGGGCTGATCATCGGCGTGGGCGAGAAGCTCTCGGAGGTGTACATCGGCCCGCTGCTGGGCGGGGGCATCGAGATCTGGTTCGCCTACGTGCTGGCGCTGCTGTTCCTGCTGGTGCGTCCGCAGGGCCTGTTCGGCGAAAAGATCATCGACCGCGTCTGAGCCTACAAGGAGAACAACCATGCTCTACCGCGAGAACGGCCAGTTCAAGGCCAGCTACCACGCCGACCAGCAGATCTTCCCGATCGCGCAGGACCGCTGGGCCATCCTGGCGCTCATCACGCTGGCCTTCGTCGCCGTGCCGGCGCTGGCGCCGGAATACCTGTTCCGCGCCGTGCTGATCCCCTTCCTGATCCTGGCGCTGGCCGCGCTGGGCCTGAACATCCTGGTGGGCTACTGCGGGCAGATCTCGCTGGGCACGGGCGCGTTCATGGCCGTGGGCGCCTACGCGGCCTACAACTTCCACGTGCGCTTCGAAGGCATGCCGCTGCTGCTGTCGCTGCTGGGCGGCGGCCTGAGCGCCACGGCCGTGGGCGTGCTCTTCGGCATCCCGTCGCTGCGCATCAAGGGCCTGTACCTGGCGGTGGCGACGCTGGCGGCGCAGTTCTTCGTGGACTGGGCCTGCCTGCGGCTGGGCTGGGTGACCAACGGCTCGTCCTCGGGCTCGGTGAGCGTGGCGGGGCTGAACCTGTTCGGGCTGCCGCTGGAGACGCCGGTGCAGAAGTACCTGTTCTGCCTGGCGCTGCTGAGCCTGTTCGCGCTGCTGGCCAAGAACCTGGTGCGCGGCGCCATCGGGCGCGAGTGGATGGCCATCCGCGACATGGACGTGGCGGCCTCCGTCATCGGCATCCGCCCCGTGTACGCCAAGCTCAGCGCCTTCGCGGTGAGCTCCTTCATCGTGGGCGTGGCCGGCGCGCTGTGGGGCTTCGTGCACCTGGGCTCGTGGGAGCCGGCGGCCTTCAACATCGACCGCTCGTTCCAGCTGCTGTTCATGGTGATCATCGGCGGCCTGGGCTCGATCATGGGCAGCTTCTTCGGCGCGGCCTTCATCGTCGTGCTGCCCATCGTGCTGACCAACACGCTGCCGGCGCTGGGCGCGCTGGTGGGCCTGAACGTGGACACCGCGGTGCTGAGCCACCTCGAATTCATGATCTTCGGCGGCCTCATCGTCTTCTTCCTGATCGTGGAGCCGCACGGCATCGCCCGGCTGTGGTCCACCGCCAAGGAGAAGCTGCGCCTGTGGCCCTTCCCGCACTGAGGCACGCCTTCGCGCGCTTCCTTCGGCAACCATCCTGAACACCGCACCCCAGAGTGCGCCACACCCCCAGAGGAGACCTGTCATGAAGTTCCCCCGCATCCGTTCGCTCGCCCTGGCCGCCGCGGCCGTGTCCGCGGCGCTGGCCGGCACCTTCGGCAGCACCGACGCCCAGGCCCAGGCCAAGGAGCAGTTCTTCCCGCTGCTGGTCTACCGTACCGGTGCCTACGCACCCAACGGCACGCCCTGGGCCAACGGCAAGCAGGACTACCTGAAGATGATCAACGCCCGCGACGGCGGCATCAACGGCGTGAAGATCGCCTTCGAGGAGTGCGAAACCGGCTACGCCACCGACAAGGGCGTGGAGTGCTACGAGCGGCTCAAGGGCAAGACCAACACTCTCTTCGACCCGCAGTCCACCGGCATCACTTTCGCGCTCACCGACAAGGCGCCCACGGACAAGATCCCGCTGATCACGCTGGGCTACGGCCTGGCCGCCTCGCAGGACGGCGGCGTGTTCAAGTGGAACTTCCCGCTCATGGGCAGCTACTGGACCGGCGCCGACGCGCTGATCCAGCACATCGGCAAGAAGGAAGGCGGCCTCGACAAGCTCAAGGGCAAGAAGATCGGGCTGGTCTACCACGACAGCCCCTTCGGCAAGGAGCCCATCCCGCTGCTGCAGGAGCGCGCCAAGATGCACGGCTTCGACCTGCAGCTCATCCCCGTGACGGCGCCGGGCGTGGAGCAGAAGTCGGCCTGGCTGCAGGTGCGCCAGAGCCGCCCGGACTACGTGCTGCTGTGGGGCTGGGGCGTGATGAACTCCACCGCGCTGAAGGAGGCGCAGGCCACGGGCTACCCGCGCGAGAAGATGTTCGGCGTGTGGTGGGCCGGCGCAGAGCCCGACGTGAAGGACGTGGGCGACGGCGCCAAGGGCTACAGCGCGCTGGCGCTCAACCCGTCGGGCCAGCAGTTCAAGGTGGTCCAGGACATCCTCAAGCACGTGCACGACAAGGGCCAGGGCTCGGGTCCGCGCGACGAGGTCGGCTCGGTGCTGTACATGCGCGGCGTGATCATCCAGATGCTGGGCGTGGAGGCCGTGCGCCGCGCGCAGGAGCGCTTCGGCAAGGGCAAGGTCATGACCGCCGAGCAGGTGCGCTGGGGCCTGGAGAACCTGGCGCTGGACCAGAAGAAGCTCGACGCGCTGGGCCTGGCGGGCGTGATGCGCCCGCTGAGCACCTCCTGCGCCGACCACATGGGCTCCAGCTGGGTGCGCGTGCACACCTGGGACGGCAGCAAGTGGAACTTCACGTCCGACTGGTACCAGGCCGACGAGCAGATCGCCAAGCCGCTGATCAAGGCCGCCGCGGACAAGTACGCCGCGGAGAAGAAGCTCACCCGCCGTCCGCCCGAGGACTGCCAGAGCGGCGCCTGATGCGCCTGACGGCCTGACGCCGCACAGGCCCTGAAAGGTCCCCGTCCGGGCCCGGCCCGGGCGGGGACCTCCCGCCAACCACCCTGCCCCCGTCCGCCATGTCCCCACCGCTGCTCAACGTCAACAGCATCGAGGTCATCTACAACCACGTCATCCTGGTGCTCAAGGGCGTGTCGCTGCAGATACCCGAAGGCCGCATCGTCGCGCTGCTCGGCGGCAACGGCGCCGGCAAGACCACCACGCTGCGCGCCATCTCCAACCTGCTCGAAGGCGAGCGCGGCGAGGTCACCAAGGGCTCCATCGAGCTGCGCGGCGAGCGCATCGAGAAGCTCACGCCCGCGGCCATGGTCGAGCGCGGCGTGATCCAGGTGATGGAGGGGCGCCACTGCTTCGCGCACCTGACCATCGAGGAAAACCTCATGACCGGCGCCTACACCCGCCGCGACGGGAAGGCGGCGGTGGCGCAGACACTGGAGAAGGTCTATGCCTACTTCCCGCGCCTGAAGACGCGCCGGGGCTCGCAGGCGGCCTACACCTCCGGCGGCGAGCAGCAGATGTGCGCCATCGGCCGCGCGCTCATGGCCGACCCGAAGATGGTGCTGCTCGACGAGCCCTCGATGGGCCTGGCGCCGCAGATCGTCGAGGAGGTGTTCGAGATCGTGAAGGACCTCAACGCCAAGGAGGGCACGACCTTCCTGCTGGCCGAGCAGAACACCAACATGGCGCTGCGCTACGCCGACTACGGCTACATCATGGAAAGCGGCCGCATCGTCATGGACGGCGAGGCCAAGGCCCTGCGCGAGAACGAGGACGTCAAGGAGTTCTATCTCGGCATGGGCGGCGGCGACCGCAAGAGTTTCAAGGACGTCAAGAGCTACAAGCGCCGCAAGCGCTGGCTGGCCTGATATGCATCCCACGACGCTCCGGACACAGACCCGTTCGGACTGAGGTATCGAAGGCCGAATCCGACAGGCTCGGAGGGCTGCCGTTCATCCTTCGATACCTCAGGACGGACGGAGAACAGCGTTCGGGAGTGTCTGTGGGACTTCCACCAAGGAGGCACCGCCATGAGCGACGACTTCTTCGCCCCGCCCCCCTTCAAGCCCGACGAGGGACTGCAGCGCCTGCAGCGCGAGCTGCGCGGTCTGGGCCTGACGGAGCGCGAGGGCCGCTTCGAGCGTCGCGGCCAGCCCGTGGCGCGCGTGGCGCTCGACGGCGCGGCGCTCAAGGCGGCGCGCGTGCGCGAGCCGGCCCGCAGCCCGCAATGGATCGAAAAGAGCATCAAGGACGGCGCCGCGCTGCGCGATTTCGTCGCCGAGCTCAAACGCGAGCTCGCACGCTGGGGAGACCGGGATGAGTGAGTTCTACGACGCGCTGGAAACGCGCGATCCGGGCGCGCGCGAGGCGGCGCTGATGGCGGCGCTGCCCCAGGTGGTGGCCCGCGCGCAGGCGCACAGCAGCGCCGCGGCCGAGCTGCTGGCCGGCGTGCAGCCGCAGGACGTGGGCAGCCGCGCGGCGCTGGCACAGCTGCCGGTGCTGCGCAAGTCCGAGCTGCTGCAGCGCCAGCGCGAGCGCCGCCACGGCGACCCCTTCGGCGGCTTCGCCGCCATCGGCTGGAACGGGCTGCCGCGCCCCGGCGGCGCGCGGCGCGTGTTCCAGTCGCCCGGGCCGCTGTACGAGCCCGAGGGCACGGCGCCGGACTGGTGGCGCATGGCGCGCGCGCTCTTCGCCGCGGGCTTCAGGAGCGGCGACCTGGTGCACAACAGCTTCAGCTACCACCTCACGCCGGCGGGTTCCATCATGGAAACCGGCGCGCACGCGCTGGGCTGCGCGGTGTTTCCCGGCGGCGTGGGCAATACCGAGCTGCAGCTGCAGGCCATGGCCGAGCTGCAGCCCCACGGCTACGTCGGCACCCCGAGCTTTTTGAAGATCCTGCTGGAGCGGGCGGCGGAGCAAGGCACCGCGCTGCCGCAGCTCTCCAAGGCGCTGGTCAGCGGCGAGGCCTGCCCCCCCTCGCTGCAGGCGTGGTTCGCCGCGCGCGGCGTGCAGGCCTTCCAGTGCTACGCCACGGCGGACCTGGGGCTCATCGCCTACGAGACCGCCGCGCGCCAGGGGCTGGTGGTGGACGAAGGCGTGATCGTGGAGATCGTGCAGCCCGGCGGCAGCGAGCCGGTGGCCGAGGGCGAGATCGGCGAGGTCGTGGTGACCACGCTCAACCCCGACTACCCGCTCATCCGCTTCGGCACCGGAGACCTCTCGGCCGTGCTGCCGGGCGCCTGCCCCAGTGGGCGCAGCAACGTGCGGCTGCGCGGCTGGCTGGGCCGCGCGGACCAGGCGACCAAGGTGCGCGGCATGTTCGTGCACCCGGGACAGCTGGCGCAGGTGGCACAGCGCCATCCAGGGCTGGGGCGGCTGCGGCTGGTGGTCAGCGGCGAGCCGGCGGCGGAAAAACTGCTGCTGCGTGCGGAAGTCACGGAATCGCAGGCGCAGGCGCTGGAGCTGGCGCAACTGCTGGCGGCCAGCGTGCGCGAAGTCACGAAGCTGCGGGCCGAAGTGGAGCTGTGCACGCCGGGCAGCCTGCCCAATGACGGCAAGTTGATCGAGGACAGCCGGCGTTACGACTGAGGCTCACTAAAGTTGCTACCGCCGCAACCGATACGCAACCGACGCGCGGCGGCACTTCCGAGCCACCGCGGCCTCACGTCTTACCCAGAGGTAGTCCCCATGAAGAAATTCCTGTTCGCCACCATGGCCCTGGCCGCCACCTCGGCCGCGCTGGCGGAGTACCCCGAGAAGCCCGTCACGATCGTCGTGCCCTTCGCCGCGGGCGGCCCCACCGACAAGGTCGCGCGCGACCTGGCCGAGGCGCTGCGCGGGCCGCTGAAGGCCACGATCGTCATCGAGAACGTCGGCGGCGCCGGCGGCACGCTGGGCGCGGCCAAGGTCGCCAAGGCCGCGCCGGACGGCTACACGCTGCTGCTGCACCACATCGGCATGGCGACCTCGCCGGCGCTGTACCGCAATCTGTCGTTCAAGCCCGTGGAGGACTTCGAGTACCTGGGCCTGATCAACGAGGTGCCGATGACCATCATCGGCAAGCCCGGGCTGCCGGCCAACAACTGGGCCGAGCTGCAGAAGTGGCTCAAGGACAACCAGGGCAAGGTGAATCTGGCCCACGCCGGCCTGGGTGCGGCCTCGCACCTGTGCGGGCTGCTGTTCCAGCAGAGCCTGAAGATGCAAATGACCACCGTGCCCTACAAGGGCACCGGCCCGGCCATGACCGACCTCATGGGCGGCCAGGTGGACGTCATGTGCGACCAGACCACCAACACCACGGCGCAGATCGCTTCGGGCAAGGTCAAGGCCTACGCCGTCACGACGCTCAAGCCGCTGAGCACCCCGGCGCTGGCCAAGCTGCCCACGCTGGACGCCTCGGGCCTCAAGGGCTTCAACGTGAGCATCTGGCACGGCCTGTACGCGCCCAAGGGCACGCCCAAGGCGGTGACGGACAAGGTGAATGCCGCGCTGAAGACCGCGCTGAAGGACCCGGGCTTCATCAAGCGCGAGGAGGACCTGGGCGCCGTGGTGGTCACGGACGCGCGCGTCAACCCGGCCGAGCACAAGAAGTTCGTCTCCGACGAGATCGCCAAGTGGGGCCCGGTCATCAAGGCCGCCGGGCAATACGCTGACTGAGGACACAGGAGCGTGCCTGCGCACGGTCCTGTGCCTCAGGCAGGGCCTGAGCTCTGCGAAGGCGCGGCCTGCAAGGCGACTGATCCGCGTCCTGCTACTCACTGCGAAAGCCGCCTTCGGGCGGCTTTTTTATGGCGCGTTCTCACCCCTGATTTCGCCCTTGCCAAAAGTCCCGTTCGCACTGAGGTATCGAAGTGCGAATCCGACAGGCTGTGATGGCTGCACCACGGCAGGGGCCGTTCATCCTTCGACGCGCCCGCAGGGCGCGCCCTGTGCTGAGGTATCGAAGCATCAGGACGAACGGAATCCTTCACCGACGATCGACAACCAATTCAAACCACCGTCATCGGAATCGTCACCGGCCCGTCGTTGACCAGCTCCACCTGCATGTCGGCGCCGAAGACGCCCGCAGCCACCGCAGGATGGCGTTCGCGCGCGAGCTGCAGCACGCGCTCGTAGAGGTGGCGCCCCAGCTCCGCCGGCGCCGCGCCGGTGAAGCTGGGCCGGTTGCCGCCGCTGGTGTCAGCCGCCAGCGTGAACTGCGAAACGATCAGCAGCCCGCCCTGCACGTCCTGCACGCTGCGGTTCATCTTCCCGGCCTCGTCGCTGAAGACGCGCAGCTTCAACAGCTTGTCCACCAGCTTCACCGCCTGGGCCTCGCTGTCGGCGGGCTGCGCGCACACCAGCGCCAGCAGCCCCTGGCCGATCTCGCCCACGGTCTCCCCGCCCACCTGCACGCGCGCCCGGCGCACGCGCTGAATCAACGCCATCACGATGCGACTTCCTCTTGTTCTTCCACCTGTGCCGCCTCCACGTCACAGGACAGCAGTTGGATCGTGGCGCGCAGGCCCGGCACCGCGTCCATCAGCGCGCGCTCCACGTCGCCGCGCATGGCCACGGCCCGCCCCAGCGGCCATTCCGCCGGCAGGTGCAGGTGCAGGTCCACGAAGCGGCGCTGGCCGGCGCGGCGCGTGGTGACGTGGTCGAAGCGCACCTGCGGGCTGTAGAAGCGCTGCAGCGTCTGCTCGATGCGGGCCTGGTCCTGCGGATCGAGCGCGTGGTCCATCAGCCCGTCGGCGGAGCGCTTGAGCAGGTGCAGCGCCTCGCGCACGATGTTCAGCGCCACGGCGATGGCCAGCACCGGGTCCAGCCACAGCCAGCCGGTGAAATGCACGGCGACCAGGCCGCCGACCACGCCGGCAGAGGTCCACACGTCGGTGAACAGGTGCCGCGCATCGGCCTCCAGCGCCATCGAGCGGTGTTCGCGCGCCTTGCGCAGCATGGCCCAGGCCAGCACGCCGTTGAGCACCGAGCTCACGACCGACAGCGCCAGGCCCATGCCCAGCTCTTCCAGCGGCTGCGGCTCCAGCAACCGCTTCACGGCGGCATAGACGATGGCCAGCGCCGCCACCAGGATCAGCACGCCCTCGAAGCCGCTGGAGAAGTACTCGGCCTTGTGGTGGCCGTAGGGGTGCTCCTCGTCGGGCGGCCGCGCCGCCAGCGTCACCATGGCCAGCGCGAAGCTGGCGCCGGCCACATTGACCAGCGACTCCATGGCGTCGGAGAGCAGCCCCACCGAGCCGGTGAGCCACCACGCCAGCGTCTTGAGCGCGATGGTCACCACCGCCACGCCCACCGAGAGTTTCAGATAGCTGCTGACCTGCATGGCGTGATTGTCGGTACGCACCCACGGCGCACGCCCGACGCTGCGGGCTTGTGTCGCTCACAGCAGCAAGCGCGCTGCCGCGCCGTTCGGATCAGCCCAGCGTGACACGCGCGAACTTGCGCTTGCCCACCTGCAGCACGTAGGTGCCGGCATCCAGCTTCAAGCCCTTGTCGCTGACGACGCTGCCGTCCACGCGCACGCCGCCCTGCTCGACCATGCGCATGGCCTCACTGGAGGAAGGCACCAGGTTGGCCTGCTTCAGCAGCGCGCCGATGCCCAGCGGCGCGCCGGAGAGCGACAGCTCGGGGATGTCGTCCGGGATACCGCCGCGCGAGCGGTTGATGAAGTCCTGCTCGGCGGCGTCGGCGGCGGCCGGCGAGTGAAAGCGCGCGGTGATCTCCTTGGCCAGCAGCACCTTGGCGTCCTTGGGGTTGCGCCCGGCCTCGACCTCGGCCTTGAGCGCGGCGATCTCGCTCTCGGAGCGGAAGCTCAGCAGCTGGAAATACTTCCACATCAGCGTGTCGCTGATGGACAGCAGCTTGGCGAACATGTCGTTGGCCGGCTCGCTGATGCCGATGTAGTTGCCCTTGCTCTTGGACATCTTCTCGACGCCGTCCAGGCCTTCGAGCAGCGGCATGGTCAGGATGCACTGTGGCTCCTGCCCGTACTCGGCCTGCAGCGCGCGGCCCACGAGCAGGTTGAATTTCTGGTCCGTGCCGCCGAGTTCCAGGTCGGACTTCAGCGCCACCGAGTCGTAGCCCTGCATCAGCGGATACAGGAACTCGTGCACGCTGATGGGCGTGCCCGCCTTGAAGCGCTCGGCGAAGTCGTTGCGCTCCATCATCCGCGCCACCGTGTAACGGGCGGCAAGCTGGATCATTCCGCGCGCACCCAGGGCGTCGCACCACTCAGAGTTGTAACGAATTTCGGTGCGCGCCGGGTCCAGCACCAGGCTGGCCTGCTTGTAGTAAGTCTGGGCATTGGTTTCGATCTGTTCGCGCGTCAGCGGTGGGCGCGTGGTGTTGCGCCCCGACGGATCGCCGATGGTCGAGGTGAAGTCCCCGATCAGGAAGATGACCTGGTGGCCCAGGTCCTGCAGTTGGCGCAGCTTGTTGAGCACCACCGTGTGGCCCAGGTGGATGTCGGGCGCTGTGGGGTCCAGGCCGAGCTTGATGCGCAGCGGCACGCCGGTGGCCTGCGAGCGCGCCAGCTTGGCGATCCATTCCGGCTGAGGCAACAACTCTTCACAGCCTCGCAGCGTCACGGCCAGCGCGGCGCGCACTTCGTCCGTCACCGGGTGGTTCACAGGCGCCGAGGGCGTGGTGGGCGTCACGTTTTCTGACATGGCACAGAGATTTGCAGGATTTTTGAATGTAAGTGCCCGTCACGCGGTGGTTATACTCCGCGGGGTTGCGGCATTGACGCGACCCAAAGACGTACAACTTCCGGCCGAAAGTCGCAATTCTAGCGATTGGCCCTGGAGTTTTTTTCAGACACCTGCAGCCAGTCTCACTTCCGTGCTGCAAACCTAGCGGGCTTGGCCCGGCATTGAAGTTCAAATGACGGGATGGCTCGACCGCGCGGCCGAGAACGCGCACAAATTTGCTCAACGCAATCCCCGGGCCGTGGCCGCGGGGGTGATGTTCTCGTTGGCCGGTTTCGCTGCCACGGCCTTTGGTGTGGCCTCTCCTTCGGCCCCTGGCACCGAGATTGCGCAGCAGATCATCAGCGAGGACGTGCAGCCGCTGCCGGTGCACGAGCAGTTGGAAGCGCTGGCCGCTCACCAGCTGGAGCTCAACCGCAGCACCGCCGGCCGCGCCAACGACACGGCCGACCGGCTGCTGTCGCGACTGGGCGTGAACGACGCCTCGGCGGCCTCCTTCCTGCGCCGTGAGCGCGGCGTGCGCGACCTGCTCGATGGCCGGGTGCCGCGCCTGTTCACCGCGCGCGCCGATGAAAGCGGCCGCCTTAAGGAACTGGTGGTTCGCATGCCGGCGGAGCGCCGGGACCAGATCACCACGCACTTCACGCGCGTGACGCTGCACCCTGCCGGGCATGGCGGCTGGAAGGTGCGCCGGGAGCAGGCGCAGCTGGAGTCGCAGGTACGCCTGGGTAGCGGCACGGTGCGCAATTCGCTCTTCACCGCCACCGATGAGGCCGGGCTGCCCGACACCATCGCCACGCAGCTGTCGGAGATGTTCTCCGAAGAGGTGGACTTCCACCGTGAGATCAAGAAGGGCGACACCTTCAGCGTCGCCTACGAGACCCTCACCGCCGATGGCGAGCCCATCACCTGGAACGAAGGCGCGGGCCACCTGCTGGCGGCTGAATACATCAACCGCGGCCGCGTGTACCAGGGCATGTGGGTGCGCGACGCGATGGGCCGCGGCGCCTACGTCGGCATGGACGGCCAGCCCAAGCAGCGCAGCTTCCTCGCCAGCCCGATGGAGTTCTCGCGCGTGACCTCGGGCTTCGCCATGCGCATGCACCCGATCCTGCAGACGATGCGTGCGCACCAGGGCGTGGACTACGGTGCGCCCGTGGGCACGCCGGTGCGTACCGTGGGCAGTGGGGTGGTGGACTTCGCCGGCTGGCGCAACGGTTTCGGCAACGTGGTCGAGATCCAGCACGACGGCGACCGCAGCACGCTCTACGCGCACCTGAGCCGCATCGACGTGCGCAAGGGCGAGCATGTCGAGCAGGGCACGCGCATCGGCGCCGTGGGCGCCACGGGCTGGGCCACCGGGCCGCACCTGCACTTCGAGTTCCGTATCCGTGGCGTGCATCAGGACCCGCTGCAGGTGGCCAAGGCCACGCAGACGCCGATGGCGTCGGTGTCGCGCGCCGAGCTGCAGCAGCTCGCCACCAGCGCCCGCACCCAGATCGCGGCCGCCCGCAGCATGGGCGCGGTCCGCGCCGAGTGAGCCCTTTCGCGCCGGGCGCCGCTTCGGCGGCGCTCTACATCGGCCTGATGTCCGGCACCTCGCTGGACGGCGTGGACGGCGTGCTGGTCGATTTCGCGCCGCAGCCCACGGGCGCGGCGCTGCGGGTGCTGGCCCACGTGCACCAGCCGCTGCCACTGGAGCTGCGCGCCGAGTTCCTGGCGCTGAACCACAGGGGCGCGGACGAGCTGCACCGCGCCGCGCTCGCGGCCAATGCCCTGTCCGAGCTGGAAGCCGTCGTCGTGCGCGCGCTGCTGGAGAGCGCTGGCGTGGAGAGTGCGGCCGTGTGCGCCATCGGCGCCCACGGCCAGACGCTGCGCCACCAGCCCGGGCTGCACGATGGCCGCGGCTACACACTGCAACTGCACAACGGTGCGCTGCTGGCGGAGCTGTGCGGCATCGACGTGGTGTGCGACTTCCGCAGCCGTGACGTGGCTGCCGGCGGCCAGGGCGCGCCGCTGGTATGCGCCTTCCACCAGGCGCTGTTCGCGCGCGAGGAGATGGACGTCGCGGTGCTGAACCTGGGTGGGCAGTCCAACCTGACGCTGCTGCGCGCCGATGGCGGCATCTGCGGCTTCGACTGCGGCCCGGCCAACGCGCTGCTGGACGGCTGGTGCGAGCGCCACACCGGCCAGCGCTTCGACGACGCCGGCCGCTGGGCCGCCGGTGGCCGGGTGGACGAGACGCTGCTGGCGGCGCTGCTGAGCGATGCCTTCTTCGCTCGCCGCCCGCCCAAGAGCACGGGACGCGACGACTTCAATCTGGCCTGGCTGGATGGGCAGCTGGCAGCGCTGGCCGTGATGCCGGCGCCGCAGGACGTGCAGGCCACCCTCGCCGCCTTCGTTGCCCGCACCGTGGCCGACGCGCTGCGGCGCGAGGCGCCGCGCACACGCGAGCTGCTGGCTGCCGGCGGCGGCACGTTCAATCTGGACCTGCTGCAGCGGCTGCGCGCCCTGTTGCCCGGCGTGGCGGTGCTCACCACCGCCGAGCGCGGGCTGGATCCGAACCAGGTCGAGGCCGCTGCGTTTGCCTGGCTGGCGCACGCCCATGTGCTGCGCAGCCCCGGCAACCGCGTGGAGGTCACGGGCGCACGCGGCCCACGCGTGCTGGGCGCCTTGTACCCCGCCTGAAATCCCGGCGCGCGCAACACGTCGCGCCGGCAACGAAAAAGCCGCCCGAGGGCGGCTTTGTCATATGCGTAAGAGTGCGCGGCTCAGACCGAGAAGCTGGAGCCGCAGCCGCAGGTGGTGGTGGCGTTGGGGTTCTTGATGACGAACTGCGCGCCCTGCAGATCTTCCTTGTAGTCGATCTCGGCACCCATCAGGTACTGCAGGCTCATGGCGTCGATCAGCAGCGTGACGCCGTTCTTCTGCATCTGGGTGTCGTCCTCGTTGACGATCTCATCGAAGGTGAAGCCGTACTGGAAGCCCGAGCAGCCACCACCCTGCACGAACACGCGCAGCTTCAGCTCCGGGTTGCCTTCCTCGGCCACCAGATCGGCCACCTTCGCCGCAGCGCTGTCGGTGAAGACGATCGGCGCGGGCATGCCGTCGGTGGTGAGATCGGTGCTTTGTTCGGCGACTGCGCTCATGCGGTGCTCTCCTGGGAATCTAGAAAACGCGAAGCACCGGAATTGTCCATGAATCTTCTCGGGTACCGGTGCGGTGGCAGGGATAGAACCTTTGGGCAAAAGGCCAATTCCGCCACACAAAAAGCGAAAGGCCGCTCGGTGAAAAGCGGCCTTCGCGGGGCGTGGAGCGCAGGGCACGCCACCCTGGCGCGCCGCGGCACCCGGGAGGGCGTCGCGGCAGCGCAAGATCGATCAGCGCTTGCTGAACTGCTTGCGGCGACGGGCGCCGTGCAGACCGACCTTCTTACGCTCGACTTCACGCGCATCGCGGGTAACGAAGCCGGCGCGGCTCAGCTCGGGCTTGAGCGTCGCGTCGTAGTCGATCAGGGCGCGGGTGATGCCGTGGCGCACGGCGCCGGCCTGACCGGACTCGCCACCGCCTTCGACGTTGACCTTGATGTCAAAAGCCTCGCCGTTGTTCGTCAGCACCAGGGGCTGCTTGACGATCATGATCGAGGTTTGACGGCCGAAATACTGGTCGACCGGCTTGCCGTTGACCAAGATCTGGCCCGTGCCGCGCTTGATGAACACGCGCGCCACCGACGATTTGCGGCGGCCGGTGCCGTAGTTCCATTCTCCGATCATCACCGCTCCTTAGATCTCGAGGACCTTGGGTTGCTGGGCGGTGTGCGGGTGCGTGGCACCGGCGTACACCTTCAGCTTCTTGACCATCGCGTAACCCAGCGGGCCCTTGGGCAGCATGCCCTTGACGGCCTTTTCCAGGGCACGGCCCGGATGCTTGGCTTGCATGTCCTTGAACTTCGTGGCGTAGATGCCGCCCGGGAAGCCCGAGTGACGGTAGTACACCTTGTCGTTGGCCTTGTTGCCGGTCACGCGCAGCTTGTCGACGTTGACGACGACGATGAAGTCACCGGTGTCCACGTGGGGCGTGTAGATGGCCTTGTGCTTGCCGCGCAGACGGAGTGCCACTTCGCTGGCGACACGTCCGAGCACCTTGTCGGTGGCGTCAATCACAAACCACTCGTGCACGACTTCGGCCGGCTTGGCGCTGAAGGTCTTCATGAGGGGATCTTTCGGTTGTGGGCCGCCCAATGAAGCGGACGACCCGGCTACGGCTGCTTGCGCTGCGCTCGGCCCCGGTGCAGCAGGAAAACCCGCCGCCTCTGGGCTCATGCCCCAGGCATTCGATAGAACGCTGGAACAGGCACAACTTCCCCGCCGTTGACAGGAAAGCCGAATATTGTAGCCCGGAACGGGCTTGCGCGCCTAGCGTGCAAACTTCACGGAATGCTTGCCGCGCTTGAAGCGAGCTCAGGGTTAACCCTGGCATGAGATAACATCCGGGAAAACCCCGAGTCATCGCATGTCTGCCAGCCTGCTCACGCCGATCCGCCGTCCTGCCACGCCCACCTCGCCGTCGGCTTGGGTGCCGATCCGCTCGCTGGCCGTACGCCACCGCCCGCTGATCCTGGCGCACCTGCTGGCGCTGACCGAAAGCGACCGCTACCTGCGCTTCGGCTACAAGGCCTCCGACGAGCAGGTATGCCGCTATGTGAACGGCATCGACTTCGGCCGGGACGAAGTGGTGGGCATCTTCGACGAGGCGCTGGAGCTGGTGGCCGTGGCGCACTTGGCGCGCATCGAGGGCGCCAACGGTGCCGCGCCGATGGCCGAGTTCGGCGTCTCGGTGCTGCTGCGCGCTCGGGGCCGTGGCTGGGGCAGCAGGCTGTTCGAGCGCGCCGTGCTGCACGCGCGCAACTGGGGCGCGGAGATGATGGTCATTCACGCCCTGAGCGAGAACACGCCCATGCTGCGCATCGCGCGCAAGGCCGGTGCCAGCATCGAGCGCGACGGCGGCGAGGCGCAAGCCCTGCTGCGCCTGCCGCCCGAGGACGCGAGCTCGCGCATGGACGCCCTGGTGGCGCAGCAGGCCGGCGAGTTCGATTACCAGCTCAAGCTCCAGGCGCTGCGCCTGCGGCAGTGGTGGCGAATGATGCTGCCGCGCACGGCCAACTGAGCCGCATCAAACAGCGTTTGGCCCTGCCGCGCGGCACGCCGCAGGGGCCGGGCTAGCATCGGCGCATGCCTCATTACGCCGCACTGCGCCCCGAATCCGTCCTCGATGCCCTGGCCGCCGCGGGCTTCGATCCCGACGGCCGGCTGCTGCAGCTCAACTCCTACGAGAACCGCGTGTTCCAGGTCTTCCTGGAGGACGGCGCGGTGGTGGTCGCCAAGTTCTACCGCCCCGAGCGCTGGAGCGACGCGCAGATCCTGGAAGAGCACGCCTTGGCGCTGGACCTGGCCGCGGCCGACGTGCCGGTGGTGGCGCCGCTGCCGCTGCAGCCCCGCAACGACCACCCCCTGACGCTGCACGGCGAGCCGCCCACCCTGGCCACCATCCACTTCGACGGGGAGCCCTTCCGCTTCTCGGTGAGCCCGCGCCGCGCCGGCCGCGCGCCCGATTTGGAAGACCCGATGGTGCTGCAGTGGCTGGGCCGCTTCCTGGGCCGGCTGCACGCCGTGGGTGCGCAGGCAACCTTCAAGCATCGCCGCACGCTGGACGTGGCGACCTTCGGCGAAGCTGCGCGGCAGCGGCTGCTCGACGGCGACTTCATTCCGCCCGATCAACTTCCGGCCTGGCGCAGCACCTGCGACGCGGCGTTGGCAGCGGTGCGCGAGGTGTTCGAAGGCGCCAGCGCCGTGCGCCGACTGCGCCTGCACGGCGACTGCCATCCCGGCAACATCCTATGGCGCGACGAGGGCCCACACGTGGTGGACCTGGACGACGCCTGCACCGGCCCCGCGGTGCAGGACCTGTGGATGCTGCTCTCGGGCGAGCCCCCGGCCATGGCGGCACAACTGGGGCAGATCCTGCAGGGCTACCGCCTGTTCATGCCCTTCGACATGCGCGAGCTGGCGCTGATCGAGCCGCTGCGCACCCTGCGCATGATCCACCACAGCGCCTGGCTGGCCGAGCGCTGGAGCGACCCCGCCTTTCCCGCGGCCTTCCCCTTCTTCGGCACCGCTGCCTACTGGTCGCAGCAGACCTCGCAGCTGCGCGAACAGCTCGCGGCGATGGCGGAACCGCCGCTGGAGCTGTACTGAAACGAAAAGCCACGCGGTCCGGGCGGCACCGCGTGGTTCGTGGATGCCCGCCTTCGCGGGCATGATGGCATTTGCGCCGGCGGCAGCGCCTGATGCTTACGCGCTCAACAGCCGCGTCACGCGCTGCACGTAGGTCGCGGGGTCGTCGAGCTGGCCGCCCTCGGCCAGCCAGGCCTGGTCGAACAGCAGGTGCGCCAGGTCGTCGAAGCGCGCCTCGTCGCTTTCGAGCTTCTTCACCAGCGGGTGCTCGGCGTTGACTTCCAGGATCGGCTGCGACTTCGGCGCCTGCTGGCCGGCCTGCTTGAGCAGACGCGCCAGGTGCGCGCTCATGTCGCCCTCTTCCACCACGATGCACGCGGGCGACTCCACCAGGCGGCTCGTCACGCGCACGTCCTTGGCGCGGTCCTTGAGCGTGGCCTTGAGCTTCTCCAGCACCGGCTTGAAGGCCTCCGCCGCCTCCTCGGCGTGCTTCTTCTCTTCCTCGTCCTGCAGCTTGCCCAGGTCCACCGCGCCCTTGGCCACGCTCTGCAGCGGCTTGCCGTCGAACTCGTACAGGTGCGAGAGCATCCACTCGTCCACCCGGTCGGACAGCAGCAGCACCTCCAGGCCCTTCTTGCGGAAGATCTCCAGCTGCGGGCTGCTCTTCGCGGCGGCCAGCGTCTCGGCGGTGATGTAGTAGATGGCCTCCTGGCCCTCCTTCATCCGCGACACGTAGTCGGTGAAGCTCACGCCCGAGTCCGCGTGCGTGGAGGCGAAGCGCAGCAGCTTGGCCAGGCGCTCCTGGTTGGCGTGGTCCTCGCCAATGCCCTCCTTGAGCACCGCGCCAAACTGCTCCCAGAACTTGGCGTACTGCTCGGCCTGGTTCTCCGCCAGGTCCTCCAGCATGGACAGCACGCGCTTGGTCGAGCCCTCGCGGATGGCCTTCACGTCGCGGCTTTCCTGCAGCAGCTCGCGGCTGACGTTCAGCGGCAGGTCGGCCGAGTCGATCACGCCCTTGACGAAGCGCAGGTACACCGGCATCAGCGCCTCGGCGTCATCCATGATGAACACGCGCTTGACGTAGAGCTTCACGCCGCCGCGCTTGTCGCGGTTCCACAGGTCGAACGGGGCCTTGGACGGGATGTAGAGCAGCTGCGTGTACTCGGTGCGGCCCTCGACACGGTTGTGCGTGTAGGCCAGCGGCGGCTCGCTGTCGTAGGAGAGCTGCTTGTAGAACTCCTTGTACTCGGCGTCCGTCACGTCGCTCTTGCTGCGCGTCCACAGCGCCGCCGCCTTGTTCACCGTCTCCCACTCGTCGGTGACGACCTGCTCCTTCTTCTCGGCATCCCAGACTTCCTTGCGCATCAGGATCGGCAGCGAGATGTGGTCGGAGTACTTGCCGATGATCGACTTCAGCCGCCAGGTCGAGAGGAACTCCTCCTCGCCCTCGCGCAGGTGCAGCGTCACGTCCGTGCCACGCCTGGCCTTGGTGATGGTCTCGACCTCGAACTCGCCCGCGCCCTCGCTGGACCAGCGCACGCCCTCCTCGGCCGACAGCCCCGCGCGGCGCGACTCGACCGTGATGCGGTCCGCCACGATGAAGCCGGAGTAGAAGCCCACGCCGAACTGGCCGATCAGCGCCGCGTCCTTCTTCTGGTCGCCTTCGAGCCGCGCCATGAACTCGCGCGTGCCGCTCTTGGCGATGGTGCCCAGGTGCGCGGTGGCTTCCTCGGCGCTCATGCCGATGCCGTTGTCGCTGATGGTGATGGTGCGCGCCGCGGCGTCGAAGCTCACCCGCACTTCCAGATTCGGCTGGTCTTCGTACAACCCGTTGTTGTTCAGCGCCTCGAAGCGCAGCTTGTCGCAGGCGTCGGAGGCGTTGGAGACCAGCTCGCGCAGGAAGATTTCCTTGTTGGAATACAGCGAGTGCGTGACGAGGTGCAGGATCTGCTTGACCTCGGCCTGGAACGAAAGCGTCTGTTTGTGCATGGTGTTGTGAAGTCGTCAACCCGCTCCAGCGCGGGGCGGGCCCCAGATGGGGACACCCCTGCGCGGCTTCAAGGGCCGGCTGCGCATCAAAGGCTCACTTCATGCGCCAAAGGCTGCCGTACTCACTCGCGCAGGTCCCGCACCGTGGGCGCCTCCTCGCGCCGCTGCAGCCCGCCCAGCGCCAGGCCCAGCGCGAAGCTGCCGTAGACCATCCACAGGCTTTCCCGGCTCATGCGGTGCTGGAAGCCGGGCGTCAGCCGCTCGGGCACCAGCTTCAGGTCCACCACCGCCGCCAGCGCCGCCACGCCGGCGGCGTCCACCAGCGCGCCGGCGACGGTGCGGCGCTCGCGCCGCGCCTGCAGCGCCTCGTACAGCCCGGCCCACAGCATGGCCGAGGCGGTGTGCACGGCTGCGCCCACCAGCGTGTGCTTGGCCGACACATCCTCGCGCCGGATCGACTCCTCGCCATGCACCCAGTGCGCCGGCGCGTTCACGCCCGCCACGGCGCTGCCGCTGTCGGCCTTGCTGCGCGCGGCCATCGAGGTGCCGGACAGGGCCGCGGCCAGCAGGCCGTCCTTGAGCGCGCGCTGCGCCGTGTTGACGAGGAATCGGGTGGTCAGGCCCATGGAAGTCACCTCTGCTGTGATTAAAGGAATGCGGTTTGCCGAACCGGCACGCCGATTCGGCAAGCGCCGTTCCCCAGGCTTCTCCCTGCTGCCTACCGGATGAAAGTGCTGCTCACCGGCGCCACCGGCTTCATCGGACGCCGGCTGTGCCAGGCCCTGCTGGCGGCCGGCCACGAGGTGGTCGCCATTTCGCGCCATGTCCCGCGTCATGCCCCGCCCGACGCACCGCCGCCGCGCCTGCGCTGGCTGGCGCTGGACTTCGCCCAGGCCCTCACGCCCGCGCACTGGCTGCCGCACCTGCAGGGCGTGGAGGCGGTGATCAACGCCGTGGGCATCTTCCGCGAGAGCGGCCCCCAGACCTTCGAGGCGCTGCACCACCGTGCGCCCGTGGCGCTGTTCCAGGCCTGCGCCCAGGCCGGCGTGCGGCGGGTGCTCCAGATCTCGGCGCTGGGCGTGCAGGCCGGCGCCACCGCCTACCAGCGCAGCAAGCACGCCGCGGACGAGGCGCTGCTGGCGCTGCCACTGGACGCCACCATCGTCCAGCCCTCGCTGGTCTTCGGCGAGGACGGCCCCAGCGCCGGCTTCTTCCTGAGGCTGGCGAGCCTGCCGCTGCTGGCGCTGCCGCGCAGCGGCGCGCTGCAGCCGGTGCACGTGGATGACGCCGTGGCGGCGCTGGTGGCGCTGCTGCGCGCCCCCGCCGCGGCCTGGAGCGCGCGCCGCGTGCCCCTGGTCGGGCCGCAGCCGCTGTCGCTGACGGAATACCTGCAGGCGCTGCGCGCCGCCCAGGGCCTGCCGCGCGCGCCGGTGCTGCGCGTGCCCGC
>NZ_CALAOH010000062.1 GCF_937926365.1 uncultured Azohydromonas sp. | reverse complement strand
AACCCACAGAAAACTTCGCCTTGGCACGATTGCTTCAAGCATGACGGTTCGTTTTAAATATAAATATTTATTATTTATGACTTATATTGCATATGGGCGTGCAAACCGAACGTCTGAAATCAGCCTTGAAGAGCCGGCCAGATAGGCGGGCTGTCTGCCCGCAATTGACCGCTCCGCGTCGTTCGTTGCGAGAATCGACGCGCCTATTCTTGGCGTCTGCGGAACCGGGGCAACTGAAACCCGGCGGCGCGCCGCCGCTCGCCGACTTCTTCAGCCCTCCGTGGCATGGCCTGCTGCGCATGGCCGGATAGGCACAGCATGCAGACGCGACGTCATCGTGGAAGTGTTCCCCCAGACACGCGTCGCATATGGCCTGCGGCAGCATGTTGAGCACGCAATTAAGGTCTCTATTGTGCCTCACGCACGCATACACTCCAGTTTACCGGGCGCAGCACCAGCGCTGCACCCGGGCCACCGCCATCGCCCAGCTTCGACAGCCTTCATAAGCTTGGACCGCGCGCGCGACGGCGCTTTTTTGATCCGTGCGCACTGCTGCTGGCCAAGCTAGCGGCATCATGGTGCGGCGGCGCCTCACAGCGACAGCGCCTTCTTCTGCACCGCTATTTCCCGCCTGTTGCCTGGCCCAGTTGTACCCGCCCGTAGATTTCATATGCTGCCAGTAGGCCGGTAAACTCGCACGATCACATATTCTAGGGTCAATGCGCTACAGCAGTAACAGTAGTATGCAGATTTCGAAATATTCACCAGCATTGTCAAGGGGTAGCGACCAGCCTTCTTGCTGATCTATGCTTCTGCCCTCTTGCAGGAGGTCAGCGCATGCGCCATTCCGTCATTTTGGGGGTTTCGACCCTGCTTGTCGCCCTGGTTTGGCCTCCCGCCCAGGCCGAAACCAGATACCGCATCCACAATCTCGGCGTGCTCCAGGCTGACGACAGCGCTAGTCTGGCTCGAGGCATCAATAATGACGGATGGGTCGTCGGGTATACACAGAATAGTTCAGGTGCCGCTTACACGGCCTTCCT
This sequence comes from uncultured Azohydromonas sp., assembly GCF_937926365.1. GTDB lineage: Bacteria > Pseudomonadota > Gammaproteobacteria > Burkholderiales > Burkholderiaceae_C > Azohydromonas. The sequence goes on along the minus strand of NZ_CALAOH010000062.1, from coordinate 14,355 downwards.
GTACAACCATGGCCAGATGAAATCCTTGGGCCTGCTCGATGGTGCCCGCGGCGAAATGGCCTACGATGTCAACGATCGAGGTCAAGTGGTGGGTAATGTGTTTAACCCTGTCACACGTGCACGATATCCTTTCCTTTACGAGAGTGGGCACATAGTGAATCCCGTCGCCGGTCTGGGCGGGGTTCAGGGCGGCGCCTATGCCATCAATGAACAAGGACAGTTGACAGGCAGTATAGACAGTCGGGCCTTCTTTCACGACGGCACGCAGAGCCGTTTCATACCTCTGGGTGACACGACCTCGTCAGCAGGGGTTTCTGTTAACGATCATGGCATCGTACTGGGATATGCTCAATATTCCAATGATTATTATGCATTCACTTACGATGGCACAACCGTAACTCGTCTGGAAACGTTGCCGGGCGGTGGAAATGGTTTTGAACCATTTGCCATCAATAATTCCAACCAAATCATTGGTCAGGATTTTTTCGAGGGGGTTGGCTACAAGGCATACCTGCGTAACGGCGCCGCAGTCACAGAGCTCGGCTCGCTGGGTGGCGGTGACACCGGGGCCTACGGCCTCAACGATCGCGGCGTGGTGGTAGGTGCTTCACGAACCAGCACAGGCGAGTTCCACGCCTATGTGTACCAGGACGGGGTCTTAAACGACCTCAATGATCTCCTCCTTCCCGGCGCTGCCAAGCGGTGGGAACTGAGTGATGCCTTTGACATCAATGACCGCGGCCAGATCGTCGGGTCTGGGACCATCAACGGCGTGCGGCGCGCCTATATCGCTACGCCCGTTCCCGAACCCGGCACTTGGGCCCTACTTCTGGTCGGGCTGGGCGGCATCGTGATGAGATACCGCTGCCGCACCAACACGTGAGGACGGACAGTGTGACTTGCACTTGCTGTTGAACAGTTCGATGTCATACGCATCGGACTCGAATCCCAGACTGCACTCATTCCCGTTCACCCTGAGCCCTTCGACAAGCTCAGGACAGGGCCTGCCGAAGGGTAAGCGCTCGGTAGCCGCAGCAGGGCTTCGACAAGCTCAGCCCGAACTGCGTTTTTGTTCAGGAATAACTGGGATCCGTATCACCTCGCGTTTGGGCGTTGAGCACGCCCGCAATGGGTTCAAAGGCGGCTGTGCGGCAGAGGCCAGTGAAGGACCGCTTGCAGCCTGAAGGCGGCATTCAATCTATTGAACTGAGTACCGCTCCTGGCCGGAGCCTGCCGGTCAAGCGGTGTACGAACTTGTGACTCTCGCCACTAGCACCACACCATCAGCACCTGCGGCTTGCAAGCACTCTCGCCGGCCCCACCTGTGAACTCCAGCGCACGAGCACACCGCTTGTACGGCCCTCGTGCCGGCGCCAAGGCAGCGCACCTCGCGGCCTCCGCCCCACTCCACCGCAGTAAATCCATGTCCGCCCACGACGCCCCCGCCCGCCGCCTGGCGCTGCTGCTGATCAAACTCAACCACGGCGAGCGCGTGGCGCCCTCGGCGCTGGCGGCCGAGCTGGGCGTGAGCGCGGCCACGCTGCGGCGTGACCTGGCACGGCGCCTGGCCTTCCTGCCGCTGGAGCGCGAGCGCGGCGGCTGGCGGCTGGACACGGCCTTCACCGGGCGGCTGGGCACGCGCGACATCGAACAGCTCGCCGCGCTGGCGGCGGTGCGCGGTGCGCTGCCCGGCGACGAGCTGGCACGCGAGCTGTTCGAGGCGCGCGTGCAGCGCGCCATCCTCGCCGGCAGCGGCGCCGCGCCGCACGAGCGGCCCGAGCTGGCACGGCCGCTGGAGGACGCCATCGTCGCCCACCGGCGCATCGGCTTCGAGCTGCTCAAGGACGAAGGCCTCGTGCAGGCCTACGCCGGCATCGAGCCCTACCGGCTGCTGCGCCACAAGGGCGCGTGGTACCTCGCCGCGCGCGACCGCGGGCAATTCAAAACCTTCTCGCTGGCGCGCATGCAGCAGCTGCGGGTGTCGCAGGAGAGCTTCGATCCGGACCCCGGCACCGAGCGCCAGCTCGCCGACGAGGACACGCTGTGGCAGGCGCGCCAGCGCGTGCTGCTGCGCATCGACGCGCAGGCGGCGCCGCACTTCCGGCGGCGCAAGCTCATCGCCAGCCAGAAGATCGAGCAGGCGCTGGAGGACGGCGGCCTGATCGTCTCGCTGCAGGCCGCGCACGCCGGCCAGGTGCTGCCCATCGTGCGCTACTGGATGCCGCACCTGCGCATCCTCAGCCCCGAGGCCTGGCAGGCGGAACTGGAGCAGGGCCTGGCGCGGTACCTGGGCCTCCCGGACGCCACGGCGGCGGCGCACGGTGGCGCTCAGGCTCCATCCGGCAGCGAACGGGACGGCGGATAGCGCCGAAGCCGCCGCCCCCCTTGTTCTAATGGGGGCATGAACGACCGCAGCGTACCGACCGCGCCGCAGCTCTCCCAGGAGCCGTGGCGCTGGAGCCTGGCCGTGCTGCTCGTCGGGCTGGTGGCCGGCGTGGCCGTGGGCTGGCTGCAGTGGATCAGCAACGAGGCCCGGGTGCAGGCCCAGCTGCAGGCCGCTACGGCGCAGGTGAGCTCGCGGCTGCGCGAGCGCATGCAGTCCTACGAATACGCCCTCTACGCCACCCGCGGCGCCGTGCGCGTGGCCGGCACCTCGGCCGAGGCGCTCACGCGCGACGCCTTCCGCCGCTTCGCCGGCTCCTTCGACCTGCGCGAACGCTTCCCCGGCGCCAGCGGCGTGGGCTTCGTGCGGCGCACGCTGCGCGAGGAGGACGACGCCTTCATGGCCGAGATGCGCGACAAGGGCGAGCCGGGTTTCCGCATCCGAGAGCTCAACCCCAACGGGCTGGACGCGCCCGAGCGCTTCCTGCTGATGTTCATGGAGCCTCCCTCGCCGGACTGGCAGGACGTCGAGGGCCTGGACCTGGCCACCGAGATCCGGCGCCGCGGGTGCCTGCGCGCCTCCATGCTCAGCGGCGAGCCGCGCCTGTCGGCGCCGCTGACCCTGCTGCTGCCCGGCACGCCCGAAGGGCACGGCTTCGTGCTGTCGCTGCCCATCTACACCCACGGCGCCAGTCTCACGCGTGCGCAGCGCGAGAAAGCCACCTACGGCTGGGCCGTGATGCTGCTGGTGGCCAAGGAGGTGCTGGCCGACTTCGACACGCAGTTCGGCACGCTGGCGCTGTCCTTGAGCGACTTGCAGCCCTGGAACCTGCCCGACCGCTTCTACACCTCCGACGGCTGGCAGAGCCGTGGGCACGTGCCGATGCAGCAGGTGCGGCTGGCGGTGTTCGGGCGCGAATGGCTGCTGGAGGTGCAGGCGCGGCCCGCCTTCCTGCGGCAGCTGCAGCTGCTGTCGCCGGCGGCGGCCGGGCTGGGCGTGGCGATGGTGTTTTCCGTGCTGGCGCTGCTGCTGTACGGCATGCTGCGCGCGGCCGAGCGCCAGCGCCAGGAGCAGGCGCTGCGCCGCCGCACCGAGCAGGCCGAGGCGGCCAACCGGGCCAAGAGCGCCTTCCTGGCGCACATGAGCCACGAGATCCGCACCCCGCTCAACGCCGTCATCGGCCTGAGCCAGCTGCTGCAGCGCATGCCGCTGGAAGAGAAGCAGGGCCTGTACGTACAGCACATCGCCAACGCCGGCACGCACCTGCTGGCGCTGCTCAACGACGTACTGGACCTGAGCAAGATCGAGGCGGGCGAGATGCGGCTGGACGAGCAGCCCTTCGAGACGCGGCCGCTGCTGCAGGCGCTGCACGCCCAGGCCGAGGCGCAGGCCACGGGCAAGCCGCTGCGCGTGCAACTGGAGATCGACCCGGCGCTGCCGGCCTGGCTGCGCGGCGACGCGCTGCGGCTGCGGCAGGTGCTCTCCAACCTGCTGAGCAATGCCGTGAAGTTCACCGCAGAGGGCCAGGTGACGCTGCGCGCGCGGCTGCTGGAGCGCCAGGGCTCGCGCGCGCGGCTGCGCCTGGACGTCAGCGACACCGGCATCGGCATCGCGCCCGAGCAGCAGCAGGCCGTGTTCGAGCCCTTCACGCAGGCCGACGCCTCCACCACGCGGCGCTTCGGCGGCACCGGGTTAGGTTTGTCCATCGTCGCGCGCCTGGTGGCCATGATGGGCGGCGAGGTGGCGCTGCAAAGCACGCCGGGCCAGGGCAGCACCTTCAGCGTCACCCTGGCGCTGGAGGTGGCGGACCCAGCCGCGTGAGGCGGCAGTTCCCGGGACGAGCGCAAGCGCCCGGGCCCGGATTCCGCCTCGCTGCAACCCATGGCCGAAGCGCCGCCTGCAAACCCGCGCTGATCCCTGCGCACGGCACGGGAAACCCGGGAATCTCCCGGGCTGATATTCAAATAATTCCAACCCTTTAAAACAACACATGGCCCGCCTCGGGGGTGGGAAAGCTGGGGCGCATCGCTAGGCTGATTCAGGCACGAGCGGTGCGTGCAGCAGTTTTCCCCGGAGGGTTTCCATGAAGTTGTTTTTCTGTTTGATTCCCCTGTTTGCTGCCGGCCTGATGCAGGCAGCACAAGCGGTTGAAATCGACGACGAGGTTCCCGAATCCGCGGCCCTGGCCACCGGCACCAACGGCTACCGCGTGCTGCGGCTGGGCACGGTGCAAGGGGGCAGCAGTTTCGGCCTGGCCCTGAGCCGCAACGGCAAGGCGGCGGCGGGCACCGTCTGGTTCAACATCGAGGGCAATATGCGTCCGGCCTATTTCGTTCCGGGCCAGGCGCCCCGGGTCATCCACACCGACGGTCCCGGCGAAGCGCGGGGCGTCAACAACCTGGGCGAAGTCGTGGGCTGGTTCACGCAAGGCTCGCGGACCCAGGCCTTCCGCTGGAAGCGGGACACCGGCGCCATCACCACACTCCCCTCGCTGGGCGGGGGCAGTTCCTACGCGGCGGCCATCAACAACCAATCCGAGATCGTGGGCTGGTCCGAGCCGGCGCCCGGCGTGCGCCACGCAATGCTCTGGAAAGGCAATACCAAAACGAACCTGGGCACCTGGGGCGGCCTGTCAGCCCAGGCCACCGCAATAAACCGTTACGGTGACATTGTCGGCTACCGGGAAGTCGAGGTGGACGGCGTGCGATATAAGCAGGGGGTTCGGAAATTGCGCGGGCGCGCGGCCCAGATTTTGAGAATACCGACGGGCTTCGACAACCTGATTCCGACCGGGATCAATGACAACGGCGACATCAGCGGGTATATGTATGCCGGCGCCACGGGCGAGCTTTTCAGCGCGATGGCATTCCTGCGCATGGGCAATGTTTACAAGCGACTGCGCGCGGAACCGGGTTTTCCGACTTTCGCGCGGGGATTGAACAATCTCCGGGAGGTTGCCGGCTACAAATTCGAAGGCACGGCCGACCCGCGGGCGCGCGGCCGGGTTTGGCGCGACAACGGCGCGAGCTCGGTGCCGCTGGCCGAGTTGCCCGAGGCGCTGAACCGGGGCTGGAACGCCCTGGGCGATGCCAACGCCATCAACGACCGCGGCGTGATCGTCGGCACGGGTTTGTACGTCTCGTCCGGCACCTGGCGCATCGAGGGCTACATGCTGGTGCCCAAGCCGTGAGTCACCCCGCCTCCAGCGCCGGCCGCTGCGCCATGAGCTCGTCGAACAGCGCCTGCGCCGCGATGGAGAGGCTGCGGTCGCGGCGGCGGATGCTGTAGATCTGCCGCCGCAGCCCCGGGGCGTCCACCACCGGGCGCGTGACCAGCTCCGGGTGCTCGAAGTGGAACAGCGTCAGCGCCGGCACCACCGTGATGCCCAGCCCGGCGCGCACCATGCCGGCCACGGTGCTGAGCTGCTCCAGCTCCATCACCGGCTTGAGCGCCAGCGCCCCCGGCCACAGCGCCGATTCGATGTGCTGCCGCACGCTGCTCGTGCGTGCCAGGTGGATGAAGGGCTCGCCCGCCAGGTCGCGCAGCCGCACGCCGCCGCGCCGCGCCAGCGCATGCGTGCGCGGGCACACGAGGTGAAAGCCGTCGGCGCAGAAGGGCTCCACCAGCAGCTCGGGCGCGACGGCGCGCACCGCCGCCAGCGCGAAGTCGGCCTGGCCGGCGCGCACGCGCTCCACGCAGCCATCCGACAGCGCATCGGCCACGTCCAGCTCGATGTCCGGGTAGCGCCCGCGAAACGCGGCCAGCAGCGGCGGCAGCCAGCCCGCGGCCAGCGCCGGCAGCGCGGCCAGGGCCACGCGCCCGCGCCGGCGCGCCACGTGCTCGCCCAGGTCGGCCACGCTCAGGGACAGGTCGCGCAGCAGGCGCTGCGCGCTCTCCAGGAACAGCGCACCCTCCACCGTGGGCTCCACGTGGCGCGTGCTGCGGTCGAACAGCCGCGCGCCCACGGCCTCCTCCAGCGCCCGGATCAGCGCGCTGAAGGCCGGCTGCGACAGGTGCAGCCGCGCCGCGGCGCGGGTGAAGTTGCGCGTCTCGGCCAGCGCCACGAAGGCGCGCAGCTGGCGCGTGGAGACATCGGTGTCGCTCATCTGGAAAACGGATGAATTGATCCAAACAAACGAATTCTCCAATTGAATGGCGCTGCCTACAGTGGCCGCATCGGCCTTCGAACAGGCCTCCCAGTCCCAGGAGCCATGACCGACACCCTGCTCATCGGCTGCGCCGCCGGTTTTTCCGGCGACCGCACCGACGCCGCCCGACCGGTGGTGGACACGCTCATCCGGCGGCGGCAGCCCGCCGTGCTGATCTTCGAAACCCTGGCCGAGCGCACGCTGGCGCTGGCGCAGCTGGCACGCCGCAACGATCCGGAGGCCGGCTACGAGCCGCTGCTGGCCGAAATGCTGGCGCCCGTGCTGGCCGACTGCCTGGCGCACGGCATCCGGATCGTGGGCAACTTCGGCGCGGCGAATCCGCAGGCCGCCGCGCGCCGGGTGCTGGCGCTGGCGCGCGAGCTCGGCACCCGCGTGCCGCGCGTGGCGGTGGTCAGCGGAGACGACCTGTCGGACGAGGCCCACCGCGGCCTGCTGCGCGAGGCCCTGGGCGCGGCGGCGGACGGGCTGAACATCGCCAGCGCCAACGTCTACCTGGGCGCGGAGGCGATCGCCGAGGCGCTGCGCGCGGGGGCGGACGTGGTGATCACCGGCCGCGTCGCCGACCCCTCGCTGACCGTGGGCCCGGCGCTGGCGCATTTCGGCTGGGCCGGCGACGACTGGGACCGCCTTGCGCGCGCCACCATGGCCGGGCACCTGCTGGAGTGCGGCGCGCAGGTCTGCGGCGGCTACTTCGCCGACCCGGGCTTGAAAGACGTGCCGGACCTCGCCAGCGTCGGCTACCCCATCGCGGAGCTGGACGCCGACGGCGGCTGCGTCATCGGCAAGGCCGAGGGCACCGGCGGCTGCGTGGACGAGCACACTGTCAAGGAACAGCTGCTGTACGAGCTGCACGACCCGGCCGCGTACCTCACGCCCGACGTGGTGGCCGACATCACCGAGGCCTGGGTCGAGACCGTGGGCCCCGACCGCGTGCGCCTGCACGGCGTGCGCGGCCACGCGCGGCCCACGCACCTGAAAGCCAACGTGTTCCACGCCCAGGGCTGGCTGGCCGAGGGCGAGATTTCCTACGCCGGGCGCGGCGCCGAGGCGCGCGCGCGGCTGGCGGGCGACGTGCTGCGCCGGCGGCTGGCCGAGTGCGGGCCGCTGCGGGTGGACCTCATCGGCGTGGCCAGCGTGTTCGGCGACGACGCCGGGCAGTGGCTGTCGAGCCAGCCGGTGGGCGATGCGCGCGACGTGCGGCTGCGCGTGGCGCTCAACCACGCGGACAAGAAGCAGGCCGAGCGCCTGGCGCGCGAGGTGACCGCGCTCTACACCTGCGGCCCCGCCGGCGGCGGCGGCGTGCGCACGGGGCTGCGCCAGCGGCTGGGCACCGTGTCCTGCCTGGTGCCGCGCGAGCGCGTGAGCGCGCAACTGGAGTTCATCGAATGAACGCAAGCACCGGCCACACCCTGCGCGTGCCCCTGCAGCAGCTGGCCCACGGCCGCACCGGCGACAAGGGCAACGTTTCCAACATCAGCGTCATCGCCTGGCACGCGGCGCTGTACCCGCTGCTGGAAGCGCAGGTGACGGAAGAGGCCGTGGCGCGCCAGTTCTCGCACCGCCGCCCGCGCCGCGTCACGCGCCACCTGCTGCCCCGGCTGCAAGCCATGAATTTCGTGCTGGAGGGCGTGCTCGACGGCGGCGTCAACGACGCGCTGAACCTGGACAGCCACGGCAAGGCGCTGGCCTTCCTGCTGCTGGACATCGAGATCGACGTGCCCGCCGAGCTCGCCTCGTTGCTGCGGCAACCGACCTGATTCCAGCTCGCGATGGCCACTGAAAGAACTCGTCATGCCCGCGAAGGCGGGCATCCACGCGCGCCGGGATGCCGCCCGGTATTCGTGGACACCCGCCTTCGCGGGTGTGACGCGGTTGTTCAAGTGGGCATCAGGAAATGAAACGACGACACCAAGGAGACAAGCCATGACCCATTTCCCCCGCCGCCAAGTCCTCGCAGCCGCGGCTGCCGCCACCCTCGCCGCGCTGGGCGCGCCCGCCGCGCAGGCGCAAGTCAAATACCCGGAGAAGCCGATCACCTTCGTGGTGCCCTTTGCCGCCGGCAGCGCCACCGACCAGCTCGCGCGCGCCCTGGGCCAGTCCATCACCGAGCAGACGAAGCAGACCGTGGTGGTGGACAACAAGGCCGGCGCCAGCGGGATGATGGCCGCGCAGGCCGCCGCGCGCGCCCCGGCCGACGGCTACACCGTGCTGATCACCACCAACACCACGCATGCGGCCAACGAGCACCTGTACAAGAAGCTGTCCTACGACCCGGTGAAGGACTTCGCACCCGTTGCCGGCCTGGGCAAGGGCGGGCAGGTGCTGGTGGTGCGGGCGGACGCGCCCTACAAGAGCGTGGGCGACATCGTGTCCGAGGCCAAGAAGCGCCCCGGGAAACTCAGCTTCGGCAGCGGCAGCTCGTCCAGCCGCGTGGCGGGCGAGATGTTCAAGCAGCTCAGCGGCACCGACATCCTGCACGTGCCCTACAAGAGCAACCCGCAGGCGGTGACGGACCTGCTGGGCGGGCAGATCGACCTGATGATCACCGACACCGCCACCGGCGTGCCGCAGGTCAAGGCCGGCAAGCTGCGCGCGCTGGGCTACTCCACCACCAAGCGCAGCCCGATGCTGCCCGAGGTGCCCACCATCGCGGAAGCCGGCGTCAAGGGCTACGACATGGGCTACTGGTTCGCGGCCTACGTGCCCGCGGCCACGCCGCAGCCGGTGGTGGCGCGGCTCAACGAGCTGCTGAGCACGGCCGTGAAGAGCGCCGCCGCCAAGACCTTCTTCGAGAGCAGTGGTGCCGAGCCCTGGATCGCCTCGCCGCAGGAGCTGGCGAAGTTCCAGGCCGAGGAGACCCAGAAGTGGGGCCGCGTGATCAAGGCCGCCGGCATCGAGGCGGAGTGACCTGACGCCGCGGCGGGCGCCACACCGCCGCGGCCCTCCCTCAAGGCCTCCACAGAAGGGGCCCTTTCAGCCACTGCCGGGCCCGGCGGTGGGCCTGACCACGACCCAAGGAGACACGATGCGATTCCAGAGGACACCGCTGGCGCTGTGCGCCAGTGCCGCGCTGCTGGCCGCCTGTGGCGGCGGGGACGATCCAGCCGCGCCGGCTCCACAGCCGCCGCAGGCGGCCACACCCAAGGCCTGCGATGCCGCCAGCTTCGCCGCCCTGAAGCTCGACGGCGCCAGCGTGAGCTCGGCCACGCCGGTGACCTCGGGCAGCTACACGCCACCGGGCAGCAGCACCGCGATCACCGGGCTGCCGGCCTTCTGCCTGGTCAAGGGCCAGGCCACGCCCAGCAGCGACTCGCTGGTCAATTTCGAGCTGTGGGTGCCCAGCGCCGAGGCCTGGAACGGCAAGCTCGTGACCACCGGCAACGGCGGCTACAGCCCCAGCCTGAACTACGGCGACATGGCCTACGCGATGCGCCAGGGCTATGCGGCCATGGGCGGCGACACCGGCCACCAGTCCAGCGATCCCAACCAGATGTTCTGGGGCGTGGGCCACCCGGAGAAGATCGTGGACTGGGGCACGCGCTCCATCCACGCCATCACGGTGCCGGGCAAGCAGGTGCTGGCCGAGCTCACGGGCAAGGCCGCCAGCCGTGCCTACTTCTATGGCTGCTCCACCGGCGGCCACCAGGGCTACGCCGAGATGCAGCGCTACCCCGAGGACTTCGACGGCGTGATCGCCGGCGCGCCGGGCAACAACCGCGTGCGGCTGAACGTGGAGTTCCTGCACCGCTTCCTCTCCAACCGCAACCCCGGCGACAACACCACGCTGATCCTGCCGGCGGCCAAGGCCGCGCTCATCACGACGGCCGCGGTGGCCGCCTGCGACACGCTCGATGGCGTGGCCGACGGCGTGATGACCGATCCGCGCGCCTGCACCAGCGACAAGTTCAACGTCGCGGCGCTGCAGTGCAGCGGGGCCGAGACGGCCACTTGCCTCACCGCGGCGCAGGTGGCGGTGGCCCAGAAGATCTACGCCGGCCCGAAGAACCCGCGCACCGGCGAGCAGCTGTACCCGGGGCTCGTGGTGGGCACCGAGTCCGGCTGGCCGGGCTACTGGGGGTCGAGCGAGCCCGTGCGCGCGGACTTCTGGCGGCTGTGGAGCTTCGAGGACCCGCGGTGGGACTGGTGGAGCTTCGACTACGACCGCGACGTGGCCTTCACGGACGCCAAGGTCGGCTGGATGGTGGACCAGACCAACCCCGACCTCGCGGCCTTCAAGGCCCGCGGCGGCAAGGCCATCGTCTACCAAGGCTGGCAGGACCCGGTGGTCAACGCGGCGGACACCATCGCCTACTTCGACCAGGTCAAGGCCCGCCAGGGCTCGCAGGCCGAGGTGGATACGTTCTTCCGCCTCTTCATGGTGCCGGGCATGGGCCACTGCAGCGGCGGCACGGGCGCGACGAACTTCGGCAACCAGGGCGCGCCCTCGCCGGTGGTGGACGCCTCGCACGACCTGCTCAAGGCGCTGGACCAGTGGGTGGAACAGGGCGTCGCCCCCGAGCGCATCGTCGCCTCGCGCGTGGTGTCCGGCGCCGCGGTGCGCACCCGGCCGTTGTGCCCGCACCCGCAACAGGCTGTCTACAACGGCAGCGGCAGCACCGACGACGCTGCGAGCTTCAGCTGCCGCTGAACCCCCATCACGACACAAGCGATGCCGCCGCGTGCCCTCGCGGGCGCGCGGCCGGGCATCGCCATACCCGGAGACACTGTCATGAAGTTCCAGAAAAGCCTGCTGGCCCTTTGCGCCAGCGCCGCGCTGCTGTCGGCCTGCGGCGGCAGCGACGATCCGCCGGTTGCGACGGCACCCACCGCGCCCGCGGCCACGCCCGAGCTGCGCCTGTCCGTCACCGCCACCGAGGATTTCCCGGGCAGCTACGGCGACGTGGGCGCGTATGAAAGGGTCAGCGGCGTCATCAGCGGCGAGGTCGATCCCAAGGACCCGAAGAACGCCGTGATCCAGGACCTGGAGCTGGCGCCGGTCAACGCGCGCGGCATGGTCGAGTACCAGACCGAGTTCGTGATGCTCAAGCCCAAGGACATGAGCAAGGCCAGCGGCGTGCTGCGCTATGACGCGCCCAACCGCGGCAACATCCTCACGATGCTCAACCCGGCGGCCACGCCCAGCGACGCCGTGTACCTGGAGCGCGGCACCGTGATGCTCTACGCCGCGTGGCAGGGCGACGTGCCCAAGAGCAGCCCCGCGCGGCTCACTGCCACCGTGCCGGTGGCCAAGAACCCGGACGGCAGCAGCATCACCGGGCCCTACCGCGCCGAGCTGGTGCCCAGCGCCGCCACGCCCGCGATGACGCTGCCCGGCGGCGTGTTCAACGGCAGCATGATTCCCTACGAGCCCGCCACGCTGGACAACACGCAGCCCGGCTTCTCGCTCACGCGCCGCGCCAACGAGACCGACCCGCGCGTGCTGATCCCGGCCAGCGACTGGAAGTTCGCCACCTGCGACGAGGCCACGCCTTTCCCCGGCACGCCGAACCCGGCCAGCGTCTGCCTCAAGGGCGGCTTCGACCCGAAATACCTGTATGAGCTGGTCTACGTCGCCAAGGACTCGAAGGTGATGGGCGTGGGCCTGGCGGCGCTGCGCGACACGGTGAGCTTCTTCCGCGGCGCGGCGGCCGATGCGGACGGCAAGGCCAACCCGCTGGCGGGCCGCATCACCAGCACCATCGGCCAGGGCACCTCGCAATCGGGCAACGCGATGAAAACCTTCCTGCACCTGGGCTTCAACCAGGCGCTGGACGGCTCCAAGGTGTTCGACGGCCTGTACGCGCACGTGGCGGCGCGCCAGACCCACATCAACACGCGCTTCGCGGTGCCGGGCGGCGGCGGCGGGCTGCGCACCGACCACACCGCCTTCGGCCAGACCGCGCCGCGCGGGCTGGACAAGGACTACGTGGACGAGGTCAGCGGCCGCCAGGGCGGCGTGATGGCGCGCTGCGAGGCCACCGCCACCTGTCCGAAGTTCTTCCTGGGGCTGTCGGGCACCGAGTTCTGGCAGCTGCAGGGCTCGCCGGTGCTCACCGACGCCAACGGGCTGCGCGACCTGCAGCAGCCGGCCAACGCGCGCATCTATTACTACAGCAGCACCCAGCACGGCGGCGCCGGAGGCCTGGGCAGCATCAGCTACGCGCCCACGCGCAACGTGTACCCGGCCGGCACGGTGGTGCACTTCAACGACACCTTCCGCGCCCTGTTCCTGGCGCTGGAGGACTGGGTGGTGCGCGGCACCGAGCCGCCGGCGAGCCAGGTGCCGAAGATCGCCGACGGCACGCTGGTGCGGCCCGACGCCGTCACGTTCCCGGCGATGAAGGGTGTCACCTGGCCCGTCAACGGCACGCCGACGCCGATTCCCGATTTCACCTACTTGGCGCGCTACAACGGCTTCCCGCTGCTGGACTTCGGCCCGCAGTACCGGCCGCAGGACGAGTCGGGCATCGCCACGCTGCTGCCGCCGGCCTACCTGAACAAGGACTACGCGATCCTGGTGCCGCAGGTGGACGCGACCACGGGGCTGACGCTGGCGGGCATCCGCAGCGTGGAGGCGCGTGTGCCGCTGGGCACGAGCATCGAGTTCAACTACGTGGCCACGCCGGGCATCGTGGACCTGTCCAACCTCACCGGCAGCTTCATTCCCTTCCACAAGACCATGGCGGCGCGGCTGGCCGCGGGCGACGCGCGGCCCTCGCTGGAGGAGCTGTACGGGGACCAGGCCGGCTACGAGGCGGCGGTGAAGGCCGCCGCGGCCGAGCTGGTGTCGCAGCGGCTGCTGTTGCAGCGCGACGCGGACCTGATCGTGCAGCGGGCGGCGGCGACGCCGGTGTTGCCTTGAACGCCTGACCACCCCAGCAGCCGGTACCCGATCGTGCCGGCCGCTGGCCTCCCGCTTCCTGTTCTTCAGGCCGCCTTGGGCGGCCTTTTTTCTATGGGGACCAGCAGGCTTCGCAATATCCCTTGCATCACCATTACCATCCACTTGGATGTTCGCAGGATGGCAGTAGGATGGCCTCCATGCCACCCCGCAGCGCCACCACCGCCCCCGCCGCCCGCTCCACCGACGAGAAGATCACCATCAACCTCGGCGTCGTGGACCTGGGCCAGATCGACCTGCTGGTGCAGGAAGGCTTCTATGCCAACCGCACCGATCTCATCCGCACCGCCATCCGCAACCAGCTCGCCGCGCATGCCGAGGCGGTGAAGCAGGCCGTGACGCGGCGGATGCTGGTGCTGGGCATCCAGCACTTCAGTGCCGAGGACCTGCGCGCCGTGCAGGCCGCCGGCCAGCGGCTGCAGATCCGCGTGCTGGGGCTGGCCAGCATCGGCAACGAGGTCACGCCGGAGCTGGCGCTGGCCACGGTCGAGTCGATCGTGGTGCTGGGTGTGCTGCAGGCCAGTGCCGCCGTGAAGGCGGCGCTGGCGCCCCGGATGCGCTGAGCACTCCGACCTTCCCTACAGGATTCCTCATGAACACTGCCTTTCAGCAGGCCATGGCCGAGGCCACGCGCCTCACGCGCGCCGGCGACCTCCAGGCCGCCACGGCGCTGATCCAGGCCGCGCTGGCCGGCTCCGCGCCGAGCCCGCGCAGCACGGCGGCCTCGCCGCGCGGCGAGGTGATCGATGTCCAGGCGCGCGTGCTCGACGACGCACCGGCGGCGTTGCCCGATCCAGCCTCGGACGCGATACGGCCACGGCCGGCCACGCCCGCCGAGGCACCGGCCGCGCAGGCTGTCCGCACCGGCCTGGGCGCCTTCGCGTACGCCGTGCGCCGGCCGT
>NZ_CALAOH010000061.1 GCF_937926365.1 uncultured Azohydromonas sp. | reverse complement strand
GCCGCCGCCGGCGCGCTGGAGCCGCTGGCCGGCAGCGGGCCGGACCTGATGCGGCTGTCGCAGCGCGCGCAGCTGCTGGCCGAGCGCGCGGCGCGCTTCGCCGCGCCGGCCGCAGCGGACCAGGTGCGCTGGATCGACGTGGGCCCGGCGCAGGTGCGGCTGGTGGAGTCGCCGCTGGACATCCGTAGTGCGCTCACGCAGCAGCGCGAGGCCGGGCACAAGGCCTGGATCTTCACCTCGGCCACGCTGGGCGCGGACGCCAAGCTGTCCTGGTTCACCGGCAGCACGGCGCTGGAGGACGCGCGCGTGCTGCGGCTGGACAGTCCCTTCGACTACGCGGCGCACGCGCGGCTGTGGATCCCCGAGCGCTTCCCGGCGGCCGGCAGCGAGCCGCATGCGCCGGCGGTGGGCCGGCTGGCGGCGCGGCTGGCCAGCGCCCTCGGTGGCCGCACCTTCGTGCTCACCACCACGCTGCGCGCGCTGCAGGCGGTGGGCTTCGCGCTGCGCGAGGCGCTGGCCGAGGGCGGCGTGGCGCTGGATGTGCTGGTGCAGGGCGAACTGCCCAAGCGGGAGCTGGTGAAGCGCTTCCTGGCGCGGCCCGCCTCGGTGCTGGTGGGCTCGGCCAGCTTCTGGGAAGGCATCGACGTGCCCGGCGACGCGCTGCAGTGCGTGCTGATCGACAAGTTGCCCTTCCCGCCGCCCAACGACCCGCTGGTGGAGGCGCGTGTGGCGCAGCTGGAGTCGCAGGGCCGAAGCCCCTTCAACGAGTACTTCCTGGCCGAGGCGGCGGTGTCGCTAAAGCAGGGTGCGGGGCGGCTGATCCGCAGCGAGCGCGACCGCGGGCTGCTGGTGGTGTGCGACCCGCGGCTGGTGCTCAAGGGCTACGGCGCGCGGCTGCGCAAGGCGCTGCCGCCCATGACGCGGCTCAAGGAAGAGGGCGAGGCGCTGGCGTGGCTGCGGGCGCTGGCGGCGGAGCGGGAGGCCGGTGCGGCGGTGGACGATGAAATCCAGGATGCGCCGGATGCCGCGGCGGCCGGCGGCTGAGCGGCACAAGCGCTTGCCCATGAAAAAGGCCAGCCCGCGGGCTGGCCTTCGCGCTTCAGTGGCGCTGCCTCACCACACTTGCCACCAGGGCTTCTTGGTGCTGGCCAAGCCCTCGTCGAGGAAGCGGCTGTTGGGAAAGTTCTGCTTGAGCACGCGCTCGGCGTCCTCGCGCAGCTGCGGCAGCTCCAGCCGCTCGTAGCTGCGCGCCAGGATGAAGAGCGCCTCCTCGGTGGCGGGCGTCTGCGGGTACTCCTTGATCGCCTGCTGCGCGCGGTTGGCCGCGGCGACGAAGGCGCCGCGGCGGAAGTAGTAGCGCGCCACGTGGATCTCGTAGTTCGCCAGCGCGTTGACGATGTAGTCCATGCGCGTGCGCGCGTCGGCCGAGTACTTGGACTGCGGGAACTGGTCCACCAGCTGCTTGAAGGACTGGTAGGCGTCGCGCGAGGCCTGCTGGTCGCGCTCGGAGAGCTCCTGGTTGGTGAAGCGGCCCAGGATGCCCAGGTTGTCGTTGAAGTTGACGATGCCGCGCAGGTACAGCGCGTAGTCCAGCGCCGGGCTGGACGGGTTGAGCTTGATGAAGCGGTCCAGCGTCGCCAGCGCCTCGGCGCGCTCGCCGGTGCGGTAGCGCACGTAGGCCAGGTCCAGCGTCGCCTGCTGCGCCAGCAGCGTGCCAGCGGCGCGGCCCTCGACGCGCTCCAGGGTCTTGATGGCCCGCTCGTAGCTGCCGGCGCCGATGTCGTCCTTGGCGTCTGCGTACAATTTCTCGACAGCCGTGGTGGACAGCGGGTCCTCCTTCGTGGTGCCGCAACCCGCCATCAGCAACGCCCCCGCCAACGCCGCCGCACAGGCCGACGTTCCTGGCGCCCAGCGGCGCCTCCAAGAAGAAAAGCTCATCTGATGCAGCGGCCGCGCGCCGCGCGCGTCCGTAGGTCCAAGAAAACGCGAATTGTATGGTTGACCCCTTGTCCGACCCGGCGACCGAGGACGACGGCCCCGACGACGAACAGCACGAGTGGCGCGAGCGCGAAGTGGATGCCGCGCTGCAGGGCCTGCGCCTGGACAAGGCGCTGGTGCTCATGGCCGGCGAGTTCTCGCGCAACCATCTGCAGGGCCTGATCGAGCGCGGCCACGTGCAGCTCGACGGCCAGGTGGCGCGCACCGCCTCGCGCGGCGTGAAGCTGGGGCAGCGCATCCGCGTCGAACTGGTGCCCACGGCGGAAAGCCGCGCCTTCAAGGCCGAGGCACTGCCCATCGACGTGGTGTTCGAGGACGAGCACCTGATGGTGGTCGACAAGCCCGCGGGGATGGTGGTGCACCCGGCGGCGGGCAACTGGTCGGGCACGCTGCTCAACGCGCTGCTGGCGCACCACGCGAGCGCGGCGCGGCTGCCGCGCGCGGGCATCGTGCACCGGCTGGACAAGGACACCTCGGGCCTGATGGTGGTGGCCAAGACCCTGCCGGCCATGACGGCGCTGGTGCGCGCCATCGCCGCGCGCGAGGTGCACCGCCAGTACCTGGCGCTGGCGCACGGCGTGCCGCGCGAGGAGCGCTTCACGGTGGATGCGCCCATCGGCCGCGACCCGCGCTCGCGCGTGCGCATGGCCATCCTGGCCTCGGGCAAGCCCGCGCGCACCGACTTCGAGCTGCTGGCCGAAGGGCAGGGCGCCTGCGCGCTGCGCTGCACGCTGCACAGCGGGCGCACGCACCAGATCCGCGTGCACGCGGCCTCGCGCGGGCATCCGCTGCTGGCCGACGCGCTGTATGGAGGTACGGCGCTGCTGGGGCTGCAACGCCAGGCGCTGCATGCGCAACGGCTGCGGCTGGCGCATCCGGTGCTGGACGGCGCGCTGGACTTCGAGCGCGCGCCCCCGGCAGACCTGGCGGCGGCGCTGCAGGCCCTGTCCGGCTGAAGCGGTTCCGCCTTCCGGGCGCGGCGCCGACGCGACATGTTGTCCCTGGTCAAGTCGGCGGGCCCGGGACACGGGGTTACAATGCTCCGGACTGCGCGCGGTGGACGCCCGGTTGCTGCACAGCACAGCGCCCACAGCCGTCCGCCGCCAGCCCTTGAAGCCCCGCACCCGAGCGCTGGCCCGAGCCGCAGCCGCCGGGTCCGGCCCCAGGTCCGAATCCAGCCGCCGGCAGTCCTGTTCCAGGACGCCCGCTTTTCCGACCCTTACCGTCGTGTTGTCCGACGTTGCCGTTCACGGCACCACCAAAGCTTGATGAACACCCAGGATGCCAAGCGCGTCCTCGAAACCGCATTGATCTGCGCGCAGCAGCCACTGCCGCTGCGCGAGTTGCGCCTGCTGTTCGACCAGCAGCTGGGCGCCGATACGCTGCGCGCGCTGCTCGACGAGATCGCGCGCGACTGGCAGGGCCGCGGCGTGGAACTGGTGACGCTGGCCTCGGGCTGGCGCTTCCAGAGCCGGCCGGAGATGCAGCCCTACCTGGCGCGGCTGCAGCCTGAGAAGCCGCCGCGCTACTCGCGCGCGGTGATGGAGACGCTGGCCATCATCGCGTACCGCCAGCCCGTGACGCGCGGCGACATCGAGGACATCCGCGGTGTCACCGTCGGCACGCAGGTCATCCGCCAGCTCGAAGAGCGTGGCTGGATCGAGGTCATCGGCCACCGTGAGGCGCCGGGGCGGCCCGCCCTGTACGCTACCTCGCGCCAGTTCCTCGACGACCTGGGCCTGGCCGGGCTGGACGGCCTGCCGCCCCTGGATGCTCCCGGCGCGCTGCCGCAGGCGCTGGAATCCCCGCTCCAGGCAGCCCTGGCGCAGCAGTTGCCGCTGCTGGATGCAGCAGCGGATCAAGTCCCCGCCGCCGCAGCGACCGACGCGCCGGCCTCGGACGACACCCCCACCGAACCCCCGCCGGCCCACGCGGCCGAACACCTCCCTCCGCAGCCATGAATCCCCAAGACGCTGACAACCCGTTGATCCCCGCCGCCGCCGAGGACGGCGCCCCGGCTGCGCAGGAGGCCGCCGCGCCCGTGCGCCGCCGCGCCCCGCGCAAGCG
>NZ_CALAOH010000060.1 GCF_937926365.1 uncultured Azohydromonas sp. | reverse complement strand
GGCCGACGGCGTGGACGCGGCGCCGGCTGCCGCGGGCTCGCCCGCCTTGGGGCCACAGCCGGCCAGCAGTCCGCTGGAGGCCCCCGCCGCCAGCGCAACGGCCTTGGCGCCAGTGCCCAGGACGGCGCGGCGCCGGGGGTCCACGGGTTGGCCTTGGTGAGAATCGTCGCTCATGACGGGCTCCTTCGAGGGTTGTAATGCCCGCTCAGGTGCCGGGTTGGCCGGTACCCGCGGGGACGATCGGAATGACGGGCGCTGCGGCGCCCGCTTCTGCCGCCAGGGGCGGCGGCGCCATCGCGGAGCGCCTCTCGCGCTTGAGCCGGCGCTGGATGAGCACGGGACACTTGTGCTCGTGGTGGTAAAGCACCTGGCAATGCAGGCAGGAGATGCACTCGTTCGGGTTGATGTGCCCTTCCGGATGGATGGCCTCGACCGGGCATTCCTTGAAGCAGCGCATGCAAGGATTGCCGCACTCGCGGTAACGCTTGAGCCAGTCGAACATGCGGATGCGCCCGGGGATCGCCAGCGCCGCACCCAGCGGGCAGAGGTAGCGGCAGAAGAATCGCTCGACGAACAGGCCCGCGGCCAGCAGCGCGAGGGCAAAGGCCACGAACCACCACTCGCGCATGAAGCGCAGGATGATCGCCGTCTTGAACGGTTCGACCTCGGCGAACATCTCCGCGACGGCGAGCGAGCCGAGCGACACGCCGAAGAGGCCGAGGAAGATGATGTACTTGAGCGGCCACAGCCGCTCGTGCACGCGCCACGGGATCTTGAGCTGCGGCAGCCTCAAGGCCCGGGCCGCGCGGTTGGACAGCTCCTGCAGAGCGCCGAACGGGCAAAGCCAGCCGCAGAAGGGGCCGCGGCCCCAGAACAGCAGCGCCGCCGCGACCGAGCACCACAGGATGAAGACCAGCGGATCGACCAGGAACGACGACCACTGGAAACCGGTGCGCAGCGCCGTCGTGAAGGTCAGCACGTTCACCACCGAGAGCTGCGCCTGAACGGTCCATCCGAGCCAGACCAGGGTCATGGCCAGGTAGCCCAGGCGGATGCGGTCGTAGAGCTTCTCGCGCTTCACCAGCGCGTCCTGGAAGAAGAAGATGAGCGTCAGCACGGCCAGCATCGCGGCGAGCACGGCCACGGAGGCGGCCTTGCTGGCCCACAGGCGCTTCCACAGCGGCGGCCCGTCCTGGCCGGCGGATGCACCTTGGGTATCCGCCTCCGCTGCGGCGGCTGGCGCGACGGCGCGCGGCTCGCTCGCGGCCGCCGCAGAGCTCGCTCCCGCGGCCGCGGCGACCAACTTGGTGTAGCGCCGGGGCAGCTCGTAGGGCAGCGTGAAGGACACGAACGCCTTGTCCAGCGCGCCGGTGGCACGTTGCACGAGCAACTGCAGACGCCATGGCGCAGCCGGATCGAACTCGGTGCCGGCGGGGATCAGGAAGACGCCGATCTCCTTGAGCTCGGGCGCACCCGCCGCGCGCAGCGCGCCGACGCGGCGATGCAACCGGTCCCGGAAGCGGATCGTCTCCGCGCCCTGGATCAGCTCGATGCGGTCGAAGATGCCGCCGCGCACGTAACCCGAGCCCTTGAACGAATAGAGGCCTTTCCCGGCCACAAGGATCGCCTGCTGTCCCGGCGACAGCATGCCGGACACGCTCGCATACTCCTCCTCGCCCAGCAGGCTGCGGCCGATGGCCGGCTGCGACACGAGCGCGGCGTAGAGGTCGATGAAGTCAGCATCCTCGGGGCCGGGTTCCGGCCTTTCGGCAGCCAGCTTGTTGCCCGACTCAACGAAGGCCTTGTTGACCTGCCCGACCGTCAGATGCAGGTGGCGCACCGCGCCCTCGTTCAGCAGGGTGTTCCAGTCGACCACCGCCCCCGCTTGGCTGTCGACGGTGCGCTGCTGCGGCAAGGCGGCACCGGCGGGCGCGCTCTGCGTGCCCAGCGCCCGGGCTACCCGCACGGCTGAACGCACGACGGTCTCCCCCATCACGAGCACGGTGACGGTGGCACCGCTGACGATGTCGGGATGGGGCGGCCCTTGGTTGGTCGCGGAGGCCTTGAGCGGGTTGTAGCCGACGAACGACTGCAGGTACGTGACGACCTTGCGCTCGGGAATTCCGATCAGCACGATGGGTTCGCTGTGCGCCACCAGCTTGACGCCGACGATCGTGCCTTCGGTGTCCAGGCCCACCAGGATGTGGATCGGCTTGCCGGAGTAGCCGTTGGCATCGACGTACTCCGAGTTCAGGTAGACATAGCCGAGCAGCCGGTCGCCGCGGTACGCGGGAGCCACCCGTGGCGACTCGCGCATCGGCCCGAACCGGTCCGCACCGGGAACAATGTCCGACGCGGTGACCTTGGGAAGGAAGGCGTCCAGCCCGGCTGCATCGGCCGCGGCGTGCACCGGGCACCCCCACCCCAGGATGGCCGTGATGACCAGCACCAGCAGCAGTCGTGGGATTTGAAGGATCAATGCCACCTCGCCAGCCATGGACGCTCCATCAAGCGGCGAATATCGGCAAAAATCGTGCCTGCCACGGTCGAATTGCCTGCCCGCCGTAGAGATTCCGTTGCGAAGTCATCGGATACAGGAAGCGTGCCGCAGCATGCCGAGTGCTTCAGGAAAGGCCCATCGATGCGCAAACCCCTGTTCGACCACCAGCCCGAGACCGGCGAGGTGAGCCTGTCGGTGCTCATTGGCGTGGCCAACGCCATCGAGCGCGAGTCCATGCGGCGCTATGACGCGCTC
The DNA here is from genome assembly GCF_937926365.1 of uncultured Azohydromonas sp. GTDB lineage: Bacteria > Pseudomonadota > Gammaproteobacteria > Burkholderiales > Burkholderiaceae_C > Azohydromonas. The sequence goes on along the minus strand of NZ_CALAOH010000060.1, from coordinate 4,826 downwards.
GCCGACCTCATGCAGCGCCGTGGTGACGCCGCGACGGCCGAAGCGTTTCGCGCCATGCGCGACGAGGAGCGGGCCCACGTCGACGCCGTCGAGTACTGGGCGGGAACCCTGGGAGAGCCGGTGCCGGACACCGCGGACTTCAAATGGCGGCTGCCGCCGGAGATGGCAAGCGCCTGGAGCGACGTCGCGGGCAGCGCGCTGCTTTCACCGTACCGCGCCTATGCCATCGCCGCGGACAATGAACAGCGTGCGTTCGCGCTGTACAGCTATCTCGCCTCCCAGGCATCCGATCCCGCTGTGGCGGCCCAGGCGGAGCGCCTGGCGCTGGAAGAGCTGCGCCACGCATCGTTGATGCGACGCTGGCGGCGAAAGGCCTGGCATCGCGAGCGGCGGCAGTTACAGGCACCCCCGCCGACCGTCCCGACGCAGGAGGCGTTGGACTCGTTGCTGGCCCAACGGGAGGCCGGGATCGCCAGACGCCATCGCGCCGTGGCGGCGGCGTTGCGTGCCCAGGGTGACGAGGAAAGCGCCCGGCTGCTGGAAGATGAACTGTCCGGGGCACCGCTGCCCCCGTCGGCCGGCGAAGCTGCGTCCTACGAGGACACGATTCACGGGGCGTCGGTCGTCTCGTTGCTGGTCCGCGCACAGGAGCCTTTGGAAGCGCTGAGCGAGACGCTGGAGGGGATCATGCGAAGCAGCGAAGGCCGCTTGTTCACCGCGGCCGAAACAGCGCTCGCCCGAGTGGTGCGGCGACTGGGCCGGCTGGCCTTGCAGATCGAGCGCAGGATGCGGGCTTGAATCCGCCGCTGGCCGCCATCGTGGCAGTAGCGGCAATCCTTGCAGCATGGCCTCATGAGTTGCCGGGCGGATGTCAGAATTGCCGGGCGCAGGCCGGGGCGCCTGGCCGGACACGCCCTTCGCCCCGCTTTGCGCCCAAACAACACGATGCACCAGCGGCGCTATGACGTCCCCTTGCTGCTCACCGGCACGACTGGCGCACTGCCGAACCAGATTTCGTAGTGGCGCGGGCGCGGCGGCTTGTCCTTGTAGCGCTCGCTCTGGTTCTGCAATTCCAGCCGCGGTGACGTGAGCAGCGCGTTCGCGATGCTGAGCAACTCGGCTGCTTCGCCGCCGCACTCGTCGGGGCGGAAGCAGCGCAGCGATGGGGTACCGCGCTGGCCGTTTATCCGTTCTATCCCCGGCACAACGATCGCCTGCTGGCCAAGCGTGCGCTGCGCCAGCGCCGCGGCAAATGCGCTCGCCGCCGTGCGCTGTGATTCGTCGTCGATGTGGATGTAGACGCGCGCCGCCAGCGTGGCGCTGGCTTGCGGCTTCGATGCGTTCTCGACGCCCGCGCTCAGCGTGCGCACGCTCTCTTCCAGCTTTGCGACCAGCGCCGCCAAATCGGCACCACTACCACCACCGCCATCTCCACCAACGGACGATGGCTGCCCCTGCGTGCGGGCCAGTACCAGCGCCTGCTCCACCTCGTCAAGCGCCGACTGCTGGCGCACCCGTGCCATCTCCGCCTGCTCGCGCTGCCACCACGCGGTGCCGGCCAGCGCGATCGCGCCCACGGCGACCGCGCCGATTGCGGCCTGCTTCTGCAGCCACCACGCACGCTCGTCGGCGCACCAGGAGCTGCGCTGGTAGTCGGGCGACATCAGCACCAGCAGCAGCGTGGCCGACTGCACCTTTGCCTCAAGCTGCTCGGTCAGCGGCAGCGCGGGGTCGATCCGCGAGCCGGGTTCGCCTTCGGCGTCGAAGAACATCCCCAGCTTATTGCGGTAGTCCGGATCGGACCGCAGCTCCTGCCGCAGCGCGCGCACGAACATATGCGACCACTGCTGGAGGAACGGCTCGCCATCGGCATCCGAGCCATGGCTGTAGCTGACGAAGATGTCGTGCTGGAAGGGATCGCCGCAGTAGCTCACAGCAAAAGACCATCAAGGCGCATCGCCGCGCCACCATACACAGTGACCCGCAGCGCCGCCGTGCAACGCACGCCCGGGAACCGCACCGCGGCGCCCCACGGTTCCACGCCCGGCTTGCCGCCGGGTCCGTCCTGGCCGCCTTCCACGGGCTGCATCTTTCGCTTGGCCTCCACAGGTGCGCCGCCGCCGTCGGCTCAGGCGTTTGCCGCGCCGTGCATCAAGGCCTGGCAGATCGCCTGCACGGTGATGCCCTCGTTGGCCTCGTATTCACCCACGCCGTTCAAGCGCGGGGAAAGGCCGCCACGGTCCGGTCCAGAACGGCGAGTGCCGCGTCGCGCGCGCCTATATGGAGATCAGAGCGTCGGCCGCGGCACAGGGCAGGAAAAAGCCGGTGCGCCGGGTCAAGTCGGTGGAGCACACACGACCAAAGTCATGAGGCGCCGCGCCAACGCCGCGCCGTCACCGCCCAGGCCTGCTGTTGACGATCAAGGTTGCTGCCAACGCGGCCTCATCGAGTTGATGAGGCAACATTTAGCGCAGGATATACGTTGCCGGGCTCGTTTGTTGGCTCATTGATGCCGACTCAATAGCAAGTGCACGCAAGATGCGCCCGCAATCTGTTCTTGGTCTCAAGCGGCTCATCAGACGCCTGCCACACCAGCAAGAAGCCTCAGCCCATTCCATCCGCAGCGGCAACTGCGCGAACCTCCTGCCCCACGAGAACGCATGACGACCATCGAGGCGCCGGGCGTTCCTTGAACTACTTCAAGGAAACGCTCAGTGCCGTCATCTACATTAATAAGAAGCATTAGATATATATCTTCAGACGAACGCCACGGACACGTAAATGCGCCAGATCTCCGGTACGACCATCAGCGCTTGCACCATGGCCCCCCGTGAGCTGCATTCCCTGGCGTTCCAGGCCTTGGACAGCCAACTCGACACCGTAGGGGCATGCAAAGGATCGTCAAAGTGCGCGTTTGGATAAACGCGCTGCGCGCCGCGCGCTGGCGGGCGTGCTGGTGAGAACTTGCCTGAGTAAGGCTGCCTGACCGATGGGATTCGCCGTGCTTTTCTCCACCACCGTGCAAACGATCCCGGGCTTGCCCGAGGAATCTTCGGACGCCGCATACACCGCCGAGGCCGGCCAGCCGCCCTCAGGTCGCGTGGACGAAATTCGCTTGAGTGGCGACATCACGATGTGGTTTGTCATCGTGCTGGAGATGTTCACGTTCGGCTTGCTGTTCGTCGTGTATGCCTTTGCCAGGGCAAAAGACCCGGCGATGTTTCGTGCGGGTCAATCAAGCCTGGACTTACGCCAGGGAGCCATCAATACCGTGATTCTCCTGACCGGCAGCTGGTGTGTTGCCCGGGGTGTGCACGCACTGCGCAGCTCAAGGGTCAACACTGGTGCACGGTGGCTCTGGAGCGCTGCGGCACTGGGCATCGCTTTCTTGCTTGTCAAGGGCCTCGAATACAAGCAGAAGCTGCGCGCCGGCTACGACATGAGCAGCGATGACTTCTGGATGTTCTACTACCTGCTGACCGGCTTCCACTTCATGCATGTCGCCGCAGCGGTGCTCATCGTTGCCGCGATCGCCTTTCTTGTGCCGCGCCGTCAATGGACTGCGACCGACACACAGGCTCCGGAAACGGCCGCGGTGTTCTGGCATATGGTGGATCTGCTATGGGTGGTGCTCTTTCCGTTGGTCTACGTGCTGCGATGAATGTTCTTTGCAAGCGAATCGATGTCCTGTGGCTGGTGACCCTGGTGGCCACGGGAGTGTCCTGGTGGGCAGGGGAATCGCCGCTTGGAATGGATGGCGGCTGGGCCGTGGGCATCGTCTTTACGATGTCGCTGGCCAAAGGCCTTGCCATTGCGCTGGACTACATGGAGTTGCGCGGAGCGCCAGCGCTATGGCGGCGGTTCGTGGTGGGCTGGCTGCTGTTCGTGATTCTGGCCGTCATGGCTCTGTGGCTATGGGCAGCCTGAGCCGGGCCGGGCGACGCGCTACCGGCCCAAGAAGGCGGCAGGATCAGCCCATGGGAATGGCCATAAGGCAGAAAATCCATCGACGCTCGGCGAACGCGAGCCGTTGAGTATGCACCAGCGCTGCTGGATGCTGTCGAGACGTCCACGCAGGCGTCGCTGCGAAACCTGTGCAGCACCGCTGCCAGCACCGGCATTCCCAGCGTGCAGCCGCAGCGTGCCCAGGCCGATGAGCGCGTGTCCAAGGTCAGCTTGCGCCTTGCGCTGTACGCGCTGGAGCCGCAAGGCTAGATGCGCTGATCCGGGCTCTCGCCACCTGACAGGGCCTGCTGCCTTGAAACTTTCCAGCGACCGCTGCGATGCCCTGCCCGGCGGCCTTGCGCAGGGCATTGCGGCAGACATCGAGCGCGCCGCCGCGCTTGCGGGCTGAGCGTGCTCAAGCCCAACGACCTGCGGCTGCCAGATCCTGGCGGTGTGGACGGGGTGCCGTGTGGCTCAAGTCCGAAGCGCGCTGCGCACAGCCGTCCCCGCATGCGTGCAGGGCCGCAGCCGTGCTGCTGCCCAGGGCGTGCTGCGCTACCGATCACTGGAAGGCGATCCACCCAGCTCGGCGTCCAGCGGCTCATCGTGATGGGGACTGCCATTGCGCTTGAGCGTGCCTTGCTCCCAACCAGCCTGCCATGCTTGGGCCTCGGCCGTGTCCGGTCGGTATGGACAACCGTACCGGGCATCCACGCCAGCGGTGAATCCGTTGCGCCAAGCGATCCGAACTTCTTCAGCGTTCATTGCTACAGCCCATGTACTGTTACGGGGTCAACGGCCCAGCATACGCCAACCCCTTGAAAAAGGGCTCTCTTGAATTTTGAGTGGGTTGACTTGCCGGCTTTGGGGCTGGCAGCCCT
>NZ_CALAOH010000059.1 GCF_937926365.1 uncultured Azohydromonas sp. | reverse complement strand
CTGCCCGCCGGCCCGCGGCCGGCGCCGCGCCTGGCCGTCGCCGCGGCCACGCAGGGCACCGAGGCCGAGGCGCAGGCGGTGCAGGCCGATCTCGCCGTGCTCGCCGAGCGCCGGCTGCTGATGCCGGTGCAGGGCATGGCGCCAGCCGAACTGCGCGACACCTTCAACGAAGGCCGCGACGCCGGCGCGCGCCCGCACGAGGCGCTGGACATCATGGCGCCGCGCGGCACGCCGGTGCTCGCGGTGGACGAGGGGCGGCTGGTGAAGCTGTTCACCAGCGTGCCCGGCGGGCTGACGATCTACCAGTTCGACCCGAGCGGGCGCTACGCCTACTACTACGCGCACCTGGACCGCTACGCGGACGGGCTGCGCGAGGGCATGGCGCTCCAGCGTGGCCAGCTCATCGGCTTCGTCGGCAGCACCGGCAACGCCAACCCCGACGCGCCACACCTGCACTTCGCCCTTTTCAGGCTCGGCCCCGAGCGGCAGTGGTGGAAGGGGACGGCGGTGAATCCGTATCCGCTGCTGGCCAAGGCGCAGCGGCCCTGACCCGCCCGTCTTCCGGCGGCATCGCTGCCGTGGTGCCGGACAGCACTGCCGGCACCAGTGCCTCCACCTCCTGCCGCAGCCACGCATGCATCGGCTCCGCCTGGTGTTTCAAATGCCAGACCAGGTACATCGGCATGGCCGGGCAGTCCAGCGGCAGCGGGGCCAGGGCCAAGTCGCGCAACTGGTGCACGCGCAGCAGCGAGGGCAGCGTCGCCAGCAGCGCGCTGCCCTGCACGAAGGCCGACACCGCCGCGAAGCTGGACACGCTGGCCACGACGCGCCGCGGCGCGCAGGCCTGCTCGGCGTACCAGCGGTCGAAGTCCAGCGCACGGCGCGGCTCGTACACCACCGTCACGTGCTCGGCCGCCAGGTACTCCTCCATGCCGGCCGGCGCCGCGCGCACGCGCGGGTCGTAGAACACGGCGTAGCGGTCTTGGAACAGCCGCTTCTGCACCACGTCCGCCGCATCGGGCGGGCGCGGCGTGATCACCAGCTGGCACCGCCCCTCGCGCAGCATCTCCGCCGTGGGCACGCCGGAGCCGATGACCCGCAGCTTCAGCTTCGGCGCCTGCGCCCGCAGCCGGCGCAGCAGCGCGGGCAGCAGCAGGTCGCGCTGTAGATCGTTGGCGGCGATGGTCACCGTCAGGTCCAGCCGGGCCGGGTCGAAGCCGCCCAGCGTGGTGAAGCCGCGCAAATCCTCCAGCAGCAGCCGGGCCCGGTTGGCCAGCGCCTCCGCGCGCGCGGTGGGCACGATGCCGCGGCCGCTGCGCACGAACAGCGGGTCGCCCACGATGCCGCGCAGCTTGTCCAGCAGATGGCTCACGGCCGACTGCGTCACGCCCAGGCGCTGCGCCGCGCGCGTGACGGAGCCCTCCTCGTAGACGGCCAACAGCAACGCCAGCAGGTGGCCGTCCAAGTCCAAATGATCGAAACGGCTCATGAGTTCAATGAGTCAGCCCGGCTTTTTCCGAATGATGGCTGAGACCACACTGCTGGCCAGGGCAAGCGCGAGGACAGCGCTTGATCTGCAGCAAGTCCATCGGCTTTTCGGAGACAGGGCCCATGAGAGCACCGAAGAAACCCATTCCCGGCACCGTCATCTTCGACGGCGAGCAGGCCATGAAGGGCTACGCCCTCAACAAGATGTGCTACTCGTTCAACGACGCAGCCAACCGCGAGGCCTTCGTCGCCGACGAGGACGCCTACTGCGCGCAGTACGGCCTGACGCCGGTGCAGCGCGAGGCCATCCGCAACCGCAACGTGCTGCAGCTCATCGCCGCGGGCGGCAACGCCTACTACCTGGCCAAGTTCGCCGGCATCCTGGGCCTGGACATGCAGGACATCGGCGCGCAGCAGACGGGCATGACCCGCGCGCAGTTCCAGCAGAAGCTGCTGGACGCCGCCCGCTGAACCGCCACCGACCCCGAAAGACCTCACATGGCAAAGATCATTGGTGGCATCACCACCTCGCACGTCCCGGCCATCGGCCGCGCCATCGCCAAGGGCCTGCAGCAGGACCCGTACTGGAAGCCCTTCTTCGACGGCTATCGGCCCATCCACCAGTGGCTGGCCGAGGCCCGGCCCGATGTCGTGGTGCTGCTCTACAACGACCACGGCCTGAACTTCTTCCTGGACAAGATGCCGACCTTCGCCGTCGGCGCCGCGTCCGAGTACCGCAACGCCGACGAGGGCTGGGGCATTCCGACGCTCCCCGCCTTCCGGGGCGACGCGGCGCTGTCGTGGCAGCTGATCGAATCGCTGGTGGAGCAGGAGTTCGACCTCACCACCTGCCAGGAGATGAAGGTGGACCACGCCTTCACGCTGCCCATGGCGTTGCTGTGGCCGGATCAGAAGTGGCCGGTGCGCGTGATCCCGGTGTGCATCAACACCGTGCAGGACCCGCTGCCCAGCGCCAGGCGCTGCTGGAAGCTGGGCGAGGCCATCGGCCGCGCCGTGGCGCAGTGGGACACCGACGACCGCGTGCTGGTCCTGGGCACCGGCGGCCTGTCGCACCAGCTCGACGGCGAACGCGCGGGCTTCATCAACAAGGAGTTCGACCTGCGCTTCATGGACAGCATGGTCGATGACCCGCAGTGGGCCACCCAGTTCACGACGCGCGAGCTGGTCGAGCACACCGGCACGCAGGGCGTGGAGCTGCTGATGTGGCTGGCCACCCGCGCCGCGCTGGGCGAGAAGGTGCAGGCGCTGCACCGCAACTACCACATCCCCATCTCCAACACGGCCTCGGGCCTGATGCTGCTGGAGCCGCTGGCCTGAAGACACCGGCCGGCCATCACGCCCGCGGAGCAACGCTCCGCGGGCGTGATGTCATGGGAAATCGCGGTGGAAAAACCGGGCTCAGGCCGCGCCGGCCTTGCGCGCCCGCCCGCGGGCGGCCATGTAGGCCAGTCCCAGCCCCAGCACCGCCAGCGACGGCGGCTCCGGCACAGGCATCGGCCCGCCGCTGAAGCCGCCCTCGATGGGCAGCGTGTACAGCGGGGCCTCGTCGTAGGTGTAGGTGACCGTGGCGGAGCAGGCGCCCAGGGTGGTCTGGCTGAACCAGCCGTTGCCGCCCATCGCCACCATGGTGGACGTATTCGAGGTACAGCTCAGGTCGAAGTCACCTCCGCCAGCCACCGCGAAGCTCGACAGCAGGCTGCTGACATCGATGAAGCCGGCGTGGCTCTCGGTGTCTGCCCAGCTCATGGTCTGGGACGGCTCCAACTGCTGCTTGCCCGTGTCCTTTTGCCACTCCATCTGGGTCTCGGTAAGCAACTCGTTCAGAGGCGCCAGCGAGCTGCTGAAGAGCATGGAGAAGTCGTACAGGGCCCGCACCGTTCCCCTCGCGTTGGTGCTGGTGTTGCCGATGGCCAGCGCGGTGGTGAACTCGCCGTACACCTCCAGCGTCACGCCCGTGAGCGTGCCCAAAGCGCTGTCGAACAGGCCCAGCCGGCCGTCGAACGTGAAGTCGGTGAGCGCTTGGTCGGATGTGAAGTCGTAGCTGAGCGTCGCGGCCTGCGTGCCTGCGCTCAACGCCATTCCCACGATCACCCACCCAATCTTCTTCATGCCGAACCGAATTCTGCGGAGTTTCCCGGGTTGTCAACCCGTAATCAGAGGGGGGGCGACTGTATCAATCGTCGGCTAAAGACCACAGAAACATTACTTGTTTTTACATGAAGCGCGAAACTTGTTTCATGTCAAGCCCGGTTGATTCCCGGGGGGCACAGGCAGGCGGCGCAGCACTCCCATCAGGCCGGTGGTGTCTGGAACGGGTAGCGCCAGCCGCAGCGTCTTGCCGAGGCTGGCCGCGGCGGCCTCGGCTGCCAGGGCGCCGGAGCGCGCGGCGCTTTCCATCGAGCTCGGCAGCGCGGTGCGCGTCCAGTCACCCGCCAGCCACAGCCCGGCAAAGGGCGTGGCGGCCGGCAGCCGGGCGCGCTCGGTGCCCGGCGTGGGGCAGGGCACGGCCATGGGGATGCGGTGCACGCGCGCGTGCAGCAGCCGGGCTTGTGCCGCCACGGGGGCGAAGTCCGCTACCTCCTGCAGCGTGCGCTGCACGATTTCCTCGTCGCTCCAGTCCCAGGCCAGGCGCACGTGGATGGAGTTGCACGCCAGCAGCGTGCCGTGGGTCTGGCGGCGGAAGTTGGAGAGCACGTAGAAGTCGGTGTGCAGGTCGCGCGTGGCCCAGGCCCGAGCCCAGAAGCGCTCGCGCGTGATCGGGCGGTCCAGCCACAGGTACACGCTGACGTAGGGCGCGGGGTCGAAGCGGTGCGCCGCGTGCGACAGCGCGGGCCAGGGCACGTTCAGGACGTCGTGGCGGTAGGCCTGCGGCGGCAGTGCCAGCACGGCCGCGGGCGCGCGCAGCACGCAGCCGTCCTCCAGCTCGAAGGCGCGGAAGCGCCCGGCTTCCACGCGCACGCGCGCCACCGGCGTGCGCAACAGCACGCGCCCGCCCGCGGCCTCGATGCGCGCGCGGCAGCCCGGCACGTACAGCGAGGCCAGCGGCACGCGCGGGAAGCCGAAGCAGTAGCCGCTGCGCCCCTGCATCACCCGGTACACGCGCATCAGCGCCGCGGCCGAGCACTGCTGCAGCGGCACGTTGAGCAGCGCCATGGCGGCGGAGGTCCAGAACCACTCGATGCTGCGCTCGCTGGCGCCGAGCTGGCGCAGGTGGCGCATGGCGTCGATGCCGTCCAGCGCCAGCGTGGCGTCCTCGTCCAGCCGCGCCGCGTGCCAGACCACGGGCAGGTTGGACAGCAGGTCGCGCACGCTGATGCAGCGCAGCGCCTTGGGCAGCGCCGGCAAACCGTGCAGCGGCGGCGGCAGCCGGGAGCCGGGGATGGCGATGCGCCGCCCGGCGTCCAGCAGCGTGATCAGCGGCTGGCGCTGCCAGTAAACGTCGCCCTCGGTGCCCAGGCGGCGCAGCAGCGCGCGGAAGTTGCGGTGCTCGCTGGTCAGCACGTGCGGACCGATGTCCACCACGTCGCCGGTCACGAGGTCGGGCCAGCTCGCCGCGCGCCCGCCAGGCAGGGCATCGCGCTCCAGCACCCACACCCTCAGCCCGGCCTCGGCCAGCGCCGCGCCGCAGGACAGGCCCGCCACGCCGGCGCCGGCGATCAACACATCGGCGTCGTAAGCGGCGTCCAAGAGCAGGCTTCCAGCGGGGAGTTCTTTTTCGACCGGGACGGGCCGGTGGCGGTGGCCGGTGCCGGCCTGCGCGGGGACGATGGAAGACTTGGCATCGGGCAGGAGGAAAGGGCAGGACAGGGCGGGCCTTCCAGCGAAGGCCGCGGTCGTCGCGATGGCAACCGGTGTTCCCAGGCCCGGCACGGCCGCTGCTGGCGCGACCACCATGGCTTTCCTCGACAGCGCGGCTCGCCACCCCAGCACGGCGCTGGGCGGCCAGCCCGTGCCGCTGCGCCTGGCGTCGCTGGCCGCCATGGCGGCCGTGTTCAGCGCCGATGCCGACGCCGCCCGCGCGCTGCTGCCCGCGGCCTCGGCGGCGCTGCTGCAGCCGCTGGTCTGGCGCCCGGGGCGCTGCCTGCTGGGTGTCGTGGCCGTGCGCTACTTCGAAGGCGACCTGGGCGCCTACGACGAGCTGGCGCTGGTGCTGCCGGTGGGCCGCGGCCCGCTGCCGCGGCTGCGGGCGCTGCGCGCCCTGCTGTGCGCGCGCTTCGAAGCCTTCATCTGGCAGATGCCCGTGACCACCGAGCGCGCGCGCGAGGGCGGGGTGCGGGTGGCGGGCTTCCCGAAGTGGGTGGCCGATGTGCGCTGCTCCGAAGCCGCCGGCTGGCTGCGCTGCGCGCTGCACGAGGGCACCGAGGCGCCGGCGCTGGACCTGTGCTGCCGCGCCGCCGCGGGCCACGGGCCGCCGCGCGAGCTGTCGCTGCTGGCGCACACGCTGCTGGACGGGGTGCCGGTGGTCAGCGAGCTGCGCCTGCGCCAGGAGCGCTGGCACGAGCATCCGGGCCCCGGCGGCGCGGTGCTGGCCGTGGGACAGGGCGCGCTGGCCGACGCGCTGCGGGCGCTGCGCCTGGGGCCGCGTCCGCTGTGGAGCCAGGTGGTGCCGCGGGCGCAGGCGCTGCTGTTTCCGCCGCGGCCCGCGCTGGCGGCTTGACGGCCTCAGCCGGCCTGTTGCGCCGGGCGCGGCAGCTCCAGCAGCCTGAAGGGCGGCTGTTGCGGGTAGGCGTGGCGCAGCAGCGGCATCGCGACGTTGAACACCGGCGTGCCGTTGACGGTGCGCCCTTCCGGCGTGCCGCGGTGGGCATGGCCGTGGAACACGGCGTTCACGGGATAGCGGATCAGCGGCTCCTCCAGCCGCGTCGTGCCCAGGAAGGGAAAGATCTCCAGCGGCTCGCCCTGCACGGTGGCGGCGATGGGCGCGTAGTGCAGCAGCGCGATCTTGTCCGGCGTGCGCAGCTTGGCCAGCGCCGATTCCAACTTCAGCGCCTCATGCAACGCCTCGTTGACGAAGCTCTTGATGGCCTGCTCGCCCCAGGGGCCCAGCGCGCCGCGGCCGAAGCCGCCGGCGAAGCCCTTGGCGCCGGCGATGCCCACGCCCAGCACCTCCACGGCCTCGCCGTCGAGCATGCGCACGCCCGCGTCCTTGAGGATGTGCGCCACCGTCTCGGGCTGGCCGCTTTCGAAGTCATGGTTGCCCAGCACCGCCACCACCGGCTTGGCCATGGCCACCTGCGCCAGTTCGCCGGCCAGCACCTTGGCCTCCTCGGTGGTGCCGTAGTCGGTGAGGTCGCCGCACAGCAGCAGCACGTCTGCGGCCTCTGCCGCCTGGTGGAAGAACGGACGCAAGCGCCCGGCCGACTCCTTGGTGCAGTGCAGGTCGCCCACGGCGGCAAAGCGCAGCACGCCCGCCGCGGCCGGCTGGGGATGTTGCTGCTCCTGGGGCTGCAAAGGCGCTGCGGTGGCTTGGAGCTGCTCGGTGGGCATGGTCATCCCGGTCCTCCTTCGACCCATGGTGATGCGGGGCCGCGCCTCGGACAGCGCCCCCGGTGCCGCCCTGGAGCAAGGCATGGGCCTTGCCCGGGAGCGGCATGACATCCACCGCCAAGACGCCGTTGCCGCCGGCCGCCAGTGCGAGCGCCCTCGACCCGCAGGCCGAGCCCTTCTACCTGCAGGTGCTGCAGGCGCTGGACGACGCCGGGGTGCCGTTCCTGGTGGGGGGCGCCTTCGCGCTGGCGGGGCTCACCGGCGTGGAGCGGCCGACCAAGGACCTGGACCTGTTCATCCGCCGCGAGGACTTCCTGCGGTTGGACCAGGTGCTCGCGGGCAGCGGGCTGCGCACCGAGCTGACCTTTCCGCACTGGCTGGGCAAGGTCTACGACGAGCCCTTCTTCATCGACTTCATCTTCGCCTCGGCCAACGGGCTCAACGCGGTGGACGAGGGCTGGTTCGAGCGCGCGGGCAGCGACACGATCCTGGGCCGCAAGGTGCGCACCATGTCGGCCGAGGACATGATCTGGTCCAAGGCCTTCATCATGGAACGCGAGCGCTACGACGGCGCCGACGTGGCGCACGTGCTGCGCGGCTGCGCCGCGACGCTGGACTGGCCGCACCTGATGGAGCGCGCCGCCGAGCACTGGCGCGTGCTGCTGAGCCACCTGGTGCTGTTCGGCTACATCTACCCCGACGAGCGCGACCGCATCCCGGCGTGGGTGATGCACGGGCTGCTGCACAAGCTGCAGGACGAGATGCTGGCGCCGCCGCCGGCCAACGGTCGTTGCCTGGGCACCTTGCTGTCGCGCGAGCAATATCTGCCCGACCTGGAGCACGGCGCCGGGGATGCCCGGCTGCGTCCAGCCGGTACGATGAGCGAGGAGGAGATCGCGGCCTGGACGGCCGCCATCGACAACCCTCCGGACAAGTAGAAGCAGATCCAGATCAAGACACCCCCAAGGAAGGAGCAAGCCCCATGAGCACCCGCATTCCCGCCACCCTGATCGCCGGGGACGGCATCGGCCCCGAGATCGTCGAATCCGCCGTGGCCGTGCTGGATGCACTGGGCTCGCCCTTCGAATGGGATCCGCAGGTGGCCGGCGCGGCCGGCGTGAAGGCCGCGGGCGACCCGTTGCCCCAGGCCACGCTGGAGAGCATCCGCCGCACGCGGCTGGCGCTCAAGGGGCCGCTGGAGACCCCTTCGGGCGGCGGCTGGCGCTCCTCCAACGTGCGGCTGCGCGAGGAGTTCCGGCTCTTCGCCAACGTGCGCCCGGCACGCACCATCATCCCCGGCGGCCGTTTCGACAACATCGACCTGCTGCTCGTGCGCGAGAACCTGGAGGGCCTCTACATCGGCCACGAGCACTACGTGCAGATCGACGACGACCCGCATGCCGTGGCCATGGCCACGGGCATCAACACGCGCCAGGGCTGCCGCCAGATCCTGGAGTACGCCTTCGAGCACGCCATCGCGCTGGGCCGCAAGAAGGTCACCGTCGTGCACAAGGCCAACATCATGAAGGCGCTCACCGGCATCTTCCTGGAGACGGCGCAGCAGATGCACGCCGAGCGCTACGCCGGGCGCATCGAGATGGACAGCATCATCGTGGACGCCTGCGCCATGAAGCTGGTGCTCAACCCCTGGCAGTTCGACGTGCTGGTGACCACGAACCTCTTCGGCGACATCCTGTCGGACCTCACGGCCGGGCTGGTGGGCGGCCTGGGCATGGCACCGGGCGCCAACATCGGTGCGGACGCAGCCATCTTCGAGGCCGTGCACGGTTCGGCCCCCGACATCGCCGGCAAGGGCCTGGCCAACCCCACGGCGCTGCTGCTGGCCGCGGCGCAGATGCTCGACCACGTCAAGCTCGGCGACAAGGCCGCGCGGCTGCGCAAGGCCATCGACGACACGCTCAACGTGGACCAGGTGCGCACCGGCGACCTCGGCGGCAAGGCCAGCACCAGGGAGTACACCCAGGCGCTGGTGGCGCGCATCGGCAAGGGCTGAGCCGCCATCGGCGGGGCCGCGGCCATCCCGGCGGCGGCCGTGACGGCCCCGCGCCGGAACGGGCATGGGCGCTGCGGTCAAATCGCTGCATTGCCTGCAGTTCTGGTGAACCATCCATGTCCTCCCTCCCTCCTGAAGAATGCGGCGCGGCCGCCGTCTCCATGTCCGCCCTGGGGCGCCTGCTGGCCGAGCAGGCCTGCCGCGACCTCGTGGTGCGCGCGGCGCACTGCACCGACAGCCACCGCCACGAGGAGTTCGCGGCGCTGTTCGCAGTGGATGCGGTGCTCACCCGTCCCGGTGGCGAGCCGCTGCGCGGGCGCGAGGCCATCCTCGCCTCCTACCGCACGCGGCCGGCCGACCGCATCACGCGCCACCTCGTCACCGGCAGCGTCATCGAGTTGGACTCGGCCACGCAGGCGCGCGGCCTGAGCTACGTGTTGCTGTGGGGCGGCGAGACTGGCGACGCCGAGGGCGCCCCCGGCCGCCCGGCGCGGCGGCAGGTGATGGGCGAGTTCGACGACGTGTTCACGCTCACCGCCGAGGGCTGGCGCATCGCGCGGCGCGACGCGCGCTTCGTGCTGTACACGCCCTGATGGGAACACGCTGCCTGGCGACGGACGCCACGGACGGCCCCGGCGGGCCGTGGCCTCAGGGTTTTGGCGCTCCCTTCGACGCGGTGCCGGCGCTCATTGCGGTGGGCGCGGCGGTGCTGCCGTTCCGCTTCAAGGCGGGGGAGATACCTTCTTTGGCGGCTTGTGCGTTGCTCAACCTGGACATCAGTCTGATGCGGTGAGCCCCGTCACGGCTCAACGCCGACGCGCCATGAACCAGCATCCCGAATCCGATCGCATCGACCGCCCTCCCGAGGTCCCGGAAGGCTTGCGCGCGGTGTACGCGCTCTACGCCGCGCGGCTGTGCGCCCCGGGCGTGCGGCTGCGCCACTACGCCGGGCGCTGGCTGGCGCTGCACCGCCAGCGGGCGCTGGACGCGCGCGTGCTGCCCGTGGCCGACGAGGAGCCCTCGGGCCACCCGCTCACCGGCTTCAAGCGCTTCCAGCGCGAGGCGCTGGCCCAGGTGGAGCCGGGCACCGAACTGGTGTTCGTTTCGTTGGAGCACGGCACCTGGCGCCCGCGCGGGCCCGATGCGCCGCTGCTGCAGATGCTGGCGATCCGGCTGGAGGTCTCGGGCCACGGCGTGGGCCTGGCCGGGCACGTGGACCTGGACGGCAACGGCCGCCCGCTGCGCATCGCGCCGGCCTTCGCGCTGATCGTGGACCTGCGGCTGCTCTGATACCAGTTCTTGACACCGACTTAAAGAATCCCGTCACACCCGCGGAGGCGGGTGTCCACGAACTCCGAGCGGCATCCCGGGCCGCGTGGATGCCCGCCTGCGCGGGCATGACGGAATGACTTCACAGGCAAGCGCTAACTGGAATGAGCCGCTCCGGGTGCGTTCCCGCCGCCGTGCCGGCCCGGACCTGTCCTCAGCCGCGCGGCACCGGGCCGGCCGCGCTCACGCGGCTGGCGCCCGGGACGCGGGCCTGCAGCGTCCGTGGCAGCGCGGGCCGCGCCGCGGCCATCACCTGGATGCGTCCGTCGGCCAGGAAGCGCGAGCCGGCCAGCACGCCGATGCCGTAGGTGCCGCGGCCCAGCAGGTGCACCGGCAGCTCGACGCGGAAGTCCCCGCTGGCATTCACGTCCGAGCGCACGTCGATGAGCGAAACCTGCTTGTTTTCCTCGTCCACCACCACCACGCGCAGCACCGTGCCTGCCAGTTGCGGGTAGTGGGCCGACAGCGCCAGTTGCCCGCGCGCCGCGCCCACGTCCGGTGTGCTGCAGACGACGTCGGTGCAGTGCAGCACGCGCACCTGCGGCGCCTCGCTGCGCGGCGCCTTGCCTTGCGCCAGCGCCGGACCCGCACCGCACAGCGTCCCGGCAGCGAGCGCCAGGACCGCAAAGAAGGGAGGACGCTTGTTCACCATGGGCACTTCTCCTCCGGCCGTTCAGGGATGAATCACGGTGGGCACCGGGCACCGAGGCACTGGTACTGCCCCGGTCCGCCTTGGTGACCGATAGAGGGAGCTTCGGCACCCATAAACAGGGGGAATATTCTCGAAAACCCCGATGAATCGAAGCAGAAGTTGAAGTGCGTCACGGAAAAGCCGGGTCCGTGACTAGGCCGGGGCGGTAGACCAGGACCTCACCTGACCACGCTGCCGCGTTCCGTCGCCGGCTGCCCGGAAGGCGTAAGCAACTTTGCTCATCAAGTCTGCGGGTCCCATTGGTCGCCGGGCTCAGCGCCCCGTCAGCCAGCCGGCCAGCTCCGGCGAGAGGCCCCACCACGCCGGCCCCTCGCCGGACGGCGTCGCGGACAGGGCGCCCGGCGCCGCTTCTTGCGTCAGTCGCAACGCCTCCTGGGCGCCGGCGCTGACGCTGTCGATCAGCGGTACCGGCACCTCGTGCTGGATGCGCGCGGCCAGGCCGGCCAGGCCGGCACCGCCCAGGATCACGCAGTCGACGTCCAGCGCGCGGGCCGCGTCGCGGCAGGCCTGCGCCAGCAGCGGCAGCGCCGAGGCCGGGTCGGCCGCGAGCTGCGCGCCGCTGGGCGCGACGGTATGCACGCCGGCCAGCGCGCCGGCGAATCCCAGGCCTTGCGCCAGGCGCACCAGCATCGGGCCCCAGGCCGTGCCACCGGTGACGACGCCGAAGCGCCCGCGTGCCGACTGGCGCGTCGCCTGCAGGAAGGCCGCTTCCGCCAGCCCGGTGACGGGGCAGTCGCACAGCTCGCGCAGCGCGAACAGCCCCGGGTCGCCGAAGCAGGCCAGCAGCACCGCATCCGGACGCGTGCCCCGCGCGCGGTACGCGGCCCAGGCGTCCAGCGCCGCATGGCCGGCGATGGCGCAGGCCGCCTCGCTGGCGATGTAGGCCGCGCCCAGGCGCGCGGTGACGGCGTCCACGGTGGCGCCCGCGCCCAGCTCGGCCCGCACATGCCCGGCGACCAGCGCGGTCATGGAGACGGAGGTGTTGGGGTTGAGCAGCAGCAGGCGCCGCGGAGCTGCCAGCGCGTTCATGCCGTGGTGGTCCCGAAGATCCGCGCCAGGTCCGGTGCCTGCGTGGCTGGCGGCTCGATGCGCAGCTGCTGCTCGATCTCCAGCAGGTGCTGCGTCATCAGCGCCGCGGCGGCCTTCTCGTCGCGCAGCCGGATGGCCGCCAGCAGCGTGCGGTGGTCGGCGCAGCCACAGCCCGTGGGCGCCTCGCCGTTGCCGTAGGTCATGATCACCAGCGAGGTGCGCGACACCAGCTCGCGCAGCACGCGTCCCAGCGTGCGGTGCGCCGCGCCGTCGGCGATGCGCAGGTGGAACTCACCGGAGAGCCGGATGGCGCGCCGGCGCTCGCCCGCGGCGCGCGCGGCCTCCTCCTGCGCCAGGCAGCTCGCCAGCGCGCCCAGGTGCCCGGCCGAGGCATGCTGCATGAAGCGTTGCACCAGCAACGGCTCGACCATGCGGCGCACCTCGAACACTTCGCGCGCCTCGTCCACGTCGGGCGTGGCCACCGATGCGCCGCGGTGCGGCGCGAGCGTGACGATCTGCTCGTGCGCCAGGCGGATGAGCACCTGGCGGATGCGGGTGCGCGAGACGCCGAAGGCCTGGCCGCGAGCGCGGCGGCATTGCGCTGCGCGAGGCCATGGCCATCGAGGAGCGCATCGTGCCGCTCGCCGCGGAAATGGCGCAGCTCCAGGCTTCGAAGCGGCCCACGCTCACCACGCTGCTGGGCGACGAGCGCACCGTGCTTTTCGCCGTGGTGCGCTCGGCGCTGATCGCGCTGGTCGGCCTGTCGATGATGTCCGTCTCCGGGGTGCTGTTCCGCGTGGCGCGCGTTGCGGATGCAAATGCACGCGCCACCCCGTTCCAGGTCGATGCGGCCCGGGACCTGGAGGAAGATCTCTACCAGCGCGTGGCGGAAGGCGTGCGCAGTGGCGCCGTCAAGCCCAACGCCCGTGCCATCCAGCGCGCCGCCGACGACGCATCCGCGGAGCTCGCGCAGCGTTTCCTGGCCCGGCTGGAGAGGGACGGCGTCACCCGCCGCACGGCCAGCGGCCGTGCCTATGAAGCGATCAGGCCCGGCGCGCAACCAGAGGGCGGTGCGCGACAGGCGCCGTCGCCGCGGACTACCGAGCCCGCGTGAGCGCGGAGGCGGGGCGGCAACCTCTGGGCGCTGCTGCGGCCGCGGGCAGTGCCTGCGACCGCAGCAGCCCGTAGTTCACATGAAGTTGCGCGTGTGCATGTCCGCCAGGCGCTGAGCCAGGGCCGGATCGAAACCCAGGCGCTGCAGCCGGGCCTTGCGACCGGCGGCCATTTCCTGCTTGAGCTGCTGCACGGCGGCATGGCCGCGGCGCACGGCCTCCGGCGTCAACGCGCCGCCGGCCAGCAGCACCAGGGCGTCGAACACCTCCTCGTTCAGGCCCGCGGTGGGCGCCAGCGCCTCGTGCCGCTGCTCCACGGCGTTCTGCAGCCGCGGCAGTACATCCGGCTCCACGGCGATGCGGTGCTCCAGGTGCGCCATGCCGAAGGCGACGTGCCTCGCCTCGTCGCGGGCCGCCAGGCGGCAGATCTGGCGCGTAACCGGATCGGGCGCGTACTCGTGCAGGAAGTTGAGCAAATTGACGAAGGTGCCTTCGCCCAGCACCGACAGCAGCAGCGCCGTGCAGGAGAAGTCCGGCGCCTGCAGCAGCGTCAGCAGCGAGGCCTGCCCGCCGGCGGTGGAGCGCATGGGCTGGTGCCCGCGCAGGCCGATGCGCCGCGTGAAGACCTCGATATGCCGCGCCTCGTCGGCGCACTGCAGCGCCAGCACCTGCTGCACTTCGCGGTAGTGCGGATGCACCTGCCCCAGGTGCCGCGCCGGCACCACCAGCGCGGCGTTCTCGTTCTCGATCAGGTACGTCATCACCTGCACCACCGCGGCCTCGATGGGCGGCGGCAGCTCGAAGGGCGCGTCCCAATCCACGGCGGTCTGCGGATCCCACTGCCCGGCCGCGGCCTGGCGGTAGATCTCGGCGGCGGTGCCGGCCCAGATCTCGTCGCGTACGCGCAGGCCGAAGCCGAAGGCCGGGCTGCCCGCCTCCACGGTGGCGCCGCGGGCGGCCAGGCCCCAGGCCGGATCGGCCTCGGCCAGGGGCAGCTCGCCGCTCGCCAGCTGCGAACGGCCCGTGGCCATCGCGTCGTGCCAGCGTCCCTCGGCCCAGGCGCCGCGGGTCAGCACGGCTTCGAGCGTGCCGTCCGGCAGTGTGTGCGTGCTCAACTCATGGCCCTGTTGGCGGCACCAGGCCTCCAGGTGCAGCGTCCAGTGCGGCGCGCGGCCGCGCACCAGCAGCCGGGCACCGGCCGGCAGCCCGGACAGGGCCTGCCGCACCAGCAGCAGCGCGCCCTCGTCCAGGCCCAGCGACTCAATATCGATAGTCCGCACGCAGGATGTTGCCGTCGGCGTCATAGAAACCTTCCTCGTCCACGGCCCGGTCCAGCCGGGCATAGCCGCTGGTGCGGCCCGGCAGCCACTGCCGCAATCCCTCCAGTTCGAGCAGCGGGCGCACCTGCGGGTCGTCCCAGCGCATGGCCAGCAGCAGCTCGGTGAAGCGCGTCACGTCGGCCTCGGGGGCGCCGGGGCTGGCGGTCATGTTGCAGTGGTCGAAGGGCTCGGTGCTGGCGATCACGCGCGTGCCGCCGGTGGGCAGCGTGCCGTCCAGGCCGAAGGCCAGGTGGTTGCCGGCGATCATGCAGCAGGCATCGACCTCGCCCGCCAGCAGCGCCAGCGCGGCGTCGCGCTCGCCGCCGATGTGGTCGCCATGCTTGCCGCCCAGCACGTCGAAGCGGCGCACGGCGAGGTCGCGGCCCGGCACCAGGCCCGCTTGGCGCAGATGGTGCAAAGGCAACAAGGTGGCCTGCGGCGAATCGATCGCGCCCACGCCCAGCGTGCGGCCGCGCAGGTCGGCCAGGTCCTGCAGCGGGCTGTCGGCGCGCACCACGATCAGCGAGCGCAGGTCGCAGTCGGTGTCGCGCATGGCCAGTGCCTTGACGGCCAGGCCGCGGCTGCGGGCGATGCGCTCGGCGCGCACCCAGGCCAGCGGCGAGTTCCAGGCCAGGTGCAGCGTGCCGTCGAACTGGGCCTGCACCTGGGCCTCGTAGTTCGAATAGAGCACGTAGTCGAAGGCCAGGCCCTGGCGGGCGAACCAGTCCTTGAAGCCTTCCCAGATGGTCACGACCTTGGGCGCGTAAGCCACGGCGCCCATCACGAGGGTAGGTTGAGTCATTGGGGGTTCCCCGATCAGAAGAGCGGCAGGCCGGTGACGGCCTTGCCGATGAAGTCGTAGAGCACGTCCGAGGTGGGTGCCATCACGCTGGCCGCGCGCGCGTCGCGGAACAGGCGTTCGATGCCGGCTTCCTTGCGGAACGCGGCGCCGCCGCACACGCGCATGGCCACGTCGGTCACTTCCAGCGCGGCTTCGGCCGCGGCGACCTTGACCTCCAGCACGCGCAGCATCGCGTCGGGCGAGCCGGCGCCCACGGCGCTGATGGTGCTGTCCACCAGGGCCTGGACCGAGTCCGCGCGCACGCGCGCCCGTGCCAGGTAGGCGCGGATGGTGGGCAAGTCGGCCAGCGAGCTGCCCAGGTGCTGGTGGCGCGTGGCGCCCACGTGCGCCGCAGCGCGGCGGATCGCGCCCTCCATCAGGCCGGTGGAGCAGGACGCGTTCAGGGTCGCGAACCACGGCAGCACGACGCCCATCATGATGTCGAAGCCCTGGCCGTCCTCGCCCAGGCGGGCATCGGCGGCGACACGCACGCCCTGCGCGGTGATGGGGGTGGAGGCGTTGCCGCGCAGGCCCAGGCCGTCGAAGTGGCCGGGCTGGCTCAGGCCGGGCAGCTTGGCATCCACCAGCCACAGCGTGCTGGCCCCTTCGGCGGCCATCGGCCTGCTCGACCAGACGTAGCTGTCGGCCTCGTAGGCGGAGGTGACCCAGCTCTTGCGCGCGTCCAGCACGACCTCGGCGCCATCGGCGCGCGCGCTGCTCACCGGCGCCCAGAAGTGGCTGCGCGACTCGGCCTCGGAGAAGGCCAGCGTGGAGAGATGGCGGCCCTGCGCCACGTCCCGGCGCACCGCCTCGGACGCGAACTTCTCCAGCACCGCCGTGGCGCAGTAGTGCATGCACACCACCATGGCCGTGGAGGGGCAGGTCTGCGCGATGCGCGACACCACCGCGCTGGCTTCACGCAGCCCCAGGCCCTGGCCGCCCACCTCGGCCGCCGAAACGAGGCCGAGCAGGCCGGCCTGGCCCAGCGCGGTGATGACTTCGCGCGGAAAGCGGCCCTCGGCGTCGGTGCGCGGCGCCAGGGGCTCCAGCGTGCCGGCAACGATCTCGTCGAGCACTGCGAGGAAGTTCATGGGATCTCCTTGAGGAAAAGAGGGGCCGTGCGCGCACCGGGGGAGGGCATGACACAGCGGTGTCGGCAGGCTCCGCCGCAGCTTCCGGTCAACAAAGGACGGCATCGGCGGGCGATGCCGATTGGGAAGAAAACATATGCATATATGCATATGAATCTCTTGAATTATAAATTTACAAAATGACTGCGAGTTGACACAACTCATGCGGCTGCCGCCTGAGGTGTTGCAGGGCGACTGTGCGGAACGTCTGCGTGGCCTCTCGCCGCGTGGGCAGCCCTACCGGCATCAGCCCGATCGGTACTTTCACGGTAGCCCGTGGAGAACACGGTGAAGCCATTGGTATGGTGATTGCCACCGTCCTGCCGTCACCGGGCATGCCGGCCGGTTTTCAGCTTCCAGGGAGACACCCATGGCGACCGACTTTGCACAGACAGCCTCGGAGAGCACCGAGGCACACCAGGCCGCCATCGCGGCCATGCCGCTGCAGCTGTTGAACTACTCCGCCGGCATCACGGCACAGGAGGCGGAGGCGCTGAAAGCGGAGGCGCGCAGGCAACTGGGGCGCTTGACCTCCCAACCTTGGCGCATGGAGGACGACCACGCCGTGATGGGCGATGCGTTGCGCGAGGCCGCGCGCCTCCTGGCGATCGACCCCAGCGGCCTGGAGCTGCGGCGCGACCGGCCCGGCCGCCCGCCCGAGCCGGCCGTGGACAAGCGAACCCGGCCGCGCACCATCTGCCTCAACGACGCGCACTGGGAAAAGTTGAAAGCCCTGGGTACTGCCTGGTTGGAGCGCAAGCTGGATGCGGAGCCGGGGGCTTGAGGAGGCTGCAAGCTTGGCTCAAGTAGCGGCCTGGGCCGGAGGGGGCTGCCGCCCGTCCTCGGCCCCGGCATCCGCTGAAACCCGTGGCGCGGTTTCCTCCTCGCGCTGGTCGGCCCGCACCGACTCCACCGCCTGCGGCGCGATCCAGCCGGCGTCCGCCGCGTGGCGGGCTACCGCCAGGCTGTCCGGCACCAGCAGCATCGGCACGCGGGCGCGGCGCACGCCCTCGGCGAGCTGGGCAACGGCGGCGTGGCGGGCGGGGTTGGGATCGACGCTGCGGATGTACACCGCCAGCACCCGCTGCGGATGCGCCCGCACCACCTCGGCGTAGATCTCCGGGTCGTGCTCGCCGCTGTCGCCGATGAGCACGAAGCGCAGCCCGGGATAGGTGCCGAAGATCTGCTCGATGCAGCGCAGCTTGTGCCGCGCATGGTCCAGCGGCTCGAACAGCATGTGGTCGCCGAAGTCCTTGAGCATCAGCGGCCCCTCGGGCAGGCCCTGCAGGCGCAGGAAGTCCGTCAGCGGCGTGTACAGGTTCCACGGGCTGCTGGAGACGTAGAACACCGGGTTGCCCTCGCCACCGGCGGCGCCGCGGTGCAGCGCCCGGTACAGCGCCGAGACGCCTTCGAAAGGCTTGCGGGTGTAGGCGTTGGAGCGCAGCAGCAGCGCCAGCATGCGCAGCCGGTTGCGCACGTCGGACCACAGCACCGTGTCGTCCAGGTCGCTGATCACGCCGAAGCGCGCCGCGGGCGGCGGCACCAGCACGCGGGCGCAGGCCGTCGCCGGCGCCGCGCCGGGGGCCAGCGGCGCCAGCAGCTCCAGCGCGACGGCGTGCCAGCCCGGCTCCAGCGGCGTGCCGGTGTCGATGGCGAGCTGGAAGTGCCCCTCGTCGTCCGCCCGCGTCTCCACCGTGAGCCCTCCCAGCGAGGCCCGCACCCGGGCACGCGCCACCTCGTCGGAGGCCATGCGCCTGTAGATGGCGACCAGGTTGCGCCAAGCCAGGTCGTCCGCCTGCGGGGCGCGGTGCTCCACCAGCCGCAGCACCCGTCCGCCCAGCTGCAGCCGCTGGGGCGTTCCAAAGCCCAGGTACGGGACGATCTCCAGCGGATGCCGGGGCCGCGCGTGGTGCAGCCGGGTGCGGCGCCAGTCGTTGAGCCGGTCGGCGCGCGCCACCCAGCGGCCAATTGCAGGTCGCAGCTTCATGGCCGCGACGAGGCAAGGTTCGTGCCCCGCATGGCGTGAAGAAAAAAGCCCGCCGCCGCGAACCGGTCGCGGCGGCGGGCGTCAACCCGGGCGGGTGGTGTGCATCTGTGCCCGGGGAGGAGGGACTTGTCGTCAGCCGACCTGTACCTCGATGCGCCGCGGCTGGGCGTGGGCCTGCTTCGGGATGCGCAGATTCAGCACGCCGTCGCGCAGCTGCGCCTGGATGGCACCGGTGTCGAGCTCGCGGCTGAGCGTGAAGGCGCGGCGGTAGCGCGGCAGGCGCACCTCGGCGTACAGGGCCTCCAGCTGCTCGGGCGTGGGCGCGGCGACGGTGCCTTCGATCAGCAGCGTGTCGCCCTCGACCTTGAGCTCCAGTTGCTCGCGCGGCACGCCGGGCAGGTCGGCCAGCAGCGTGATGCCGGACTCGTCCTCCAGCACGTCCACGCGCGGCACCATGGCGCGATCGTCCTGGGCCGCCACGCGGCGGGGGCTCTGTTGTTGCGGTTGCTGTTGCACGTTGCCCTCGTTCTGGGTCTGGGTCTGGATGTCGCGGGTGTCACTCATGGCGATGTCTCCCGTGAACTGGTTGCGTTGGTTACGTTGGTTGCGTGGTCACTGGACCTGGATGCGCTGCGGCTGAGCCTCGGCGCGGCGCGCGACGCTCACGTTGAGCACGCCGTCGCGGTAGCGGGCCTGCACCTTGGTCGGGTCGATGTCGTCGGGCAGGCTGATGGCGCGCATGAAGCGGCCGCTCATGCGCTCACGGCTGTACACGCGCGGCTGCTTGCTCCCTTCCTCGCTCTGCGGCAGCGACGACGCGCGCTCGCCGGCGATGGTCAGCACGCCACGGTCGAGGTTGACCTCGAGCTTGGCCGGGTCCAGGCCGGGTGCGAAGGCATAGATCTCCACGCTGGTGGGCGTGCGGCCGACGTTGATGGCCGGGAAGGTGCCGGGCGCAACCGAACGGATGCTCGACGGCTGGCCCACGGGGCCGAACACGTCGTCAAGCTCGCGGCGCAGGCGCTCGAAGTCGCCGAACAGGCCACCGGGGAAGCTCAAAAGGGATCCAAACATTGCTTTGTCCTCCTGCGTCAGTCGGCCCCGTGGCGCCCTTGCGTTGGCGCCCTGCGGGCCGGGATGAGTCCCAGATAGGGCAGCCTCGCGCGGCTTCAAGAGCAATTTTTCAAGCGAGTTGCATCGGGCGCGCCGGGCCCGTCATTCGCCGATGGCCCACCACGCCGGCAGCAGGGCGCGCACGTCCGGGCGCCCGAAGCGGTCGTCGAGCAGGTGCAGCACGCCACGGTCCTCGGGGCCGCGGATCACGCGGCCGGCGGCCTGCACCACTTTCTGCAGCCCGGGATACAGGTACGCATGCTCGAAGCCCGCGCCGAAGCGCCGCTGCAGCAGCGCCCGGAACTGCTCGTTGACCGGGTTGACCTGCGGCAGTCCCAGCGTGGCGATGAAGGCGCCGATGAGCCGCTCGCCGGGCAGGTCGATGCCCTCGCCGAAGGCGCCGCCCAGCACCGCGAAGCCGATGCCGCGCCCGCCCGGCACGAAGCGCTCGATGAAGGCAGCCTGCGCCTCCTCGCTCATGCCGCGCGACTGGCGCCAGGCCGGGATGTCGGGCCGCTCGGCCTCGAAGCGCTGCGCCACCTGCTGCAAATAGCCGTAGCTGCTGAAGAAGGCCAGGTAGTGCCCCGGCCGGTCGTCGTACTGCGCGGCCATGCGCCGCACGATCTGCTCCACCGAGGCCTCGCGGTGCTGCCAGCGCGTGGACAGCCGCCGCGCCACGTGCACGCGCAACTGTTGCGCGGCGAAGGGCGCGGCCACTTCGAGCCGCGCCGTGTCCTCGGGCAGCCCCAGCAGCTGCAGGTGGTGGTGCGGCGGCTGCAGCGTGGCCGAGAAGAGCGTGACGCTGTGGGCCGCCGCCAGCCGCGGCTGCAGGTGCGGCGCGGGCACCACGTTGCGCAGGCACAGCCGCTCGTGCCGGCCCTCGGTGTGCAGATCCAGCAGCGCATGCGGCCCGAAATCCGCCGCCAGCCGGGCGAAGTGCAGGGCGTCGAAGGCGAAGTCCAGCAGCGCCGGGTCGGGCTTGCCGGGGTCCTCCGCCAGGTGCTCCAGCACCGCCGAGGCCGCCAGCTGCAGCGCTTCCACGAAGGGCGCGGGCATCTCCTGCAGCACGCGGTAAGGCGGCGCGGATGGGCGCGGCGCACGGGGCCGGGCGGTGGGGGCGGCGGCCTGGGCAGGCGACGCCGCGGTTTCGCCCGCGTCGCCATCTCCGGCCAGCGCCAGCGAGCCCTGGGCCGGCTGCGCCTGTGGCAGGGGGCTGTCGTCCCCGGGAGCCGCTTCGGCGTCGGTCTCGGCTTCGGCGGACGCCGGCAGCCGCACCGCCTCGCGCCAGCGCCGCTGCAGCCGCTGCAGCGCGCGCTTGAGCTCGCCGCCGCTGCCGCGCTGCAGCGCGCGCCAGGTGGCCGGGTCCAGCTCGGCGGAGTACATGCGCCGTGCGCGCTCGACCAGGTTGTGCGCCTCGTCCACCAGCAGCGCGGTCTTCCAGCCCTGGGCGGCGCTCAGGCCGTGCAGCAGCGCGGTGGTGTCGAACCAGTGGTTGTAGTCGCCGACGAACACGTCGGACCAGGGCGCCAGCTCCAGTCCCAGGTAGTAGGGGCACAGGCCATGGCGGGCCGCCAGCGCGCGCAGCGGCTCGCGCTCCCAGGACGGCAGCGACAGCGCCTCCAGCCGCGCCGCGGGCAGCCGGTCGAAGAAGCCCGCCGCCAAAGGGCAGGAGCCGCCATGGCAGGCCTTGTCCGGGTGTTCGCAGCTCTTCTCGCGCGCCACCAGCTCCAGCACGCGCAGCGGGAACACCGGGGCGGGTGCCGGCGGCGGCTGCGTCTCGCGCAATGTCCTGAGCGCCTCCAGCGCCAGGGCGCGGCCGGAGGTCTTGGCGGTGAGGAAGCACACGCGGTCGATGCCCTGGACCGGCAGCGCCTTGAGCAGCGGGAACAGCGTGCCCACCGTCTTGCCGATGCCCGTGGGCGCCTGCGCCAGCAGGCAGCGGCCGTCGCGCGCGGCACGGTACACGGCCTCGGCGAGCTGGCGCTGTCCGGGGCGGAAGGCGGCATGCGGGAAGGCCAGCGCCCGCAGTGCCGCGTCACGTGTGGCACGGTGGGCCGCTTCCTGCCGCGCCCAGTGCTCGAAGGCGGCGCAGGCCGATCGCAGCTCGGCTTCCAGCGCCTCGGCCGTGCAGCGGCGGGTGAGGACGGTTTCCTGCCGGCTGCCCAGCTCCAGGTAGACCAGCGCCAGCTCCACATCGGCGCAGCCCTGCTCGCGGCACAGCAGCGCGCCATAGACCATGAGCTGCGCCCAGTGCAGCGCGCACACGCCGGGCGGTTGGCGTTCGAGCCGGCCGCGGTAGGTCTTCACTTCCTCCAGCCGGTGCAGCGCGGGGTCGTAGCCGTCGGCGCGGCCACGAACGCGCAGGTCGCCCACGTCGGCCTGCAGCGGCAGCTCGCGTCGGTAGCCCGGGCCGCGGCGCGAAGCCACCAGTGCATGGCCCTCGATGCCCTCCTGCGCCGTGGGGCCGCCGCTCAGGCGCTGGTCCAGGTCGCCGCGGCGCAGCCCGAACTCGCACAGCGCGCGCACGGCGACGGTGTAGAGCGGCTCATCGGGGGACTGTGTAGGCATACAGGCTGGATTGTCGCCGGGGCGGGGGAGGGCTTTTGACGGCTGCTGCGGCTGGTCTATCGCCGTGCGGGGAAGCTTGTTGGGCAGCGGCCGAAGCTGGTCCGGCTCACCCTTTACTTCGTCATTCCCGCGAAGGCGCAGTGCTGTCCGGGGAAAGTCGAAGCGTTTGCGCAGGACGAAGTACGGGCGTCCACCCCGCTACTTCGTCATTCCCGCGAAGGCGGGAATCCAGGCGGCCCCACGTCGGCACGAAGCCTGGGCGCAGCGAACCAGGACTTAAGCCGCGGCGTTCAACCCGATCTGCTGGCGGCGGCTTGTGGGCCGCCTGGACTCCCGCCTTCGCGGGAGTGACGAATCAAGGGGGCGAAGCAACTCGGCTCACGAGATGCCACGGCCTGGAAATTTCCCCGGACACCAGTGCGCGAAGGCGGGAACCCAGGCGGTCCCCAAGCCGGCCGCAGGCTGCGTGGGCAGCGCACAGGTGGCTTTCGTGCCTTGTTCGCTGCACCTGTGCTTCGCTCTGGCGTGGGGCCGCCTGGGGCCCCGCCCCCGCCTACGCGGGGGCAGGCTCTGCGCGGGGATGACGAAGTAGAAGAGCAGCCGCCTGTGCTTCGTCCTGCATAAACGCTCCAACGTTCCCCGGACAGCACTGCGCCTGCGCGGGGATGACGAAGCAAAAAAGCTGCCACACGTACTTCGTCCGGCAAAGGAGTCCTGGCTTCTTCCACCTACCAGTAAGACTGGCCACCCCGTCCCGCTGGCCACCTAAGAACCGAGGCGGACAATCCCCTCCGCGCCGAGCTCCGGGCTCCACCGCCCGCCTACCGCTCCCGCCCGCGCCATGCATCTCCCCCGCCCCCTGCTGCTCGAACCCCAGGCCTCGCTGCGCCGCTACGCGGGCGAGTACCCGGCGCACGCGCACGCACATGCGCAGGTGCTGGTGGGGCTGCAGGGCTGCCTGCAGCTGGAGCTGGACGGGCATGCCGCCTTCGTCGATGCGGCCAGCGCGCTGATCGTCCCGGCCGGCGTGGCGCACGCCTTCCTGGCCGAGGCACCGGTGCGCATGCTGGTGGTCGATGCCCCGGCCGGTATCGGCGCGCTGCAGCGCATCCGCCGCTTCACGCCGCCGCCGGCATGGAAGGCTCGGCCGGCCGAGGCGCTGGATGTCCCCGCGCTCCTGGCCGCCCTGGGCGAAACCCCCACGCTGCTGGCGCGCCGGCGGCTGGACCTGGCGGCACTGGAGGCCGCGGTCGCCGCGGCGCCGGCGGCCGACTGGTCCACGCCGCGGCTGGCCGCCCTGTGCTGCCTGAGCCCGCAGCGCTTCCACGCCCGCTTCGCCGAGCTCACCGGCCAGCCACCCGCGGCCTGGGTGCGCGCACGCCGGCTGGACGCCGCCGAGCGGCTGCTGCGCGCCGGGCTGTCGCTGGAGGCCGCGGCGCTGCAGGTGGGCTACGCGACGGCCAGCGCGCTG
>NZ_CALAOH010000058.1 GCF_937926365.1 uncultured Azohydromonas sp. | reverse complement strand
CGCAGCGCCTCGGCGCCGGGCGCCAGGTGGGCGCCGCCGCGCAGCGCCAGGTGCACGCCGCGCCGAGCCGCGGCCAGCAGCGCCTGGTGCAGCGCCGTGGGCGCATCGCGTAGCAGGGCCTGATCCAGCTGCAGCTGGCGCCGCGAGCGCTCCACCGCGTCCAGCAGCGTGGGCAGCGCCTCGTCCAGCCAACGCGCCTGGTTGCCGGCGCACAGCGGCTGGCCCAGGCACTGCACCAGCGCCCGCGCGTGGCGCTGTTCCGCTTCGAGCTCGGCATGCCGGCGCTCGCGGAAGCGCGCCGTGCCGGAGGAGTGTTGCGAGGCCATGGTTTCGGGGGCTGTTCAGCAGCCGGCATGCCTGTCATGGCAGCCGTGGCCTGCCCGCCGCGGGCTCAGCCGGGCAGCCCGCGCGGACGCCGGCGCTTGTGGCGCAGCAGCGAGGCCAGCGAGGGTGGCGGGCGGCGGCTGCCTTCGAGGTAGACGCACAGCAGCCGCAGCCGGCGGTTGCGCTTGCACACGCTGCGCAGCCCCACCAGGATCGGCACGGCCAGCACCGCCCCGGCCACGCCCCACAACCAGGCCCAGAACATCACGGACAGCACGACCGAGATCGGGCTCAGCGACAGCCGCTTGCTCACGAACACCGGGCTGACCACGTTGGCCTCGATGGCGTGGATGAGCACATAGGCCGCCGCTGGCGCCACCAGCAGCGCCGAGTCGCCGAAGCTCAGCAGCCCGGCCGTGAGCAGCAGCAGCGTGGCCACCAGCGGGCCGATGTAGGGGATGAAGTTCAGCACCCCGGCCAGCGTGCCCCACAGCACCGGGTTGGGCAGCCCGATCCAGGCCATGGCGCCGCCCGTGACCAGCGCCACGCCCAGGTTGATGATGCTCAGCGCGCCCAGGAACTGGCCGATCTCCTGCTGCGCGCTGCGCACGCCCGCCACCACCAGCGCCCGCGTGCGCCGGCGCGGGATGGCCTCCACGGTGCGCGAGAGCATCCAGTGCTCGGAGGCCAGCAGGAAGTACAGCAGGATCACCGTGGTGGCCGCCGAGACGCCGAAACTCAGGACATGGCTGAGCACCAGGCGCGTGAGCGTGACGCCCTCGCTGGCGATCTTGTCCTTGATCGGGTCCGCCGGCGGCGGCGCGTTGCTGCGCGACACCGGCGGGCGCTCGGGCGGCGCCAGGATGGGGATGGCGCGGCGCAGGCGGTCGATCTGCTGCTCCACCGCCGTCATGACACTGGGTGCGCGTGCCCACCACTGCGCCGCGGGCGTGACCAGCGCGCTGCCCAGCAGCGCCGTGCCGCCCAGCAGCGCCAGCACCAGCACCAGCGCGCCCAGCACCTCCGGCACGCCGTGGCGGCGCAGCGCGCGCACCTGCGGCGACAACAGGAAGGTCAGCACCACCGCCACCACCACCGGCACCAGCAGCGGCTGCGCGACCTTCATCAGGAAAATGGTGGCGATGGCCAGCAGGCCCTTGAGTGCCGGGCTGCCGTGCCAGGGCGTGGGCACGGGCACCGGCGTGGCGGCCGCCGCGGGCGCGGGCGGCAGTGCTGACGCCGCTGCGGCGTCCAGGGGCTCGGCGCCGGCCACGCCGGCCAGCGCCGCGGGGTGGGTAAAAGAGGCAGGATCGGCGCTCATGGCGGCATGCGCGGGCCGCGGAACGGAGGACGGCGCATGCACGGCTCGCTCGGCGGAAAGGTGAATCGTCCCGGCTGCTCAGCAGCTTTCATGCCGCTGTGGGCACGCCATCTGCAGGAGTTCGGCGCATGAGCTTCGCTACTTGGCACCGCCATGCCTGGCACCGGTTGCCGCCGCCACTGCGGCGCACGCTGGTGTGGGTGTGGGCCTCGGTGCAGCGCTGGATCAACGCGGCCGGGCCGCAGCTCGGCGCCTCCATCGCCTTCTACACGATCTTCTCGCTGGCGCCGCTGCTGGTGATCGCCATCGCCATTGCTGGTGCGGTGTTCGGGCAGGAGGCCGCGCGCGGGCAGGTGGTGGCGCAGATCCAGGACCTGGTGGGCCTGCAGGCGGCGCAGGCGATCCAGGCCATGATCGAAGCGGCCTGGCGCCAGCCCGGCGGCGGCCTGGCCGCCGTGATGGGCTTGGCCACGCTGCTGGTGGGCGCCACGGGCGTGTTCGCGGAGCTGCAGCGCGCGCTCAACGCCATCGGCCACATCAAGCCCAAGCGCACCGGCGTGAGCGCCATGCTGCGCGTGCGGCTGACGGCCTTCGCGCTGCTGCTGGGCTTCGGCTTCCTGCTGATCGCCTCGCTGCTGGTGAGCGCCGTGCTGGCGGGCGTGCTGCAGGCGATCTCGGCGCGCTACCCGGCGCTGGCGGTGCTGGCGCGGGTGTCGGAGCTGGGCGTGTCGTTCCTGGTGCTGAGCGTGGCCTTCGGTTCGATCCTGCGCTGGCTGCCCGATGAGGCTCCGTCGCGCCGCGCGCTGATCATCTCGGCCTGCGTCAGCGCCGGGCTGTTCGTGGTGGGCAAGACCTTCATCGGCATGTACCTGGGGCGGGCCTCGGTGGCGTCGAGCTACGGCGCGGCGGGCTCCTTCGTGGTGGTGCTGCTGTGGGTGTATTACTCCTCGCAGATCCTGCTCTTCGGCGCGGCGCTGGGCCGGGAGTGGGACGCGCGGCAGCACAGGGTGACGGCGGCGCAGGCGGCGGCCCATGCGCGTGCGGGCGCGGGGCCGGCGCCCGGCGTGCCGGGTGGTGCTGCGGGTGGCACAGCGCCGCACCGGTTGCATGGGCAACCGGGTGGCGGCCCGCAGCGGGTGTCGTCAGCGCAGGGGCAGCGGGCGCGGCGGCATTGAGGCCGCTCCGCGCCCGTGGCGCGGGCCGGCTTACTGCGGCGCGCGCACCACGATGTTGTTGCGCACGTCCTTCACGTCCGGCACTTCGCGCACGATGCGGCCGGCCTCGGTGCGCTCGGCCTCGCTGGTGGCGAAGCCCGAGAGCTGCACCACGCCGTTGAGCGTGTCCACGTTGATGCGCATGGCGCTGACCTGCGGGTCCTTGGCCATGCGCGCCTTCACGCGCGAGGTGATGGTGGCGTCGTCCACGTACTGGCCCACCGTGCTCTGGCCACTGGTGACTGCGCAACCAGCGGCACCGAACATCAGGCTCACGGCCAGCATCGAGGCGGCGAAGGGGGACATGCGGCGTTGGGACATGGTGAGGTTCCTCCTGTGTCTGGTCGCCGGCAACAACACCGGCGATTCCGAGGCCCACAAGGCAAATGCCGCGCCCGGCCCCCGGCGGCGCCCCGGGGGCGGGCGTGGGTTCAGGCCCGGCATGCGGGCCGGATCCAGCGCCTATCCCTGGGTATGGGGCTTGCCTACTGCAGCACCAGGCGCCTGCTGACGCCGCGGCTCGCGCAGTCGCGACGGCAGCCGCTGTCACTCACCCTTCCTGCAACACCCCCGGTGGGCCCGGTGCCCGCCAAGCACAGGAGTTTTTCGATGTTTGCCCACAACAAGGCATTGCAGTACACGGTCCGCGTCAACGAGACCAACCCCGGTCTGGCAAACCTGCTGCTGGAGCAGTTCGGCGGTCCGCAGGGCGAGCTGGCCGCGGCCGGCCGCTACTTCACGCAGTACCTGGCCGAGGACGACCCCGGCCGGCGCGACATGCTCATCGACATCGCCACCGAGGAGCTCAGCCACCTGGAGGTGATCGGCACGCTGGTGTGCATGCTCAACAAGGGCGCCAAGGGCGAGATTTCCGAAGGCGTGGACAAGGAGGGCGAGCTCTACCGCAAGATCTCCGGCCGCGGCAACGACTCGCACGTCACGCAGGTGCTCTACGGCGCCGGCGCGCCGCTGACCAACTCCGCCGGCGTGCCCTGGACGGCGGCCTACATCGACACCATCGGCGATCCCACCAGCGACCTGCGCTCCAACATCGCCGCCGAGGCGCGCGCCAAGATCATCTACGAGCGGCTGATCAACCTCACCGACGATCCCGGCGTGAAGGAGGCCCTGGGCTTCCTGATGACGCGCGAGATCGCGCACCAGCAGAGCTTCGAGAAGGCGCTGTACTCCATCCAGGGCAACTTCCCGCCGGGCAAGCTGCCGGGCATGCCGCAGTTCTCGCAGGTGTACTACGACATGTCGCAGGGCGAGGGCAACGCGCGCGGGCCGTGGAACAGCGACGAGCACTTCAACGTCGTGAGCGAGCGCGGCCAGCAGATCGGCGTGGACGGCAAGGGCGGCACCTTCGACGTGAAACTCACCTCCACCGAGGCCAAGATCGCGCAGCAGCTGATGATGCGCACGCGCTCGGCGCAAGTCGGCGACCCCATCACCGGCGCCGAACTCGGCAGCGACGGCACCGCGCCGCAGTCGCCGGACGCGGCGCAGCCGCCCCTGTCGCCGCGCTCGGGCCAGCAGGGCTGAGCCATGGCGGTCGAGCAGCATCCCGGCGGGCCTCGGGCCCATGCGCTGAGCCCGGTGCTCAAGCCGCGCCAGCGGCTGGGGCTGCTGCTCTTCGCGGCCGGCTGCCTGGCCGGCGGCTCCCTGCTGTGGGAGTCGCTGGCGGACTGGCCGCTAGCGGTGCGCCAGGCCCTGCTGGCCGGCGGCATCGCCGCCGCGGCCACGGCGCTGGGCACGCTGCCGGTGCTGCTGGCGCAGCAGAGCTCCACGCGCACGCGCGACACGATGCTGGGCTTCGGCGCCGGCGTGATGCTGGCGGCCTGCGCCTTCTCGCTGACCATCCCGGGCCTGAACGCCGCGCAGGCCCAGGGCGCCGGGCCGTGGGAGGCGGGGGCGATCGTCGGCGGCGGCATCGTGCTCGGGGCGCTGCTGCTGCTGGTGCTGGACCGCTGGCTGCCGCACGAGCACTTCATCAAAGGTTTCGAGCGCGACAACCCGCGCGCGCACGCGCTCAAGCGCACGTGGCTGTTCGTGTTCGCGGTGTCGCTGCACAACCTGCCGGAGGGGCTGGCCATCGGCGTGGCCTTCGCCGGCACGGACCTGGTGGGCGCCAGCGCGCTGGCCACGGGCATCGCGATCCAGGACGTGCCCGAGGGGCTGGTGATCGCGCTGGCGCTGCAGGGCGTGGGCTACACGCGCGGCTTCTCGGTGTTCCTGGGCGCGGTGTCGGGGGCGATCGAGCCCGTGGGCGCGGTACTGGGCGCGGCAGTGATCGGGCTGTCAGCCAGCCTGCTGCCCTGGGGCCTGGCCTTCGCGGCCGGGGCGATGCTCTTCGTCATCAGCCACGAGATCATCCCGGAGTCGCACCGCGCCGGGCACGAGGGACACGCCACGATGGGACTGATCATCGGCTTCGTGCTGATGATGGTGCTGGATACGGCGCTGGGGTGAGGCGCATCGGGCTTCGTGCTGGAGGCTGATGTGGCGCACCTGTCGCATCGCGTCAGCCACGAGCGCCACGCCTTCTTCGAGCTGACGGCTGAAGGGTGACCCGCACCGTTCGGCGGTTCCCGAACAGGCACCGCGCTTGCCGCGCCCTGCGGGAATCAGCCTCGTGCGCCATGCCCATGCTCCAGTACCTCGATCGCCGCGACGCCGGCCGGCGTCTGGCGGCGCTGTTGTCACCCTGGCCCAAGCCCACGCCGCCGCTGGTGCTGGGCCTGCCGCGCGGCGGCGTGCCGGTGGCGTTCGAGATCGCCCGGGCGCTGAAGGCGCCGCTGGACATCCTGCTGGTGCGCAAGCTGGGCGCGCCGCACAACCCGGAGCTGGGCCTCGGCGCGGTGGTGGAGGGTGACCCGCCGCAGCGCTTCCTCAACCCCGAGCTGATGGCGCTGGTGCAGCCTTCGGACGACTACATCGAGGCCGAGGTGGCGCGGCAGCTCGCGCGCATCGAGGAGCAGCGGCAGCGGCTGCGCGGCGGGCGTCCGCCGCCGGCGGTGGCCGGGCGCGAGGTGGTGCTGGTGGACGACGGCATCGCCACCGGCGGCACGGTGCGCGCGGGGCTGCAGGCGCTTGCCGGCATGGGCGCGGCGCGCACGGTGCTGGCCGTGCCCGTGGGCCCGCCGCAGACGCTGGCGCAACTGCCGCTGCCCGAAGGCGACGTGGTGTGCCCGCTGCAGCCCTACGACCTGGGCGCGGTGGGGCGCTTCTACCTCGACTTCGACCAGACCGAGGACGAGGAAGTCGTCCGGCTGCTGGACGAGGCCGCCCACGCCGGCTGAACGGCGCCGCAGGTACCACTCATTCATTCATCACCCAGGAAGGAACCCGCCATGCAACCTCCAGCCTCCGCCACCGTGGCCGCCGCCGCTACCGAGCAGCCCGTGACGCTGCCGCCGCACGGCCTACCGGGCCTGCTGGTGCTGCCGCCGCAGCCGCGCGGCGTGGTGCTGATCGCGCATGGCAGCGGCAGCGACCACCTGAGCCCGCGCCATCGCCATACGGCGCAGGTGCTGGCCGAGGCGGGCCTGGCCTCGCTGCGGGCGGACATGCTCACGCTGCAGGAGTCGCTGGACCGACGCAACACCTTCGACATCCCGCTGCTGGCCACGCGGTTGGTGGAGGCGGCGCGCTGGTTGCAACAGCAGCCGGGCACGGCCGGGCTGCCGCTGGGCGCCCTGGGCGCGAGTACCGGCGCGGCGGCGGCGTTGCTGGCGGCGCATCAGGACGGCGCCATCCGGGCCGTGGTGTCGCGCGGTGGCCGTCCGGACTTGGCGGACGGGGCGTTGGACTCGCTGCGCATCCCCGTGCTGCTGATCGTCGGCGAGCTCGACACCGAGGTGCTGCAGCTCAACGAGCAGGCGCGGCAGGCGCTGGGCGAGTCCTGCGAGCTGCTGGTGATCCCGGGCGCGACGCACCTGTTCGACGAGCCGGGGACGCTGGAGGCGGCGTCGAAGGCGGCAGCGGGGTGGTTTCAGAAGCAACTGGTGCAGCCCTGAGGGCTGGGCGACGGCGGCGCAGCGCCGGGACGGACCAGGGCGCGTGGCGCCCTGGCTGACGCGGTGCCGCAATCACCAATGGCCGGTTTTCACCCCGCCTGCTGCTGCAGCGCCGCCCCGTCGGCCCGGCGCTGCGCCAGCAGCGTCATCACCAGTTCGGCCGCCTGACGGCCGGCGGTGAAGGCGTGCGGTGCGCCGTCGGGCTGCCAGCGGCCGTGGTGGCCGGCCAGCACGATGCCGTGCTCGGCGAACCACTGCCGGATCAGCACCAGCGACGCCTGCTGCGTCGCATCGGGCAGCGCGCGCGCGCAGGGCAGGTCCAGCTGCGAGGCGAATTGCACCGGGTCGGCGCTGGTGAACAGCCCGATGCGGCGGCAGTCCTCGATCACGCGGTCGATCAGCGCGGCGCCCTCGCAGGGCAGCGGCTTGTCGGGCCCGTAGGCGATCTCGCAGCACAGCGCAAAGCCGGCCGGAGCGTTGTTGTGCGGGCTGGCATTGCCCTGCACGAACACGCGCTGGAACACCGTGCCTGCCGGCGCCGTGATCCAGTGCGCCTCGGTCAGCGCCTGGCGCCCGGGTGCCAGGCCGATACCCAGGTTCACGCAGCGCAGCGAGCCCTGGCGCAGCCCGCGCGCGGCGTTGCGCAGCTCGGCCGGCGCCTCGTCGCCGCAGGCCTGCACCAGCGCCGGCAGCGGCATGGTGCTCACCAGCGTGTCGAAGCGCAGCGAGCGCCCGTCGTCCAGCCGCACCGTGCGGCGCGAGGGCGAGAGGTGCAGCAGCGTGGTCTTGAGCGCCAGGTCGCAGTCCAGCACCGGCAGGAAGGCGTCCATCAGCGCCTGGAAGCCGCCGCGCACCGGGTAGCCGAAGTCGCGGTCCTCGCGCAGCGGCGGCAGCCCTTCCTGCGAGACGGGGTTGTCGGCGTGCCGCACGCGCGGGGGCTGCCAGTGCAGGTTGTCGCCCAGCAGCCGCTCGGCCAGCGCGCGCACCTCGGGGTCGGCCGACTGCAGCACGTGCGCGCCGTGGTCGAAGGTGTAGCCCTGCTGGTGCACCGAGCGGCAGCCACCGCCCACGTGCTCCTCGCGCTCCACCACCAGCGTGTCGTGGCCCTCGCCGTGCAGGCCCAGGGTGTAGGCCGCCGCCAGCCCCGTGGCGCCGGCGCCGACGATGAGGTGCCGCACCGCCGGCGGCTGCGCCGCGGCCGGGGTGCGGGTGAGCGTCGCGGCCGCGGCGCTTTCGGCGCTCTCGGCCGGCGCCAGCCCGGCCAGCTCGCGCAGCGCCGCCGGCGAGTCCACCGTCGAGTCGCGCAGCGCCTGGTGCAGGCAGCGCAGCACCGTGCGCGCGCTGCGGTCCCACGACACCTTGCGCAGCGCCTCCTGCATGCGTCCCACCAGCAGCCGGCGCTGCGCCTCGGTGAGCGCGAGCATCTCCTCGCAGCCGGCGATGAAGTCGGCGTGGTCGCGCCCGATGCGCACCACGTCGCCGTAGGGCACCTCCACGTCGCGCACGGCGGTGGAGACCACCGGCTTCTCGCCGGCCATGTACTCCAGCGTCTTGGTCGGGCTGATGAAGCGCGTGGACTCGTTGAGCGCGAAAGGCATCAGGCACAGGTCCCAGGCCGCCATCAGGTGCGGCAGCATCGCGTAGCTCTGCATGCCGAGGTAGGTGATGTTGGCGCGCTGCGGCAGCGTGGCCGGGTCGATCTTGACCACCGGGCCCACCATCACCAGCTGCCACTCCGGATGGGCATCGGCGACGGCCGCCACGAGATCCAGGTCCAGCCGCTCGTCGATCACGCCGTAGAAGCCCAGGCGCGGCCCCGGGGCGATGTTGGCCTGCAGCCGCTGCGCCTCCACCGCCTCGGCGCTGTCGGCCTTCAGGCGCTGCGGCGCGAAGTGGTTGACG
Source organism: uncultured Azohydromonas sp. (assembly GCF_937926365.1). Lineage (GTDB taxonomy): Bacteria > Pseudomonadota > Gammaproteobacteria > Burkholderiales > Burkholderiaceae_C > Azohydromonas. Next base: position 14,943 of record NZ_CALAOH010000058.1, on the reverse strand, counting down.
TCCACCGAGCTGGGCAGGCAGTGCACGTTGGGATGCAGCGGACGCTTGGCCTCATACAGCGCCGGGCCGCCGGTGAACACCACGCTGGCCATCTTCATGAGCGCCGTCTCGCGCTGGCGCAACTGCTTGGGTGCGTTCTTGAAGGCCGAGAGCTCGTCCATGCAGTCGTACACCACCACCCGCGGCTTGAGCGCGGCGACCAGCGGCAGCGCCATGGGCGTGTAGAACCACACCAGGCTGTCTTCCACGCCCTGCTCGCGCAGGAACTCCGCCAGCAGCGGTTTCAACAGGCTGAGCTGGTCGTCGTGGAAGCCCGGGGCCGTGACCGGCGTGCGCGGCACCAGCACTTCGAGATTGGGCCCCTGCGGCACGCGGTCCACCCGCGGCTCGCCTTCGCAGTGGATGGGCTCCTCCACGAACAGCACGCGGTAGAACTCGGCCAGGCGCGAGAGCAGGTGCTGGGGGCGCTGGTACACGAATCCCCAGCGCAGGTGCGAGAACACGACCAGGGAGGGCAGGACAGTGCCCGGTGCGGACGAAGGGGGCATGGCGGTTCCTCGATTGGGGGTGAAGTCCGTTTGACCAGAGGGAAGAGGCAGGCGGGATGCCGGCTCGGCCAGCCGCGTCTGCCACCAGCGCAGCGCGCCGGCGTATTCGGTGTTCAGCAGCCGGGGGAAGGCTTCCGGTGCTTCCCGCGGGGCCCCGTGAGGCGCCCCGGGACCTTCCTCCATCGCCCCGGGCGCGGGCGGCTGCACGTCCCAGAGCCCGCTGTGGTGCCAGTGGCCGGGTGTGTCCCAGTCGGGACGGTCCACCACCGGGTACAGGCAGAGGCCTTTTACCGGCACGCCGTCCTCGCGTGCGCGCTGCACCTGCGTGGCCATGTCGTGCAGCCAGGCCACGCGGCCGGCGCCGACGTGGCTGGTTTCGGCCACAACGATCGGGCGGTGATAGCGCTGCCAGGTCTCGCGCAGCAGCAGCGCCGGCGGCTTGCGGCGCGGGTCCTGCTCGTGCCAGCGCAACCGCTTTTCGGTGAGCAGCTCCCACTGGCCGCTGTGGTAGTGGTTGACACCGACGATGTCGAGCGCTTGCGGATGGCCGCCGAGCTGCGGCTCGCTGCGCCCGGCCAGCATGTCCCAGGCTTGCCACTGGTAGGCGGCCACCTCGTCGGACTGCGGCCGCAGCTCCGGGCGCCCCGGCGGCGGCACCACGTGCACCAGCGGGTCGATGTGCATGAAGCGCGCGCGCGGGTCCACGCGGCGGATAGCCTCCACCGCCGCCAGCGCCGCGCGCACCAGGCGGCGCTTGACGTCGTAGCCGCTGGTGAGCGTGCTCTCCAACGGGCCCTGCAGGCGCAAGCCATAGGGATGCATCAGCCGGCTGGCCGACACGGCCCAGGCCAGGAAGCTGATCTCGTTGATGGGGGTATAGATGGGCGGCAGCTCGCTTTCCTCGCCCAGCACCCGTGCCGCGGCGGCGGCGAAGGCGGCGAAGCGCGGGATCCAGCCGTCGTCGAACAGATCCACGTCCGGCGGCGTGCCGTAGTGCATCAGGCTCCACAGCAGCTGCACGCCGTGGCGCCGCGCGCAGCGCGCCATGCGGCGCGCGCGTGTGAAGTCGAAGACACCGGGCGCGGTCTCGGTCAGGCGCCAGCCCAGGCTCTCGCGCAGGCTGCGCAGGCCCAGCCCGGCGCAGCGGGCGTAGTCCTCGTCCAGCCGCTGCAGGTGCCCGTTGGCGCGCACCATGTCCAGCGGCCGGCCGTGGGCGTTCACATGGTCGGCACCTTCGAAGCCGCCGATCCAGAAGGACCGCAGGGGCACATCGGTCGGCGGCAGTGGGGTTGAGTCGGTCGGCAGGGCGGACATCGGCCCCGGGCTCAGGCCTCGTCCTGCCCAGCCGTCAGCGGCGCGGTCTGTTGCGGCAGCAGCTCTTCCATCAGCTCGGCCTTGCGCGCGGCCATCTGTTCGCCCAGGGCGGCCCAGTCCACCTTGTTGCCGGCCTTCTCGCACTGCTCGAAGAGCTCGCCTTCCTCTTCCTTGATGTGGTGCTTCACGTACTCGCCCAGCACCGTGAAGGTGGCGGCGAACTTGCCGTCCATCTGGCCGCCCTGCTGCATGGTCTGCAGCTGCTCGATGAGCTGCTTGGCGGAGTTGTGCTCGACCTCGGCCTCGTCCAGCAGGTCCTGCTCCTTGAGCGCCTGGCGCACGGCGGGGTAGAAGATCTCTTCCTCCAGCGTGGTGTGCACCTGCAGCTCGCCGCAGGTCTGCTCCACCAGTTCCTTGCATTCGTCGGGCTGCTTCTCGGCGTCGAGCTTCTCGAAGTCCTTGAAGGCTTTCTTCGCGCGCTTGTGGTCTTCCTTGAGCATGTTCAGCACCTGCTCGCGCGCGGCCGCGGCGCCGGTGGAACGGGTGGTCTTTTCAGCGGTGGGCATGGGCCAGCTCCTTGAGGGATGTCGGATCGGTGATGGCGTCCTTTCGGCAAGCGACGTGCCCCGGACAACGTGACGGGCAGGAATGAAAGCTGCCGCCTCAACCATCAATGCCCCAGGCAAGGACTTCACAGGAGCCACCATGCGAGAAGCGCGAGAACCCGTGCAGACGCCCCAGGACGCCGACCCCGGCCTGCCCAAGGGCGCCCCCCACAACCCGCCCGATGCGCGGCCGGGCCACGGCATGACCCAATCCTCCAAGGGCGGTGCGCCGGGGCCGCGGCTGCCGCACGAGCGCGACGAGTCGGCGCACGAGCAGCAGGCCACGCCCAACACCAGCCCCGAGGAGGCGCAGCAGGCCTATGCCGACGTGGAGGCCGGGCTGCAGGACACCAGCTACGGCCACGCCACCGATCCCGCCTACCACCAGCAGGTCACGCCCGGCAGCGCCAGCCCGCCACCCAAGCGCACGCGCTGAGGCGTGTTCTTGCCGCGGCGCCGCAGCGCTTGCGGCAAAGCCGTTACGCCGGGGCCGCCACGGCAGCGGCGCCCGTGTGCCGGACTCCGCTTGCTCTGGCCGGTCATTTTTTTGATTACAGATTGCAAGCGCTCGCAGACCTCCGGTGTGAGGGGAGAGCGCCGCGCCAAGGACGTGGGCGCGCTATGACTGCATCAACCGTTACGGAAAGTTTTTGGCCTGCAAGACTGGCATGAATGGTGCGGACTGAGTGCCTGCCAAGACGCCGAATGGGCGTCTATTCCAATGAGGAGCTACTGAATGAACGCACCCGTGCTTCGCACCGAGCACCGGCAGCAGCAGGCCCTGTCCCCCCGTCTGCAGCAGGCCGTGCGGCTGTTGCAGTTGTCGTCGCTGGATTTCGCGCAGGAGGTGATGGACGCGCTGGGCCGCAACCCGTTCCTGGAGGCGGACGAGAGCGAGGACGCCCCCGCCACGCCCGATGCCGAGGGCGCGCCGCTGGCGGCCGATGCGCTGACCAGCGTCACGGTGCCCGAGGCCACCGAGGCACCCGATTACGGCAGTTCCGACAGCGCCATGGAGCGCGACGCCGAGCGCGACAGCTGGCAGGCCGACGGCAGCAGCGGCAACCGCAAGCGCGAGGACGGCGAGCTCAGCCTGATGGACACGATGGCGGTGCAGCACTCGCTGGCCGAGCATCTGCACGGGCAGCTCAACCTGCTGCCGCTGTCGCTGCGCGACATGGCGCTGGCCAAGGCCATCGTGGAGTCGCTGGACGACGACGGCTATCTGCGCGTGCCGCTGGAGGAGTTGGCGCAGGTATGCGAGCTCGACCCGGAGGCCACGCTGGAGGAGATGCAGATCGCGCTCAAGCGCGTGCAGTCGCTGGAGCCCGCGGGCGTGGCCGCGCGCAGCGTGCAGGAGTGCCTGCTGCTGCAGCTGCCGGCCATCGAGTGCTCGCACCAGCGCGCGCTGGCGCAGGCCGTCATCAGCGAGAAGCTCGATGCGCTGGCGGCCAAGGACGTCAACTCGCTCTCGCGCTTCCTCTCGCGCCCGGTGGAGGAGGTCGAGGCCGTGTGCGCGCGCATCCGCCGGCTCGATCCGCGCCCGGGCTGGCGCTATGGCGCGGCCAACATCCAGTACCTGACGCCTGACGTGATCGTGCGCAAGGTGCGCGGCCAGTGGGTGGCGACGCTCAACCCGGCGATCGTGCCCAAGGTGCGGCTGAACCGTGTCTATGCCGAGCTGTTCCAGCGCCACCGCAACGGCATGCATGCCGAGCTGGCGGCGCACCTGCAGGAGGCGCGCTGGACGGTGCGCAACGTGGAGCAGCGCTTCTCCACCATCGTCAGTGTGGCGCAGGCGATCGTGAACCGGCAGCGCCACTTCCTGGAGTACGGCGCGATGGCGATGAAGCCGCTGGGCCTGCGCGAGATCGCCGACGAGGTGGGGTTGCACGAATCGACCGTTTCGCGCGTGACCAACAACAAGTACATGGCCACGCCGCTGGGCGTGTTCGAGCTGAAGTACTTCTTCTCGCGCGCCATGGCCACGGCCGGCGGCGGCACCTGCTCGGCCACGGCCATTCGCGGGTTGATCAAGGACATGATCGAGGCCGAGCGGCCCGAGGCGCCGCTGTCGGATGCCGAGATCGCGCGCCAGCTCGCGCGCCAGGGCCTGGTAGTGGCGCGGCGCACCGTCACCAAGTACCGCCAGACGCTGCGCATCGAGGCGGTGGAGCGGCGCAGGAAGCACGTCTGAGGGTTTGCTGCTGATGCGCACCGGGGCCGGCCGGTGCCGCGTCGCAACGCCGCTGGGCTCTGGAGAGTCCGGCGGCGTTTTCACATCTCATACCAGTTCTTGACGCCGACTTAAAGAATCCCGTCACACCCGCGGAGGCGGGTGTCCACGAACTCCGGGCGGCATCCCGGTCCGCGTGGATGCCCGCCTGCGCGGGCATGACGGAATTACTTCACCGGCAATCGCGAACTGGAATCACACCGCCCGCACCAGCACCTCCACCGCCTCCTGCAGCCCCGGCGCCGCCACCGTCGTGCCGTCGGCCTGCAGCCCCAGCCGCTGCCCCGCTTGCAGCACGTGCACGCGCAGCCCGGCCAGGGTGAGCCGGTCGCCGGGCTGCGCGCGCTCGATGCTCGACGCCATGTGGCGGCCGTCGAGCAGCGTCACCGCGCCGCTGCCCACCACCTCGATGGCGCCGCGCTCCACCACCAGCGCCGTGTCCTCGTCGATGCCCACGCCCAGCAGCTGCGGGTGCTGGGCCACGGCCGACATCAGCCGCGCCAGGCGGCGGCGCTCGGAGAAGTGCTGGTCGATGATGGCCCCGGGCAGCAGGTCCAGGCCCTCGTCGAGCAGCACCACGTCCTTCTCCGGCAGCAGCGGGGCGCGGCCGCCGGCGAGCATCTGGCGCGACAGCGCCGCCGCCCCGGCGCTGGTGCCGGCCACGCACAGGCCGCGCTGCGCCCGCGCACGGCGCAGCGCTTCGGCCACCGCGCTGCCGCCCAGCACCGACAGCAGCCGGCGCTGGTCGCCGCCGGTGAGGAAGACGCCGTCGGCGGCCAGGATCTCGCGCACCGCCGCCGGCGCGTCGGCCTCCTCGCGCGAGGACAGGCCCAGCTCCACGCAGCGCTGCACGCCCAGCGCCGCGAAGGCGCGCTCGTAGCCGGCCCACAGGATCTGCGGCACCGTGCTGGCGGCGGTGAGCACCACGATGCGCGCCTGCGGCCCGCCGCAGTGCTGCACGAAGCGGCGCAGCACCGCCATCCCCTCGCGCCGGTCCTCGTTGCCGCCGATGGCCAGGAGCACGGCGCCGGTGTCGCCTTGCAGCGGCGCGGTGGGCTGTCGTCGCCGGTCCTCGCGCACGCCGGGCACGCTGCCGGCGCGCGCTGGCGTGGTGGCTCGGGCCCGGGTGAAGGGCAGGGTGGAACCGCCCAGCGTGGCCAGGCTCAACAGCATGGCCCTACGGTGCTGCAGCAGCCGGCTGAAGGCGCGGGGAACACGTTTCATGGAACTCCCTGAAGAACGACGCGTGTGTTGGAGGAGCGCGCCCGGGGCGCGGTTGCATCAAAGAAAAAGGCGCCCCGTGGGGGGCGCCCTGCTCAAGCGGCGCCTGACAGCGCGCCGCCCTTACCTTAGCTCTTGGAGCTGCCGGACGAGGAGCCGGAGGAACCCGACGCACCCGGGCTGCTGCTGGATGAGCCGATGGAGGTGGCCGAGCTGCCACTGTGGCTGCCGGTGGCGCTGCCGCTGCTCAGGGAACTGCCTGCACTCTTGCCGCCGTTGCCGGAACCCAGACTGCTGCTCGACCCCAGGCCGCCGGTGCTGCCGCTGCCGGACAGGGCGCTGCCCCCCGAAGTGCTCAGCCCCGCCGCCGAGGAGGCGCCGCCGGTGCTGGTGCCCGAGGACACGTTGCTGCTGCCGGAGGACGAGGCCGAGCTGGAGCCGCTGTGGCTGCTACCAGAAGACAGGCTGCTGGTGCTGCCCGACTTCTCGGCGCTGCTGCCGCTGAGGCTGCTGGGGGCCGTGGACAGGCTGCTGCCCTGGCCCGCGCCGGTGCTGCCGCCGCCGGCGGTCAGCGATGAGCCGCCGCCACCGAGCCCGGCACCGCTGGCGCCGCTGCCGCCGATGCTGCTGCTGCCCGTGCCGCCGCCCGAGGTGCTGCTGCCCGAACCCAGGCTGCCAGCGGACAGCCCGCTGCCCGAGGCGCTGCTGCTGCCCAGGGCGCGGTCGGCGTCATTGCCGCGGCTCAGGTCCGAGGTGCCGGCGCTGCTGTCCAGCGAGGACAGGCTCGCGCCCATGCCGGCGCTGCTCTGGCTCAGGCCCTGGCTGCTGATGGAGGACGAGCCGGTCGAAGAGGCACTGGCCTCGCCGCCGGAGGCGCCGGATTGCGAGCCCATGCTGCCCGGCGTGCCCTGGTTGCCGAAGCGCTGGGACCCCAGCCCGGACGAGGCACCGCCGAGCCCGCCGCCCTGGCTGCTGCCCGTGGTGCTGCCGCCGCCCAGGGACGAGGAGCTGCCACCCTGCGAGCCGCCGCGGCTGCTGCGCCACTGGCTGAACTCGTCGCTGAACTTCTTGTAGCGGTCCTGGCGCCAGCTGCGGTAGTCGTCATCCAGGCTGCGCATCTGCTCGGTGCGCCACTGCTGGTACTCGGGGTCGAAGTGTTCGCCCTCGTGCGAGCCCTGAGACCCGTGCTGGCCCCAGGAGGGCTGCTGCCCGCCGTAGCCCCGGCCCTGCGAGCCCTCGAAGCTCTGCGAGCCGCCCCAACTGCCGGAGCCACTGCCGCCGCCTTGCTGGTGCAGGTTGCCGCTGAACTGGCTGGCCTGGTGGCTGCTGCCGCCGTAGCTGCTTTGCGAGGGACCGCCTTGCTGGCCGCTGCCGTAGGAGGAGCCGCCCTGCTGGCCGCCGTAGCCACTGAACTGGCTGTGCTGGCCGCTGCCCGGGTAGGTGCCGCCCATGCCCTGCTGGCTGCCGCCGTGCTGGCCCCACTGGCCTTGCTGGCTGCCATAGCCGCCGGACTGGCTGTGCTGGCTGCTGCCGTAACCGCCCTGGCCGCCCCATTGGCCACCGCCTTGCTGGCCGCCGTAGCCGCCACCCTGGCTGCTGCCGTAGTCACCGCCCTGGTAGCCCTGCTGGCCGCCGAAACCGGACTGGCTGTGCTGCGGGTTGCCACCGAAGCCGCCCTGGCTGCCGTGCTGGCTCATCTGCGTGTGCTGGCCGCCGTAGCCGCCAGACTGGGTGTGCTGGCCGCTGCCCCAGGTGCTGCCCTGGTGCTGGCTGCCGCCGTACTGCTCGCCGCCGCCGAAGTTGCTCAGGTGCTGCTGGGCGCCGTGGCGGTTCTCGTTGATGCCGGGGCCGTAGGTGCTGCCCTGCATCCCGCTGCCGTAGCCGCTGAGATGCGTGCCGCTGCCGCGCATGTCGTCGCCGTAGCCGCCTTGCGGGCTGCTGTGCAGGCCGCCGTGCTGGCCGCCGCCGGAGAGGGTGCTGGCCTGCATGCCGCCCTGGCGGCTGCCGCCTGGTCCACCCTGGCCGCTGTAGCCGCTGCCCATGCCGCCGCCCATGCCGCTGTGCTGGCTGCCCCACTGGCCGGCCTGCTGGTCGCCGCCCCAGGCCCCGCTCATCGACCCATGCTGGCCGCCGGTGAAGCTGGTGGCGTGCTGGCCGCCGCCGAAGCCGCCGCCGGACTGGCTCTGCTGGCTGCTGAAGCCGGTGCCCGACTGGCCGCCGCCCGTGTACTGGCCCCACTGGCTGCCCTGCTGGCCGCCCTGGGTGTGCTGGTAGCCGCCGCCGCTCTGGCTGTGCTGGCCGCCCTGGTAGCCGCCGTAGCCGCCCTGGGCGCCGTAGCCGCTCTGGCCCATGCCGCCGCGCATGTCATCCGCGTAGCCGCCTTGGTTGCCGCCGTGCTGCTGGCCGAGGTTGGCGCCCTGGCTGTGCTGGCCGCCTGGCTGTCCCCACTGGCCGCCGCCGGAGGACTGGCTGTGCTGGCTGCCGTAGATGCTGGAGGCGCCGGTCTGCTGGCCCCAGTCGCGCTGTCCGCCCCAGCCGCCGCCTTGCTGGCCCTGGCCGCCGGACTGGGCGTGCTGCGGGTTGCCCTGGTAGCTGCCTTGATAGCTGCCCTGGTGCCCGCCCTGGGCGCTGTGGGAGCCGTAGTCGGTGCCTGGCTGGTTGCGGCTCTGCAGGCCCCAGTTGCCGCCTTCCTGCTGGCCGGGGAGGGATCCGGACTGCGCATGCTGGCCGCTGCCCTGGTAGCTGCCTTGGTAGGCGCCCTCGTGGCCGCCGTGCAGGCTGTGCGAGCCGTAATCGGTGCCGCCGCCTTGCTGGCGCCATTGCTGGCTGCCTTGCTGCTGCTGGCCGCCCTGGGAGGGCTGATCGGTGCGGCCCATCTGGCCCAGGCCGCCGAAGGGGCTGCCCTGCTCGAAGGTGCCGCCGCCCCAGTTCTGCGCGTGCTGCTGGGCGCTGCGGTCGTCACGGCCGGTCCACTGGTCGCTCTGGGAGCCGCCGTAGTTGGCGTCGTTGCCCATGCCGCGGCCGTAGGCACCGCTCACCATGTCTTGCGCGCTGTGCTGGCGCCCACCGCTGTAGTCGCCGTAGGTGCTGCCGGCCTCGGTACGCTGGCCGGCGCTGTAGCCGCCTTGCTCGTGCTGCTGGCGGCCCTGACCCGACCGGCCTTCGTCGCTGCGGTAGTCCTGGCGGCCGGATTGGTCGTGCTGGCTCATGTGTTGTCCTTTCATGGTTGCTCTTCCCTACCGACGTCGCGGACTGCGCGGCGGCTGGAGCCGGGCGCAGGGGCGTCAGTCCTGGCTTACGGCAAGGCCTGTTCCCAGGGGGTGTAGCGGGAAAGAGACGGCCGCGTGCCGCGATGTGGGGCGCGGCGGTGGCTGCTGGCGGCGTTGGCGCTTCGCGGCCGGGTTGCGTTTCAGAGACGTGCCGCGCGCCTTTCAGCGGCTGAACTTGCGCAGCGTCTGCTGGCAGCCGGCCTTGTCCTGCTCGCCGGGGTCCATCAGCGGCAGGATCGCCGCCAGCGGGTTGACGAAGGCCAGCGCCGTCGCGGCGCCGAGCTTGAGCGCCAGCTTGCCCCGCTCGAGGCTCACCTCGGGCTCGGCGAAGCTGCCCTCGACGTGCACCGGCGAGCGCAGCGACAGCGGTGAAAAGTCCTTGGGCCGGGCCGCGAGCGTGAGGTTCAGGCTTTCCTTGGCCAGCGACACCTCGCCACTGGCCAGGATGGTGGTGTCGCTGGTGTCGAACACCGCCACCTCCGGGCGCACCAGCCCGTCCTGCACCTTCACCCGCACCACGGCGCAGTTCAGCGGCAGGCGCTGGTCGCCCTTGACCAGCACGCCCAGCGCCTGCGCCACGTCCAGGCCCAGGCCCTCGATCACCAGGTGCGACAGCGCGCCGTTGCGCACCCACAGGTCCAGGCCGCCGTCGAGCGAGGCCAGCATGGCGGCGGTGGATCGGCCCACGCCGCGCAGCTGCGCCTGTCCGCCCAGGATGCCGCTGACGTAGCCGGGCGCGGGCTTGTCTTCCCCGCGGTGCTCGGCGGCGGTGACGTTGCGCGGCTTGACGAAGCGCTCCAGTTGCACGTCGGACCAGCGCAGGCCGGCCTGCCACTGCGGCTGCTCGCTGCGGGCATCCAGGCCGATCTGGCCGCGCAACTCGCCGCCGGCGGTGCGCGCCACCAGGTCCTGCAGCGTGAGCACACGGTCCTTCAGCAGCACCCGGGCCTGCAGCGGATGGAAGCTTTCCAGTGCACCGGTGCCCAGGAAGGCGTTGTCCAGGTCGATGCGCACATCGGCCTGCATCCGGCCCAACTCGGGCAGGTCGAACTCCTGCTGTGGCAGCACGCGGCTGCGCTTGGCCGGCGGCGCGGACTGGGCGGGCCCTTCGCCTTGGGCGGCGGCGCCCAGCGCCGGGGCCAGGTCCGACAGCGCCAGCCGCTGCCCGGCCAGCGTGCCGGACAGGCGCGGCGGCTTGAGGGTGGGGTCGAAATCGAACTCGCCGCGCATGCGGCTGCTGCCCACGGTGAAGGACTCCACCAGCGCATGCCAACGCTCATCCTTTTTGGCGATGGTCCCTGCCATCTGGAAGGGGCCGGTGGTGGGCAGCGTCAGGCTCAGGAAGCCGCCGGCACCGGCCAGCGAGGCGCCCTTGACCTGGAAGCGCGCCTGCAGCGCGCGCAGCGACATCACGTCGGCGACGCGGCCGTCCAGGTCGATCCGGGTATGCGCCGCCTCCACGTGCAGCTTGATGGGCACGAGCTGCGAGCCGTCGCCACCGACCAGCGGCAGCACGCCGCCGGCTTCCAGCCGCATCGCCAGCGGCTTGCCCTGCCAGCGGCCCTCGGCCTCGGCGCGCAGCCCGGCATTGGCGCCGCCGGCGCTGCCCTCGCTGGTGCTGAGGCGGCCGTCCACCGACACCGCGTGCTGCGCGTCCTCCAAACGCAGCCGGCCCTGGCGCAACTGCAGCTCGCCGAAGCGCGGCAGCAGCAGCGGCTCCTCCTCGCCCCTGGGCTTGGGCGGCTTGGGCGGGCCGAACTTGAAGTTGGCGCGGCCGTCCTTGGACTGCGCCAGGTTGGCGTCGAGCTGCTCCAGCGTCAGCGAGGTGATCTCCACCGTCTCCAGCCCTTCGCCGCGGCGCAGGGCCAGCAGCGAGGCATACGGGACGGCCATGCGCACTCCGGTGGCGTGGAGCAGCGGGCGCGGCTGCTTTTGCTCGTCGAACAGGAAGGGCGCACCTTCGGGGTTGCCCAGCAGGATCTCGCTGCACTGCAACCGCACGGAGCCCAGCAGGTGCAGCCTGAAGGTGGGGCCGCAGCGGACCTCGCGCTGCAGCGCGGTAGAGAGTCGGCTTTGCAGCGGATCGCGCAGGAAGCGCCAGCCCAGGGCTTCGCACAGGCCCAGGATCAGCACCAGCAGGGCCAGTGCTCCCAGCAGCCAGCGGCCAAGGCGGCCGATGCGGAATGCGGTTGCCATGCCTGAAAGCTCGGCAAGCCCCATGCCGCGCCGACATGGCGGGAATGGGCCTTGCACCCGGCCGCCCAGGCTTTTCCTGGAGGTGTCCGCATGAGATCCGCAGGGGTTCCTGACTGCCCCGTGGCCGGGGCGCGGCCATGAGCGGCGGCGTGCGCAAGGGCCAGACGCCGCCCATGCTGGAGCGGGCGGCCTTCGGTGAGCGCTTCAGGCAGGGCTTCGTCGATCCGGCCTTCCGGGCCGAGGACGCGGCGATCGCGCGGCTGGAGGAGATCGCGTGGCAGGCGTACCAGCAGGGCCGCAAGGCGCCGCTGAGCTCGCCGGCGGGGCCGGGCTTCGCCGATCCAGGCTATGAGCTCTCCGACGAGTGGCGCGCCACGCGCGAGCGGCTGCTGGCGGCGCAGGCGCGCCAGCAGGACCCGGCCACGCCCTCGCGCGTGCTGCTGGTGTGCGGCTCGCCGCGCAACGACGGCACGTGCCCGGGCGAGCGCTCCAAGAGCCACCGGCTGGTGATGCTGGCCAGCGAGGTGCTGGCCGGCGCCGGCATCGAGCCCGACGTGCTGGACCTGAGCCTGCTGACCTCGCAGCCGGGGCGGCGCATCTTTCCGTGCAAGGGCTGCGTCTCCACCGCCATGCCGCTGTGCCACTGGCCGTGCTCGTGCTACCCGAACCACTCGCTGCAGCAGACCGGCGACTGGATGGCGGAGATCTACGAGCGCTGGGTGGCGGCGCACGGGGTGCTGATCGTCACGCCGGTGCACTGGTACCAGGCCTCCAGCGCGCTGAAGCTGATGATCGACCGGCTGGTGTGCGCCGATGGCGGCAACCCGGACCCCACCAGCACCGGCGGCAAGGACCCGGAGAAGGCCAAGGCACTGGAGCTGCGGGGCTGGTCCTATCCCAAGCACCTGGCCGGCCGCGCCTACGGGCTGGTGGTGCACGGCGACGTGGCGGGCACCGACGGCGTGCGGCGCGCGCTGGCGGACTGGCTGGACTGGATGGGGCTGGTGGACGCGGGCGCGTTGTCGCGGCTGGACCGCTACATCGGCTATTGGCAGCCCTATGCCACCAGCCACGACGCGCTGGACGCCGATGCCGCGCTGCAGGAGGAGGTGCGCAACGTGGCGCGCGCGCTGGCGCAGGCGGTGGCGGCGCTGCGCGCGGGGAAGCTGGCGGAGCCGGGGCGGGATTTGAGGCCGCCGCGGCCGAAGTGAAGGAGGCTGGTTCTTCGCGGCCGCAAGGCTGAAGCGCCAGGCGAAGCGCGGTTCGCCGTGAAGCAGCAAAAGAGGGGAGGGGTCCGAAAAGGACCCCGGGCCCGAAGCCGCCATATTGGGGAAGGAGGGGAGGGAGACTGGCAGCGACGGTGGTGTGCCCGGGGCTGCCGGATGGAAAGCATGGTTCGTGCCATGACAATTGTCATGGGAGTCCTGGGCGCTTCCTCCCTTGTGCGACAGGGGTTTGCGCGCTACTGAGGGCCGGCCGACCTCCTGGAATACCCTCAGCCGCAGCCGTGCTTACTGGCGCTTTTTGCCGAGGATCGGCAAAGGCGGTGGCCTCGGTGCCCGGTGGTGGGGCGCGGCGCCGGCGGCCGGTGTGCGTGCTCGTGAAAGTCCGGGTGGCGTCGGGCGCGCGGCTTGCAGCGCTGCTCGCCCGCCTTGTCCGGAGCGCACGCATGAAGCTTGATGAACCCTTGGCCTGTTCCTGGCGTCTGCATGAGCTGCCCGTGGCGCCGCCGCCCGAGGCGCCACCTCGCGGGCCGGCGCGGCCGGCCGAGATGCCCGAGCCCGATGAGCCGCCGGGCGAGATCAACGACCCGCCGCCGGGTGAGACGCCGCTGCAGGATCCGCATCCGCCGCGTCCGATGCTGCACCGGCGCGTGTGGCACCCAGGCCGCGCACTTCATTGAAATGTCAAACAGCACCGTTGCGGTGCTCCTGTTGTTTCAATCACCGTGGCGGCATCGGGCGCAGACTTGACGCTTGTTGTGTTGAATCAAGCGCGCTCGATCATGGACATGCCTGCCCTGAACGTGGACTGGGAAACCGGCGAAGGCCAACTCGACCTGGGCCGCCTGGCGGAGATGCCCGCGTCGTTCCGGCGCGACGTGCTGCGCGACTGGCAGCGCCAGATCGAGCAGGCGCTGTTCCGCGCCGAGGACGAGCTGCAGCCCGACAAGCGCATGGACGCGCTGCACGACCAGCGCTTCCAGAACGCGCGCCGGCGCGCGATGTGCGAGCGGTTGTCGGGCGCGCAGGTGCTGCTGGCCGAGCCGCTGGTCAACGGCGACGTGCTGCTGCACCTGCAGGGCGGCGACACGGTGGTGATGTTCGCGCGCCACGAGGACGTGAAGTTCAACGTCGTGCGCGACGCCGACCGCGCGCGGCATTTCGCCTCCACCGACAACACGGGCGACTACTACGTGCGCGAGGACTACGCGCCGACGTGAGCCCGCAGGGCTACCGGCTGCCTCAAGCCGGCTTCGCCACCATCAGATAGAACACGGCCACCAGCGCCAGGAAGGCCGGCACGCCCAGGGCGGTCCAGACCTTGAGCAGCGCGAAGTAGCGCGGCGGCAGCGGCTGGTTGTGCGTGACCGCGGCCTGCGCCAGGGCGCGCATGCGGATCTGGATCCACACCACCGGCAGCCAGCAGGCGCCGGCCACGAAATACAGGACGAAGCTCCAGAAGATCCATGGGGTGCTCAGCGGGATGCCGGCCAGGTGCGCCATGTACCAGCCGCTCAGGGGCTGGAAGATGATGGTCGTGGTGGTGAACAGCCAGTCGGCCAGCACCACGTAGCGCACCACGATGGCCACGGCGCGAGGGTCGCGCGTGAGGCTGGTGAAGAACATGTAGTAGGCCGATCCCAGCCCGGTGCCGAACAGCAGCGTGCTGGAGAGGATGTGCAGCCACTTGGCGACGAGGTAGTCCATCAGCGGGTCTCCGGGGCCTGCGCCTCGCGCGGCTCCAGCGCGGCCAGCAGGGCCAGCGCCGCCAGGATGGGCAGGTTCTTGGTCAACGGTCCGTAGGGATGGAGCCAGAACTCGGGCAGCCGCCACGTGATCAGCAGCGTGTAGAAGCCGATCAGCCCAGCCTGCGTCGCCCACAGCCAGCGCCGCGCACGCGGGCGCAGCGGCCACAGTGTCAGGATGCCCAGCACCAGGTCGAAGCCCGCGGCGCCGTAGAGCATGAGCGGCTGCAGCGCGTCCGGGATGCCGGTGCGCGACAGCAGCTCGTAGCTCTGCTGCACCGGGTACAGGCCGAAGGAGACGGCGGCCGTGATGATCCACACCAGCGCCAGCGACAGGCGCAGCAGCGGCAGCGTCCAGCCCAGCCGCGCCTGCGCGCGGGCGCCAGCGGCGCGCTCGCGCGGAATGAAATCCTGCGGCGGGCGGGGCGCGCGGCCCAGCAGCGCGGTGATGGCCTCGGCCGAGGCGGCGTTGCCCTGCTGCAGCATCGCCCAGCTGTCGGCGTCCAGCATGGGGCTGCCCAGGCGGCCGGCGAGGCGGGCGCCCAGGGCCGCCAGCGGCGCGGGCACGCTCAGCACCGGCGCGCGC
>NZ_CALAOH010000057.1 GCF_937926365.1 uncultured Azohydromonas sp. | reverse complement strand
GCGCGCGCCGCCGCCCAGCCACAGCAGCGGGCGGCGCGCCTGCACGAAGCGCTCGGCCAGCGCGTCCACCGCGCGCTCGTCCGGCCGGGCCACGGCCACCGGCAGCGGCTCCAGGTCCAGCTCGGAAGGCATGTCGATCAGCGTGCCCTGGATGTCGATGGGCACCTCCACGCTCACCGGGCCGGCCGGCGCGGTCAGCGCGGTCTGCACCGCGAGCTTGAAGGTCGCCAGCGCCGTCTCCGCGCTGCGCACGCGCCAGGCGTCCTTGGAGACGGCCTTGAGCATGGTGAGCTGGTCCGGCGCCTCGTGGATGTAGGCCAGGTCGCGGTCGAGGTAGGGCACCTCGATCTGGCCGGTGATGTGCAGCAGCGGCGTGCCGGCGGTGATCGCCTCCACCATCGCGCCGGCGGCGTTGCCGGCCGCGGTGCCGGTGCTGGTCAGGCACACGCCCAGCGTGCCGGTGGTGCGGGCGCAGGCGTCGGCCATGTTGGTGGCGCCGGCCTCGCCGCGCGCCGGCACGAAGCGGATGGCGCCGCGCTCGGCGATCGCGTCCAGGATCGGCATGTTGTGGATCGAGATGACGCCAAAGGCTGCCTTGACGCCGCAGCGCTCCAGGAACGCGGCGATCGCATGTCCGACGGTGACTTTCATGGGGAACCTTCCGAACTACAGGGGAAAACGGATCAGATGTGGCGGGCCAGGCCGCCGGAGACATCGACGTGGCCGCCGGTCGTGTAGGACGACAGCGGCGTGCCCAGGAAGAAGATGGCTTGCGCCGCCTCCTCCGGCTTGCCCAGCCGGCCGAGCTGGATGCCCTTGCGCGCGGCCAGCGCGGCGGTCCACTGCGCCCAGCCCACGGACTTGTCCTCGCGCGCCTCGAAGCGGCGCTGCCACTGGCCCGACTCGACCAGCCCGATGAGGATGGAATTGACGCGGATGCCCAGCGGCGCGAACTCGGTGGCCATCGAGCGGATGAGGTTCTGCGTGCCCGCGCGCGCCGCCGAGGTGGCGACCATGTGCGCCTCGGGCTGCAGCGCCAGCAGCGAGTTCACGCACACCACCGCGGCCTTGCCGCTGCGCTGCAGCAGCGGCAGGAAGGCCCGCGTGGGGTAGACCAGCGAGAAGAATTTCAGGCGCAGCTCTTCGGTCCACGCCTCGTCGCTGGTGTCGGCGAAGGTGGAGACGCGCCCTTGTCCGGCGTTGTTGACCAGCACGTCCGCGCCGCCGAAGCGCTCTTCCACGCGGCGCGCGAAGCCTTCCACCTGCTCGCGCTGCAGCACGTCGCAGGCGTGCGCCAGCAGGCGCGCCTGCGGGAACTCCTCCAGCAGCTGGCGCTGCGCGGCCTGCAGCCGCGCTTCGTCACGGCCGCACAGGGCCACGGCGGCGCCGGCACGCAGGAACAGCCGCGCCGTGGCCAGGCCGATGCCTGAGCTGCCGCCGGTGACGACGGCGGTGGTGTCGTGGAGGTCGAAGGTCAACATGGGAAGGTTCCGGTTGCGTTGGAAACGTCAGCGCGCGCGGGCCTGTTGCAGCGCGATGGGCGCGGCCTCGGACGCGGGCGGCTCGCCGCTGTAGTTCAGCAGCGTGGACAGTTGGGTGGCGGCGCCGCGCACCTCGGCGACGAGCTTGGCGCGCTGCTCTTCGGGAATCTGGCCGCCGGGGACGGTCAGGCCGATGGCCGCCGCCACGTGGCCGTTCTCGCCGTAGACCGGCGCGGCCACGGTGGAGATGTGCGGCTCGAAGAAGCCTTCGGCCAGCACGTGGCCGCGGCTGCGCGTCTGCTGCACCAGCTCGAACAGCGCGTCGGCGTTGGCCGGCGTGTTGGGGCTGGTGCCTTCCAGCCGCGACTCGGGATAGAGATTGCGCAGTTGCGACAGCGACAGGTCGCTCAGCAGCACGTGGCCCAGCACCGTGGCATGCGCCGGCAGCCGCGTGCCGACGTTGACCGAGCTGGCGAAGGGCGAATTCGCTGCCGCGCGCTGGATGTAGACGATGTCGCGCCCGTCGCGCACCACCAGGCTGGCGGCGTAGCCGGTGGCGTCGCGCATGCGCTCCAGCAGCGGGCGGCCCAGCTCGTTGATGCTCTGAGAGGCCAGGTATTCGAAGCCCAGGCGCAGCACCGCCACGCCCAGCCGGTGCGCGCGGCCGTCCTCGGTGCGCTCGACGAAGCCCATGTTCTCCAGCGTCACCAGCAGCCGGAACACGGTGGAGCGCGGCACGCCCAGGCGCCGGGCCAGCTCGGGGGCCGTGAGCGTGGGCTCGCGGCGGCTGAATTCGCACAGCAGGCGCAACCCGCGCTCCAGGCCCGGGACGGTGTAGCGGTCGCTGTCGTTGTTGTTGTCGGCGTCAGCCATGGAGAGCTCCTTGGAAATGGGAAGAAAGGCAACGATCCAGTTCATCGTTGAACCGCCGCGCATCTTCCACATAGCAGGCATGCCCCACCCCGGGCAGGCGCACGAAGGGCGCGCCGGCCTCCAGCGCCACCGCCTCGCAGGCGTCCGGCGGCGTGATGCGGTCGTGCTCGCCGCACAGCACCGCGCGCGGCGCGGGCGCTTGGCGCAGGTGCGTCATCAGGTCGTCGTGGGCCAGCAGGTGCGCCGCCTGCAGGTAGCCGCCGGGCGTGGCGCGGGCCATGTTCCAGCGCACGCGCTCGATGGCCTGCGCATCGGCACGGCGGGCGCACAGGCCGGCGGCGCGCGTGGCGGCCAGGCCCTCGATGCCCAGGTGCTCGACCAGCTCGACGCGCTCGCGGTACTTGGCCTCGCGCAACGCCGGCTCGGCTTGGCCGTAGCCGCGGGCCGGGCTGGCCAGCACCAGGGCGCCCACGGCGTCCGGCCGCGCCGCGGCCCAGGCCGCGGCCACGATGGCGCCCAGCGAATGGCCCAGCAGCAGCGGCGTCTCGATCTGCAGCGCCTGCAGCCACTCGTCCAGCGCCCGCACGTAATGCCCGGCGCGCGGATGCGCCTCGGCCAGCGGGGTGGAGTCGCCGTAGCCGGGGGCGTCCCAGGCCAGGACGCGGTAGCGGTCGGCCAGCCCCTCGAACTGCCCCAGCCACGAGCCGGAGCCCGAGCCGATGCCGTGCAGCAGCACCAGCGCCGGACCGGTGCCGGCCTCGCGCCACGCCAGCTCGCCCTGCGAGCAGCGCACGCGGCGCAGCGAAGGAATCGACAGGCTCATGCCGCTCTCCGCCTCAGCGCTTGATCTTGGCGAGCGGGTGCTCGGGCGGATACGTGGGCGTGATCGGCTTGTTCGCACCCAGCATCACGCACATCAGCGCGTCCTCCTCGCCGATGTTGATCTCGCCGCGGTAGACGCCCGGCGGGATGGAGATCAGGTCGCGCTCGCCCAGGATGGCCTCCCAGGTCTGCCCGTCCTTCTCGCACATCACCTTGACCTTGCCGCGCAGCACGAAGAACACCTCTTCCACGTCGGTGTGCAGGTGCATCGGGCCCTCGTTGCCGGCCGGAATGATCATGGTCGAGAAGGTGAAGTGCTCGGCCGGCACCGTGTTGCTGTCGGCCGAAACCCCCGTGCCGCCGGTGCCCAGGTAGCGCATCTGCGCGCGGCGGTACTTCGGATCGAAGTCGGCCTGGAACTTCAGCGCGTTCCAGTCGTAGCGGCGCGTGCGGTGCAGCGCGCAGCGCGACTCCATCCACTGCTGAAAGCTCATGCCGGCGGGCGCCTCGGGCAGTTCGGGAAAGTCGGTGGTAGCGGATTGGGTCATGTTTGCCTCGTTGTGTTTCACTAATGAAACGTTGGACAGCCAGTAAAACGAAGTATAGGCTTCGTCTGCGCTGCGTCAAGCCATTCCCAATCACTGGACGGGGCGCGTTAACCCTGATGGCTGCCGCGAAAACGCCGTCTACGTTGAAGAGAACAGCAGTTCAGTAATGAACTTATGTTTCTCTTATGAACAACGCCGACAAGCTGTTGCCTGGCGCCCTGCCCCTTGGCCCTGAGCTGAACGACCGAAGCCTCATGAACACCGCTCCTCCTCCTTCTTCTTCTTCCTCACTTCTCCAGGGCCACCGTGTCCTCGTCACCGGCGGCGCGCGCGGCCTGGGACTGGAATTCGCGCGTGCCATCGCCGGGCACGGCGGGCGCGTCGTGATCGCCGACGTGCTGGACGAGCTCGCGCAGCAGGCCGCCGCCGCGCTGCGCGAGCGCGGGCTGGACGTGCAGGCGCTGGCGCTGGACCTGGCCGATCCGGCCTCGGTGGCGCACTGCGCCGAGGGGGCCGCCACGCTGCTGGGCGGCCTGGACGGGCTGGTCAACAACGGCGCGATCACGAACTCCGGCGGACGCTCGATGCAGGCGCTGGACACGGAGGTCTGGGACCGCGTGATGAACGTCAACGTGCGCGGCACCTGGCTCATGACGCGCGCCTGCGCGGCGGCGCTCCAGGCGTCCGGCCGCGGCAGCGTGGTCAACCTCGCCTCCGACACCCCGCTGTGGGGCGCGCCGAACCTGATGGCCTACGTCGCCAGCAAGGGCGCGGTCATCGCCATGACGCGCTCGCTCGCGCGCGAGCTGGGCGCGGACGGCATCACCGTCAACGCGGTGGCGCCGGGGCTGACGCTGGTGGAGGCCACGGAGTACGTGCCCGAGGCCCGGCAGCGCCTGTACGTGGAGCAGCGCGCGCTGCAGCGCGAGCAGCTGCCCGAGGACGTGAGCGGCGCGGTGGTGTTCGCGCTGTCGCCGCTGGCGCGCTTCGTCACCGGCCAGCTGCTGGCCGTCAACGGCGGCTTCGTCATGCACTGACCCACCGGCGCCGGGGCCTGCCTTTGCGCAGGCCGCGGCCCCCTCAGCACCCGTGAATCAAGCCGCGGCGACGCGGCCCGGACTCCTTTTGCCCGGCTGCCGGACGCCGTCCCGGCGGCCTGGGTTGACTCGTCCCGACGGCGGCACAGCACTCATTCACCAAGGAGACATTCGAATGAAACCCCGGCACCTCTCGCCCATCCTGGCCCTGGCCGCCACCCTCGTCACCGGCGCGCAGGCGCAGGGCACGGTCACGCTCTACGGCCTGGTGGACACCGGCGTGGAGCACGTGACCAACGTCGGCCCTTCGGGCGACGGCCTCACGCGCGTACCCACGCTCACCGCCACGCTGCCCTCGCGCTGGGGCCTGCGCGGCAACGAGGACCTGGGCAACGGCTTGCGCGCCGTGTTCACGCTGGAGTCCGGCCTGGCGCTGGACACGGGCACCTCCATGCAGGGCGGGCGCCTCTTTGGCCGGCAGGCCTTCGTCGGGCTGTCCGGCGACTGGGGCACCGTGTCGCTGGGGCGGCAGTACACGATGCTGTTCTGGTCGCTGCTGGACGCCGACATCCTGGGCCCCAACGTCTACGGCACCGGCTCGCTCGATAGTTACATCCCCAACGCCCGCGCCGACAACGCGCTGGCGTACCGGGGCACGTTCAAGGGCTTCACGGTGGGCGCCACCTACAGCCTGGGGCGCGACGCGGTGAACGCCGGTCCCAGCCCGGGCGGCACCAACTGCCCCGGCGAGAACGCGGCCGACCGCAGCGCCTGCCGCGAGTGGTCCGCGATGCTGAAGTACGACGCCGCGTCCTGGGGCGCCGCGCTGTCCATCGACGAGATCCGCGGCGGCCCGGGCGCCTTCGCGGGGCTGACCAGCAGCGGGCAGAAGGACACCCGCGTCTCGGCCAACGGCTACGTCAAGCTCTCGAACCTGAAGCTGAGCGCCGGCCTGCTGCGCCGCGACAACGAGGGCAACCCCGTGACGCCGCGCAGCGACCTCTGGTATCTGGGCGCGGCCTACAACCTGACGCCGGCATTCATGCTGGACGGCCAGCTGCACCAGCTGCGCTTCAAGGACAGCGACAACAAGGCCACGCTGCTGGGCCTGCGCGGCACCTACAGCTTCTCCAAGCGCACGGCGGTGTACGCCACGGTTGGTCACATCCGCAACGACGGCAGCCTGGCGCTGTCGGTCAGCGGCGGTGCTCCGGGCGCCAACCCGCTGGCCGGCGAGTCGCAGACGGGGGTGATGATCGGGATGCGGCACGCGTTCTGAGTCCGCCCGCCACGCCTTCAGGCGTGGCCCGCGCACCACCGCTGAAACTCCTGTGCCGGCAGCGGGCGGCAGATGACGTAGCCCTGCGCCATGTCGCACTTCAGCGCCGCCAGCTCGCCGAAGGTCTCGTCGTCCTCCACGCCCTCGGCCACCACCTGCAGGTGCAGGCTGTGCGCCAGCTCGATGGTGGAACGCACGATGGCGGTGGAGCCGTCGTCGTGCCGCATGGCGCGCACGAAGGACTGGTCGATCTTGATCGCGTCCACCGGCAGCCGTTGCAGGTACGACAGCGAGGAGTAGCCGGTGCCGTAGTCGTCGATCGCCAGGCGCAGGTCCAGCCGCTTGAGCCGCACCAGCGTCTCCATCGCGGCGACCGGGTCCAGCATCAGCGCGCTCTCGGTCAGCTCGAACTCGATCCAGTCCGGCTCGGCGCCCCAGGTCGCCAGCGCATGCTCGATGCGCTCCAGCAGCTTCGGGTCGTGCAGGTCGCGCGCGGACAGGTTGATCGACAGCGGCTGCGCGCGCTGGCCGGCTTCGTGCCAGGCGTGGCTCAGGCGCAGCGCCGCGTCCAGCATCCAGTAGGTCAGCGGCGTGATCAGGCCCGTCTGCTCGGCCAGCCCGATGAACTCGCCCGGGTTGACCTGCCCCAGCCGCGGGTGCTGCCAGCGCACCAGCGCCTCGGCGCCGCAGACCTCGGACGAGGCCATGCGCAGCTTGGGCTGGCAGTACAGCTGCAATTCGTCGCGCTCGATGGCGCCGCGCAGCTCGCTCATCAGCGCCATGCGCTGCGCCGATTCGCGGTCCAGCCCGATCTTGAACACCGCCACCGGCGTGCCCGCGCCGCGCGCCTGCGTCAGCGCGATGCCGGAGCGGCGGATCAGCCCGTCCCCGTCATGCGCGTGGCCGGGGAACAGGCTGATGCCGGCGCTGCAGTGGGCATCGAGCAGGAAGCCGGAGACGTCCACCGGCTCGTCCAGCGCCGCGACGCACTGCTGCGCCAGCCGGCATGCCGCCTCGGCACCCATGCGCGGCAGCAGCAGCGCGAACTCCGCTTCCGTGAGCCGGCCCAGCGTGCCGGCGCGGCCCACCAGCGCCTGCAGCCGCTGCCCGGCGGCGTCCACCAGGCGGTCCACCTCGCTGCTGCCCAGCGCCTCGTTGATCTCGCGCAGGTGTTCCAGGCCGATGCGCACGAAAGCCAGCGGCCGGCGCTCCTGCCGCGCCTCGGCGATGGCCTCCTCCAGCAGCTCGCGCAGCCGTGCCTGGTTGGGCAGGCCCGTCACGGCGTCGAAGTAGGCCATGCGGCGGATGGTGGCCTCGGCCGCCTCGGCCTTGACGCGGCTGCGCAGGGCGCCGATGCCATAACCCAGATCGGCGGCGGCGTTCATCAGCAGCTCGACCTCGTGCGCGTCGAACGCGTCGGTTTCCGCCGCCAGGATGTGGAAGGCGCCCGCCAGCCGGCCCTCGATGCGCAGCGGCAGCACCACCACCGAGCTGTAGCCGCGCTGCTGCGCGTCCTGGCGGAAGGGGTAGTCGGCCCTGTGCATCACGTCCTGGATCACCAGGGGCTGGCCGGCTTCCAGGTGCTCGGCCAGGGCCGGGCCGCTCCTGGAGTTCTTCCAGCGCCGAGGCAAGGCCAGGAAGCCTTCGTCCAGGCCGGCATGCGCCACGGGCTTGACCGCCAGCACGTCGTCTTCCGACTCGATGTAGCCCACCCAGGCCAGCCGGTAGCCGCCCTCTTCCACCGCCACGCGGCAGATCTCCTGCAGCAGCGCGGGCTCGTCGGCCGCCTGCAGCAGCGCGTGGTTGACGGCGGCGCGTGCGCGCAAGGCGCGGTTGAGGTGCCGCACCTCCGCCTCCGCATGCTCCTGGCGCTGGCGCAGCCGCACGACCTCCAGCCCGAAGGCCAGGTCGTCGGCCACTTCGTCCAGGACCTGCCGCTCCCGGCCGCCGAAGGCGTCGGCCTCGGGCGCGCCGATGGTCAGCGCCCCGAACACCTCGCCGTCGATGCGCAAGGGCAGCGCCAGCAGCGAGCCGATGCCGTAGCGGCGCGAGAACTCGCGCCACAGCGGCGGGAACTCGCCCCCATGGACGTCGTTGATCAGGAACGGCTTGCCGGTGCGAATGGCCGTGCCCGTGGCGCTGCGCCCGTGCTCGGTATCGCTCCAGCACAACACGGCGAGTTCTTTGCCATCGGTTTCAACGCCGGCCTGCGCCAGCACCGTGACGCTGCGCACTTCGTCGTGCTCGGCCCGGCCGATGCGCGCCAGCCGGTAGCCGGCCTCCTCGACCACCACCCGGCAGATGTCGCGCAGCAGCGCGTCCTGGTCCCGGGCGCGCAGCAGCGCGCGGTTGCAGCCGCTGAGCAGGCGCAAGGCGCGCTCCAGGCGGTCCCGTTCATCCTGCTGCGAGCCGATGTCCTGCATGGTGATGGTGAGGTTTCGCGGAAGGCCCGGGTGGGCCGGTGGCGTCCGTGTACGCCTTCCCGGACCAAACGTCAGCAGACCCCGGCGCCGGCTCGGGTATGGGTGTGGCGGCTCACTCCGGTGCCGATGCAACCGCCGACAGCGGGGAAGCCCTGAGGCATCACGCCACCGTCGTGCCCACCCTGAACACCGCCATGGCCTGCACCAGCTGCTCCGCCTGCTGCCGCAGGCTCGCGGCCGCGGCGGCGCTCTCTTCCACCAGGGCCGCGTTCTGCTGCGTCGCCTGGTCCATCTGGGCCACGGCCTCGCCGACCTGGGACACGCCCGCGCTCTGTTCGCGGCTGGCGGTGTTGATCTCGCCCACGATGTCCGTGACACGGGCGATCGACGCGACCACTTCCCGCATCGTCGTGCCGGCCTGGGCAACCAGGTGCGAGCCGCGGTCCACGCGCTCCAGGCTCGCGCCGATGAGCGCCTTGATCTCCCGGGCCGCCTCCGCGCTGCGCTGCGCCAGCGTGCGCACCTCGCCGGCCACGACGGCGAAGCCCCGGCCCTGCTCGCCCGCACGCGCCGCTTCCACCGCGGCATTGAGCGCCAGGATGTTGGTCTGGAACGCGATGCCGTCGATGGTGCCGATGATGTCCGCGATGCGGCTGGCGCTGTCGCTGATGCCCTGCATCGTCTCCACGACCTGCGCCATCGCGTCCCCGCCCTGCCGGGCCACCGTGGAGGCCGTTTGCGCCAGCTCGTTGGCCTGGCGCGCATGGTCCGCGTTGAGGCGGGCCGCGGAGCCCAGCTGTTCCATGGACGCCGCGGTTTCCTCCAGCGCGCTGGCCTGGGATTCGGTGCGGCCCGAGAGCTCGCCGTTGCCCTGGGCGATCTGCGCGCTGGCCGTCGCCACGCCCTGCGCATTGCCGCGCACGCCCTGCACGATGGACACCAGGCGCTGCCGCATGTGCCCCAGCGCGTGCAGCAGCTGGGCCGTCTCGTCCCGGCCGCGGGCCTGCGTCTGCACCGTGAGATCGCCGTCGGCGATGCGCTCCGCGACCGCGATGGCCTGGGCCAGGGGACGCGTGATCTGGCGCGTCATCCACGCCGCCAACGCGGATGCGAGGGCCACCAGCGCCACCAGCACGCCGATGACGCCGCTGCGCGAGCTTTCGTAGGTGCCGAGCGCCTCGGCCTCTGCGGTGTCGGCCGCCCGGCTGTTGAGCGCCGTGAGCTGCGCGAGCGCGTCGCGGATCTGGTTGAAGGTCTTGAAGGAGTCGCCGCCCAGCAGCCGGTCCAGCTCGGCCTTGCCCCCCAGCCCGGCGCGCGAGAGCGCGATCATGCGTTCGCTGATGGGCCAGTAGCGCGCCGCGCTCTGCTTGAACTGGTCCAGGGCCTGGCGCTCCTCGGCGGAGCGGGCCAACGGCTCATAGGTCTGCAGCTGCTGCGCCAGACGCTGCCGCTGGCCGGCAATGAACTGCTCCTGGCGCGCCTTGCCGGCCTCGTCCTCGGCGAGGTAGTGAACCAGCTCCGAACGGCGAATCTCGTTCATGGTGAGGTTGATCTCGTCCACGACCTTGATGCTGGGCAGCCGGTACGCGGCGATCTCATGGGTACTGGCATGGACCCGGCCGAGTTGCAGCAGCGAGAAGCCGCCCAGCGCCACGGCCAGCGCCACGATGCACAGGAATGCCACGCCCAGCTGGGTACGCAGCTTCAGATTCGACAGTCGAAGCATGGTCCGATGCCCGATCAGGTCGGCTGCCCGTGGAAGGCCTTGTTGGCGATCTTCCAGCCCTCGGCTGTCTTCAGCAGCACGAAGTAGTCGCTGAAGGTCGTGGCGCCGTGCACCAGCGTGACCTTGGCGCAGGCGGCGCTGCCCTGCACGTCGATCCAGTCGATGACGCGGCGCCGCGTCGACTCATCGGCAGCCGGCGTGCCCTTGAAGCGCTCGCAGTACACGTCGAGCGGCCAGGACGTGAACACGCCCTCGCGCATGGATTCGATGTGCGCCGTCGGCAGGAAGGCCGCGCGCATGTGCGAGGCGTCGTCCCGGGCATGGCCGAGGAAGTACTGCTCGATCGGCGCGCACGCCGCGGCCTGCTCGGGGCTCAGGCCCGAGAGGTCAAGCGCCTGGTTGTTCCGGAAAGAGATGCCCTGCGGAGTTGCCCCCGCAACTTGATGAGCCATGGAGCGCTTTCATGTGAACCATGCGCCTCACCACAGCGGGCTTTGTGAAGCGCGGTTGTCGCGACCTGAGCCCGGCGTTCTCACGCCGGCACGGGCGCCGCGGCGACGGACATGCCGATACCGGTACGCACGCCCCGCCAGGCTCCGAAGGCCGGGCGGCGTGGTGACGATCCGTATCGCATGCCGAATTGTATACACCATTGCGTGCGATCAAGGCGCGGACACGCGCCCTGTGCAAGGCCCGCGCGGCACATCGCGGCCCGGTCCCGCCCGTTGGGAGCTGGCTGGCGTTTACGCGGCCTCGTGCGCTGCGCCCGCATCCAGCGCCGCCGTGGAGCCGCGCACGACCAGCGTGGGCATCAGCACCCGCGTGGACGGCGCCAGCGCCGGCTCGCGCAGGTGCTCCATGAACAGCGACGCGCCCTGCGCGCTCATCTGCTCCACCGCCACGCGCACGGTGGTCAGCGGCGGGTCGATCAGGTCCACCAGCGGCATGTCGTTGTGGCCCACCAGCGAGAGGTCGCGCGGCACGGCCAGCCCCTGCGCGCGCAGCACGTCCAGCGCGCCCAGCGCGATCAGGTCGTTGGCCGCGAACAGCGCCGTGGGGCGCGGCCCGGCGTGCAGCAGCCGCCCGGCCGCGTCCTGTCCCGCGGCGCGGGTGAAGGCCGCGGCTTCCACCACCGGGCAGGCCTCGAAGCCCGGGGCGCGCGTCATCTCCTCGAAGGCCGCGCGGCGCGCCCGGCCCGTCGATGAGGCGGCCGGGCCGGCGATGTGCGCGATGCGGCGGTGGCCCAGGCCGCGCAGGTGCTCCAGCACCAGCCGCACGCTCTCGCGGTCGTCGCTGACCACGCTGGAGAACTCGCGGTCGCCCGAGCCCCGGTTCACCAGCACCGTGGGCAGCCGGCGTTGCCGGGCCACCTCCAGCATCGGGTCGTCGCTCTCGGCCGCCAGGATCAGCAGCCCGCTCACCTGCCGGTTGGCCAGCGCCACGATCAGCTCCCGCCGCTCGGCCGGCGCCACCGGCGTCTGCGCCACCAGGCACAGCAGGCGGTGGCGCCGCAGCGCCTGCTCCAGCCCCTGCACGATCGGGCCGAACAGCGGGTTGCCCAGGTCCGGCACCACGATGGCGGCGATGTTGGTCTGCCGCGTGCGCAGCGAGGCCGCCACCGCGTTGGGCTGGTAGCCCAGCTCGCGCGCGATGCGCTCGATCTCCGCCCGCTTGTCCGGCGACACCTTGCCGCTGACGCCGCGCAGCGCCCGCGACACCGTCGCCGGATGCACGCCCGCGGCCCGGGCGATGTCGTCGATCGTCACCGGCCCGGCGGCAGCGGCAGTTGAGGCGGTCATGGCGATTCCAGAAGCGGGCAAACGTTTGCCTCCATTTTAGGCCTCTCCGTCCGGTAGCGGTCAAGCGCCCGGTGTGAAGCCGTTTGGTCACCAGGGAAAGCGCCTTGACTCTGCGCCGCACTGTCGCCTACGCTGAAGGCAATCGATTGCCCTACAGGAGACCTTGAATGAGCACCGACCGACCCTTGCCTTCCTCCAGCCCGGAGGCGTTGCTGGCCGCCGTGCTGCGCGCCAACGAGGGGACCCGCGATCCGCGCCTGAAGCAGGTACTGGCCGCGGCGGTCCGGCACCTGCACGCCTTCGCGCTGGAGGTGGAGCTCACGCCGGACGAGCTGCAGGCCGGGCTCGATTTCCTGGTGGCCATCGGCAAGGCCACGGGGCCGCGCAAGCACGAGGGGATCCTGCTGGCCGACATCCTGGGCCTGGCCACGCTGGTGCAGTTGCGCAGCGCGCGCCACGCCATGGAGGCCGGCGGCACCGAGCCGGCGCTGGTGGGCCCCTTCTGGCGCGCCAACCAGCCGCTGCGGCCCCACGGCGCCACCATCAGCTCGGCGTCCACGCCGGGGCCGCGGCTGACGGTGACCGGCCGCGTGACCACGCTCGACGGCCAACCCATCGCCGGCGCGCGGGTCGAGACCTGGCAGGCCTCGCCCAAGGGCCTGTACGACAACCAGGACCCCGAGCAGGAGGACATGAACCTGCGCGGCCGTTTCGAGACCGACGCGCAGGGCCGCTTCTCCTTCGTCAGCGTGCGGCCCGCCGGTTACCCGGTGCCCACCGACGGCCCCTGCGGCGAGCTGCTGGCGGCGCAGGGCCGCAAGGTGATGCGCCCGGCGCACCTGCACTTCATCGCCGCGGCCGAGGGCTACCGGGTGCTGGCGACGCAGTTCTTCGACATCGAGGACCCCAACGCCTTCGAGGACGTGGTGTTCGGCGCCGTGGGCTCGCTGCTGCGCCGCTTCGAGCCCGATGGCGAGGGCGGTTACCGCCTCGACGTGGAGCTGCGGCTGGAGCCCGGCGAGACGCGCCTGCCCCACTGCCCGCTGCCCTGAACCGCCTGCCCCACTGGAGAACCACCATGCAAGAAAGAAGCTTTGCCCCGCGCGACCGCCTGGACGGGCAGGTTGCCGCCATCACCGGCGGCAGCGGCGCCATCGGCAGCGCCACCGCCGCGCGGCTGGCCGCGCTCGGCGCGCGCATCGTGCTGCTGCACAAGGACGCGCCGCGGCAGGCGGCCGAGGTGCTGTCCACGCTGCCCGGCGGCGGGCACCTGGCGGTGCCGGCCTCGGTGACCGACAGCGCCTCGCTGGCGGCAGCGGCCGAGGAGGTGAAGGCCCGCACCGGCGGCGCGTCGATCCTGGTCAACGCGGCGGGCTTCACGCGGCCCGTGCCGGCGGCCGACCTGGATGCGCTGAGCGACGGCCTGATCGACGACATCTTCGCCGTCACCTGGCGCGGCAGCTTCGCCGCCCTGCGCGCCTTCGCGCCGCAGTTGCGCGCCTGCGAGGATGGTCTGGTGGTCAACGTCTCCTCCATCGCCGCCTTCACCGGCCTGGGCAGCAACCTGGCCTACGCGGCGGCCAAGGCCGGCGTGGATGCGACCACCCGGGCGCTGGCGAAGACGCTGGGGCCGCAGATTCGCGTGCTGGCCGTCTCGCCGGGCGTGGTGGACACCGCCTTCGTCACCGGGCGCGACGCGGACTTCAACCAGCGTGTGGGCGCCACGCTGCCGCTGCGGCGCGTCGGCACGGCCGACGACGTGGCCGCCGCCATCGTTGCGTGCGCGACTTCGCTGCGCTACGCCACCGGCAGCATCCTGGTGGTGGACGGCGGGCGCCACCTGGGCTGAGCGGGAGGAGCATGACCATGGACCCGCTCACCGTCCTGACCTGTGCCGTGACCGGCAACCTGACCCGGCCCGAGCAGTCGCCGCATCTGCCGATCACGCCGTCGCGGATCGTCGAGGACTGCCTGGCCGCCGCCGAGGCCGGCGCCGCCGCCGTGCACATCCACGTGCGCGACCCGAAGACCGGCGCGCCCTCGATGGACCTCGATCTCTACGCCCAGGTGGTGCAGGCCATCCGGCGCCACGACCCGGCCGTGATCATCAACCTCACCACCGGCCCCGGCGGGCGCTTCGTGCCCGGCGAGGACGACCCGCGCGTGGCGGGCCCCGGCACCACGCTGCTGCCGGCCGAGCGCCGCGTGGAGCACATCACCGCGCTGCGCCCGGACATCTGCTCGCTGGACCTCAACACCATGAACTCCGGCGAGCAGGTGGTGATGAACACGCCGCGCAGCGTCGCGCGCATGGCCCGGCTTATCCGCGAGGCCGGCGTGGTGCCGGAGCTGGAGTGCTTCGACAGCGGCGACCTGGTGCTGGCCCGCAAGCTCATGGACGACGGCGTGCTGGAGGCGCCGGGCCTGTTCACGCTGGTGCACGGCGTGCGCTACGCCATGCCCTTCTCGCCGGCCACCATGGCGCACGCCCGCTCGCTGTTGCCGGCGGGTGCCGCCTGGTCGGCCTTTTCCATCGGCCGCCACGCCTTCCCCGCGGTGGCGCAGGCCTTCCTGCTCGGCGGCAACGTGCGCATCGGCCTGGAGGACACGGTGGTCCTCGACCGCGGCGTGCTGGCGCGCGGCAACGCGGAGCTGGTCGCCAAGGCGCGGCGCATCGTCGAGGACCTGGGCGGCCGGCTGGCCTCCGCCGCCGAGGCGCGCAGCCTCTGGAAGCTGCCGGAAAGCAACCGGCGTTGATTCCGCATCCACTTCACCCCGGCCCATGCGGCCGGGACATCGACCCATCGAGGAGCACACCATGAGCACCAACACCCCTGGGCGCAAGCTCGTCCTCAGCCAGCAGGCGGCCGACGCCGCGGCGCTGGCGCCGCAGCTGCTGCCGGCTGAAATGCCCGTCCCACCCGAGGGCCACGCCGTGGTCGAGGTGAAGGCGGCGGCCGTCAATCCCAGCGACGTCAAGGCCGCGCTGGGGCTGATGCCGCATGCCGTGTGGCCGCGCACGCCCGGGCGCGACTTCGCCGGCGTGGTCGTGGCCGGGCCGGCCGAGTGGCGCGGCGTGGAGGTGTGGGGCACCGGCGGCGACCTCGGCATGGTGCGCGACGGCACCCATGCCCGCTACCTGGTGCTGCCGCTGCGCGCCCTGAGCCGCAAGCCCGCCGGCGTGTCGCTGGCCGCGGCCGCCACGGTGGGCGTGCCCTTCATCACCGCTCACGAGGGGCTGCGCCGCGCCGGGCTGCGCGGACGCGGGCAGACGGTGCTGGTGCTGGGCGCCAACGGCAAGGTGGGGCAGGCCGCCATCCAGCTCGCCACCCGCTCCGGTGCCCGCGTGCTGGGCGTGGAGCGCGACGGCAGCCGCTACGTCGGCCATGCCAGCGACGAGGTGCAGGTGTTCCGCGCGGGCGATCCGGCGCTGGCGCAGCGCATCCTGGACGCGACGCAGGGACGCGGCGCGGACATCGCCTACAACACCGTGGGCTCGCCCTACTTCCAGCTCGCGCTGGACACGCTGGCCGTGGGCGGCACGCAGGTGCTGATCTCCACCATCGAGCGCAGCGTGCCCTTCGACATCCTGGCCTTCTACCGGCGCAACCTGCAGATGCTGGGCGTGGACAGCCTGAAGCTCAGCGCCGCCGAGTGCGCCGATACGCTCAATGCGCTGCTCCCCGGCTTCGACGATGGTTCGCTCAAGGCCTTCGACGTGGACGACGCGACGCTGCTGCCGCTGGAGCAGGCGGCCGAGGCCTACCGGCGCGTGCTCTCCGGCTCCATGGAGCGCGTGGTGCTCGCGCCTTGAGGGGGACGGCCATGCATGTCGTCCGTATCGAGGAAGCGCCGCGCTACGGCGCGCCCGGCCACGCGCTCATGGCCATGCGCCGGCTGCAGGGCCGCGAGGCCGGACCGGCCGACCAACTGTGGATCGGCCTGTCCGTGATCGAGCCCGGCGGCGGCACCAGCCTCGCGGCCTCGGCAGTCGAGAAGTTCTACGTCGTGCTCGAAGGCGAGCTGGAAGTGGGCACGCAGGGCGATGCCCCCGCGACGGCCCGGCTCCAGGCGCTGGACAGCTGCCGCATCGCGCCGGGCGAGCCGCGCCGGCTGCTCAACCCCGGCACGGTGCCGTGCAGGGTGCTACTGGTGATGCCGCAAGCGCCCGCGACGGCACAGCCCTTGGCGGCGGAGCGCTGATTTTTTGGGGCGTTCGGGCAATCGATTGCCCTGGCACCAGTCATCAACCAGACACAGGAAGACAGATGAAATACAGGAGACAAGTGATGACCGTGTGTGACGGCCACCCGAGCAAACCCGTCACACCCGCGCAGGCGGGTGTCCACGAACACCGGGCGGCATCTCGGCCAGGGTGGATGCCCGCCTTCGCGGGCATGACGGGATTACTTCACCGGCCATCGCGAACTGGAATGAAGGGCGCCGTAGCGGCCTTGCTGCTGGGCTGCGGCAGCGGTGCCTGGGCGCAGGCCGCGGGCGCCGGCAGCGTGACGGTCTATGGCCGCGTCAACACCGGCATCGAGCACGTGCGCGTCAGCGGTTCGGAACTGGGCAACCTGACGCGGCTGAGCAACTACCGATCCGTCATCGGCTTCCGCGGCGAGGAGGCGCTGGGAGACGGGCTGAAGGCGATCTGGCAGATCGAGGGCGGCGTGTCGGTGGACACCGGGGCCGGCAACATCGCCAACCGCGACACGCGGGTGGGCCTGTCGGGCCCGTGGGGCACGGTGTTCGCGGGCGTGTGGACCTTGCCCTACACCTCGGCCACCGCCGGCTTCGACCCCTTTTATCCGACCACGGCGGGCTACATGGCGCTGATGGGCAACGGCTCCGCGCCGAACGCCACGCACCTGTCGGACACGAGTTCCTTCGACCGGCGCCAGGCGAACCAGGTGCAGTACTGGTCGCCGAAGTGGAAGGGCCTGTCGGCCCGCATCGCGCATGGCCTGCGGGAGGACACCCACCCCGACACCGGCAGCAAGCCCTCGCTGTGGTCCGGCTCGCTGAGCTGGGAGGGCGGCCCCTGGCAACTCACCGCCGCGCACGAGCGCCATCACAACTACCAGACGGCCGACAGCACCGACACGGCCAGCAAGCTGGGCGCGGCCTGGCAATCGGGCCCCGCGCGGGTGGCGGCGGTGGTGGAGCGGCTGCGCTACGGCACGGCCTCGGGCGAGCTCACGCGCAACGCCTGGTACCTCTCCGGCACCTACCGCCTGGGCGCGGGCAGCCTGCGCGTGGGCTATGCGCGCGCGGCCGAGGGCAAGGGGCCGTCCGCCGAGACGGTCGGCTTCTTCCGCAGCGGCGCGGACACCGGCGCCTCGCAGCTCACGCTGGGCTATGAGCACGGGCTGTCCAAGCGCACGGCGCTGTACGCCTTCTACAGCCGTATCCGCAACGAGCGCGCGGCGATCTATGACTTCGCCATCAACGAGATCGGCGTCGCCGCGGGCCAGCGGCCGTCCGTCCTGGCCGTGGGCCTGCGCCACAGCTTCTGAGCCGCGAAGCGGCCTTCAGCCTCCTGCACGAGTCCTGTCCTTTCGAAGGAGTCTCTCCATGGTTTCCGTTCTGAAATCCGTTCGCGCCGCCCTCGCCGTCGCGCTGTCCCTCGGCACCGCGTCCGCCTTTGCGCAGGCGCCGGCCGCTTCCGGCAAGCCCATCACCTTCGTCGTGCCGTTCACGGCCGGCTCGGGCACCGACGTGGTGGCGCGCGTGCTCAGCGACCACCTCTCCAAGGCGCTGGGCCAGACCATCGTGGTGGACAACAAGCCCGGCGCCGGCGGCACGCTGGGCGCGGCGCAGGTGGCCTCGTCCGCGCCGGACGGCCACACGGTGCTGATCCACTCGGCCGGGCACGTGGCCAACGCGGCGCTGTACCCGAAGCTGAAGTACGACACGCTCAAGGACTTCACGCCGGTGGTGATGCTGGCGACGCTGCCCAACGTGCTGGTGGTGTCGCCGGCCAGCGGCCTCCGCAGCGTCGAGGAACTGGTGCGCAAGGCCCAGCCCGGCAGGATGACCTACGCCTCCGCGGGCAACGGCAGCGCCACGCACATCAACGCGGAGAAATTCCGCATCGCCGCGAAGATCCAGGCCGCGCACGTGCCTTACCGCGGCACGCCGCCGGCGCTGCTGGACGTGGTGGGCGGGCAGGTGGACTGGTACTTCGCGCCGCTGGTCAGCGCGCTGCCGCTGATCCACGAGCAGAAGCTCGTGCCGCTGGCCGTGGGCTCGCAGGCCCGTTCCGCGGCGCTGCCCAAGGTGCCCACCACGGTGGAGGCTGGCTACACCGGCTCGGACTACACCTTCTGGGTCGGCATGTTCGTGCCGTCCCGCACGCCGGCCGAGCTCGTCAAGCGCCTGTCCGCCACCACCGCCCAGGTGCTGCAGCTGCCGGAGGTCAAGGCCGCCCTGGCCAAGGTGGGCGCCGAGGTGCCCACGCTGACGCAACAGCAGTTCGCCGACAGCGTGGCGCAGGAGATGGCGACGACCGCATCGCTCATCCGGCAGGCGGGGATCAAGGTCGATTGAGCCAACTACAACATACGCGAATTACCCCAACCGATTCCGAAGCTTCCCTTCGTTGATCCGCCCTTTGCATGCCGAAAGCAACCTTCCCCGGTTGCCGTGGCATGGCGTATGAGGAAGGTAGAGGGCGAACAAGGGGACAACAGGAACCCAGCTCGACAGGGTGGGCGCTGAGGAGCTGGATGTCTCGCGTATGTTGTCTTGCGTCACGTGCCGGTTGACCCGGCAACGATCCGCGCGCGCATCCGCCGTGAATACCTGTCCCGATCGGCGCCAGGGCGGGGACCGTAGGGCACCCGCCGCGGCTCAGGTATAGCTGCGCATGCCAGGGGCGCGCACGGCCGGCACGGGCGGTACCGCCTGGGGGCTGCTGCGGTTGAACAGTCCCAGCCGCTGGGCTTCGAGGGCCGCCTCGGCACGCGAGCTCACGTTGAGCTTGCGGTAGATCTGCTTGACGTAGTCGGCGATGGTGTGGCGCGACAGGTTCAGCTGCACGCCGATCTCCGGCAACGTGAAGCCCTTGGCCACGCGCAGCAGCACGTCGCGCTCGCGCTCCGTGAGCTTCACGTGCGGGATCAGGTCGGCGTCGGGCTTGGGCAGCGCGGCGAAGTAAGCCATGACGCGCCGCGCGATGGACGGCGACAGCGGCGGCTCGCCCTGGCTGATGCGCCGCAGCTGGTCGGCAATGAGCTCGCGCGGCTGCTCCTTGAGGATGTAACCGTAGGCGCCGGCCTGTAGCGCGGGAAACAGGTGGTCGTCGTCATCGTGGATGCTCACGACCACCGACTGCGCATGCGGTTGCTTTTCGCGCAGCGCCGACACCACGTCCACGCCGGAGCCGTCCGGCAGGCCCAGGTCGATCAGCGCCAGGTCGAAGCGCATCACGGAGATCAGCCCGAAGGCGTCGTGTACCCGGGCGCTTTCCGCAATGCGCGCCTGAGGAAACAGCTCATTGGTCAGGCTCTTGAGCCATGTACGGATTTGCGGCAAGTCTTCCAGGATCAGGATGTTTTCCATTGCACCTCCCATGCATGTAGTAGCGCGCGCAGCGTTCCCCGGCTGCACGCCCACGCGTGTTAAGCACAATGCCTGCCATCGTGGGCCGGCCGGCCCGGCCGTCATGACAACGCGTGCGAGCAGCTCTCCTTCATGGCGCCGTTGCGGTCGAACCAGGCTTCGGCCAAGTGGCGTATTTGCGCATCGTTGGCCAGGATGCGCTCCATGAGGCAAGACCTCGCCGCAAGCTGCTCGCCCGCCAGAACCGTCTGTCGGGCAACGCTTTGAAGCTCGTCGATCAGGCTGTCGCAAGCGTCTTCCAGGCGTGCGACCTCCTTCCAGTCGCCGCGTTGCGCGGCCGCCAGCATGTTGGCACTGGCCGCTTCAATGGCTTCGTAGTAACTCAGCAGGGGTGTGTCCATGGGTCGAGCGAAGCATGTTGTGAGCGCCGTCGTTGCTGCCCTTATCGGCACGTGCGCGCGCCTGTTGAGCGCAACCGGCCATCTCGATAGGTATCCGTTGTCCACCGTGCTTCGCACGGCCCACGACTCGGGAAAATTGGGCCGGTTGCTTTCTAGGTGTCCGCAAGCGCCAGCCGCAGCGTCATGCTGAAGGTGCTGCCTTCGCCCGGGCTGCTGTGCCCAGGTTGGCGCGGCTGGCTCTGGAGCCTCGGCCGTTGGACGACCCTGGTGCGGGCAGTGTCCCGCGTTGAAGGTACGGCCCCCGTGGCGCACAGTGGACACCAGGAGCCCGCCATGCCAGCGCTGCGTCCCGCCGTCGTGGACGGCCTGTTCTACCCCGCCGCGGCGCCGGCGCTGCGCGCGGAGATCGCCGCGCTGCTGGCCGGCGCCGCCAGTGCGCCGGCCGCCAGCGCGCCCAGGCTGTTGATCGCGCCGCATGCCGGCTACACCTATTGCGGCCCGGTGGCTGCCTCGGCCTACGCGCTGCTGAGCCAGGGCCGCGCCGCCGGCGTGCGCCGGGTGGCCGTGCTGGGTCCCGCGCATCGCGTGCCGCTGCGCGGGCTGGCCTTCCCCTCGGCACAAGCCTTCGCGACGCCGCTGGGCGAGGTGCCCGTGGACACGGCCGCCTTGCGCGGCCTCGGCGACCTGCCCCAGGTGCGCTGCGACGACCGCGCTCATGAGCACGAGCACGCCATCGAGGTGCAGCTGCCCTTCCTGCAGGCCGTGCTGGGCGACTTCGCGCTGGTGCCGCTGGTGGTGGGCGAGGCCGACGCCGAAGAGGTGGCGCAGGTGCTGGAGCGGCTGTGGGACGGTGCCGGGACGCTGGTGGTCATCAGCTCCGACCTCTCGCACTACCTGGGCCACGCCGAGGCCCAGGCACTGGACCGCGCGACGGCGCGGCGCATCCTGGCCGGCGAGCCCGCGCTCGAAACGCACGAGGCCTGCGGCGCCACCGCCATCAACGGCGCCCTGCTGCTGGCCCGGCGCCACGGCCTGCGCGCGCGGCTGCTCGATCTGCGCAACTCCGGCGACACCGCAGGCGACCGCCACCGCGTCGTTGGCTACGGCGCCATCGTCTTCGAGGAGGACGCCGGATGAGCGACCACCCGGGCCGCTGGTGGCACCTGCTCGACGACGGGCGGCTGCAGTGCGACCTGTGCCCGCGCGACTGCAGGCTGCACGAGGGCCAGCGCGGGCTGTGCTTCGTGCGCCGGCGCGTGGACGACGCCATGGTCCTCACCACCTACGGGCGCAGCTCGGGCTTCTGCATCGACCCCATCGAGAAGAAGCCGCTGAACCACTTCCTGCCCGGCTCCAGCGTGCTGTCCTTCGGCACCGCGGGCTGCAACCTGGCCTGCCGCTTCTGCCAGAACTGGGACATCTCCAAGAGCCGCGAGATGGACCGCCTGATGGACCAGGCCTCGCCACAGGACATCGCGCAGGCCGCCCGCCGGCATGGGGCGCGCAGCGTGGCCTTCACCTACAACGACCCGGTGATCTTCGCCGAGTACGCCATGGACACCGCCGATGCCTGCCGCGCGCTGGGCCTCCACAGCGTGGCGGTGACGGCGGGCTACATCCACGCGGCACCGCGGCACGAGTTCTTCGCGAAGATGGACGCCGCCAACGTGGACCTCAAGGGTTTCAGCGAAGCGTTCTATTTCAGGCAGACCGGCGCGCACCTGGCGCCGGTGCTGGACACGCTGCAATACCTGCAGCACGAGACGGGCTGCTGGCTGGAGATCACCACGCTGCTGATCCCGGGCCTCAACGACGGCGACGGCGAGATCCGGGCGCTGTCGCGCTGGGTCGCCGACGATCTCGGCCCGGACGTGCCGCTGCACTTCACGGCCTTCCATCCGGACTACAAGCTGCGCGACCTGCCGCCCACCCCGGCCCTCACGCTCACGCGCGCCCGCGCCATGGCGCGTGAACAGGGACTGCGCTACGTCTACACCGGCAACGTGCACGACGCCGAGGGCGGCACCACGTACTGTCCCGGCTGCGGCGCCGCGCTGGTGCAGCGCGACTGGCACCTGGTGACGCACTGCGAGCTGGACGCCGATGGCCGCTGCCCGCACTGCGCCACCCGCGTGGCCGGGCACTTCGAGCGCTTCGAACGCGGCTTCGGCCGCCGGCGCATCCCGCTGCGCGGGATCGCGGCCTGAGGCTCAGAAGCCCGCGGGCTTCATCTCAACGCATCGCACAGCTCGCTGAGGCTGACGACTTCCAGGTCCGGCGCCTCCGGGTGCGGCCACAACGCCTGGACCCGGTTGTTCCAGACCGCCTGCATGCCGGCGTTGCGCGCGCCCAGCACGTCCAGCAGCACGTCGTCGCCCACGTGCAGCACCTCGTGCGGCTGCACGCCTGCGGCGGCCGCGGCCGCGTGGAAGATGCGCGGGTCCGGCTTGGGCACGCCGAAGTCGAGCGCGGCGACGCTGGCGCTGAAGAAGCGGTCCAGCCCCATGCGCGCGAGATCGGAGTTGCCGTTGGACAGGCTCACCAGCGGATAACGCGCGGCCAGGAACTCCAGCGCCGGCAGCGCGTCGGCGAACAGCGTCACGTTCTGGCGCTCGGCAAAGAACACGTCGAACGCGGGCTCGGCCAGCAGCGGGTCGTCCCCGGCCTGCTCCAGCGCCAGGCGGATCGACTCCAGGCGCAGCGCGCTCAGGTCATGCTTGAGATCGGGCCGCTCCCGGCCGACATGGTTGCGGATCTCGCGCAGCGCCTCGGGGCTGGAGAACAGTGCCGCGGTGTTCGGCGCGTTGATCGCGAGCCATTCGTGCAGCACCTTCTCGGCACGGTCGATGGTCGGCCAGATCGGCCACAGCGTGTCATCCAGGTCCAGCGAGATGGCCCGGATTCGTTGCAGGTTCAGCATGCGGCGCAGAGTACTTGATGGCGCAAACGCCGCCCTCGCGCGAGTCCGTATACCTTCGGCCTACCTCGGACATGCTCCACAGAGCCCATTCACATGCAACACACCCGCCTTCTCGCCAGCCTGGCCGCCGCCACCTTGTGCGCAGCCTGCGGCCCCAAGCCCACCATGCCCCTGGCCGTGCCGGAACAGCTGGAAGCGGTGGGTCCCTCGGGCCAGCCGCCGCGCGTGACGGTCGAGCGCATCGGCGTGTTCAAGGACGACCTGGCCTATGGCGACCGGCGCGGCGTCTACATCATCCGCGACACCCGCACCGGGCGCGAGTTCATCGGCGTGAGCGGCATCGGCATCAGCGAGCTGGGCAGCCACGGCGTGCAGAGCGGCAAGAACAGCAACTTCCTCAAGGACGAACGCTGAACGTGCCCGGTTGACCACGCACCTCAAGACGGCGCCGGCGTCTGGCCAAGCGGCGTCGGACCTGGCTGCTCAGGCCCCGACAGGCGAGGCCGCCGAATACTCCTTGAGGCGGTTGTAGAGCGTCTTCATGCTGATCCCAAGCGCCGCGGCGGCCTGTTCCTTGTTCTGCTTGAAATGCCGCAACGTGGCCAGGATCAGCTGGCGCTCCATCTCCGCCATCGACGTTCCGATCGGCAGCGTCAAGACAGGCTCACCCGTGCCGGCGCCCGTGGCGCGCTGCCTCGCGGCTTCGCTGCCGGGCAGCCACTCGTCGGTGATCTGCTCGCCCTCGGCCATCACGAAGGCACGCTGCACCACGTTGCGCAGCTCGCGCACGTTGCCCGGCCAGCGGTAGGCGGAGAGCTTCTCCAGCGCCGCGGGCGTGAAGCGCTTGCGCACGTTCTCGCGCTCGCACA
>NZ_CALAOH010000056.1 GCF_937926365.1 uncultured Azohydromonas sp. | reverse complement strand
TGGCCACCATTCCCATCAAGCGCCTGGGCACGCCGGAGGAGATCGCCTCCATCGTTGCCTGGCTGGCCGGCGAGGAATCGGGCTTCACCACCGGCGCCGACTTCAGCTGCAACGGCGGCCTGCACATGGGTTAAGTCGCAGGCTGCGCCGCCCGCGAGGGCGCGTGCCGAAGCACCAAAAGGCCGCGCATTGCGCGGCCTTTTCCTTTGGATCGGCGCGGGCGGAAGGCGCGTCAGGAAGGGCAGGGCCCGCAGGCCCTCACTCCACGATCCCCGCCATGAAGTACTTGATCAGCCCCTTGGCCGCGAAGCCCAGCATGCCGAAGCCCAGCGCCAGGAAGAGCACGAAGGTGCCGAACTTGCCGGCCTTCGACTCGCGCGCGAGCTGGAAAATGATGAATGCCATGTAGAGCATGAAGGCCGTGACGCCGATGGTCAGGCCCAGCTGGGCAATGTTTTCCTCGTTGAATTCGAACATCGTTTGTTGTTTCAGGCTGCTGCCGCGCGGCTGACGTGCACGCCGCGCGGCCGGGCCCCAACTGCCCGCAGCGGTTCTCGATCAGGTTCTCAAGGCATCTCGTGCCACTGGGAGGTGTCCACCAAGTCGCGGTAGGCGTGCCAGCTCGAATGCGCCAGCCACGGCACCACCACGATCAGGCCCAGCAGCAGCGTGGCCATGCCCACCAGCGTCAGCGCCATGATCAGCGCCGCCCACAGCGCCAGCGGCAGCGGGTGCTGCATCACCACGCGCCAGCTCGTGAGCACCGCCACCAGCACGCCCACGCGGCGGTCCAGCAGCATCGGGATCGCCACCACCGAGGAGGCGAACACCGGCGCCGCCAGCACGCCGCCCAGCAGCAGCCAGGCTTCGAAGAGCTTGCCTTCATCGGCCAGTACCACGTGGCGCAGGAAGTCCTGCGGCGTGTGCACCGCCGCCGGCGCGAAGGTCAGAATGAATGAGGTGGAGGTCATCACCCAGCCCGTGCCCGCGAAGGCCAGCAGGATGCCGAACACGATCAGCCGTCCGTCGTCGGGCTTCCAGGCCCGCAGCGCGGTCTGCAGCGTCGCGGGCTGGCGCTTGTTGTGCAGCGCGCGGCTCACGGCATAGAGCCCGGTGGCCAGCAGCGGCGCCACCAGCAAGAAGCCCGAGAAGGCCCCGGCCAGCAGCCACACATGCCCCTGCGCCAGCACCGCCAGCAAGGCGCCGAACAGGGCCATGGCCACCCCGTGCACCAGGCCTGGAAGCGGTGCGTGCACCAGGTCTTGCCAGCCGCGCGCCAGCCAGCCCAGCGGGCGCAGCACGGGGATGGGCCGCACGCCGAAGCGGCGGGACTGTTCTATGGCGGGTTCAGTGGTTCGCATGCGTGGAGCGGCGACTGTCGCCGAAGTGGGGACGCCCCACTTTAAGCCGCCTCAAGCCTGCGACAGCAGCTCGCGAGCGGCCGCCTGCAGGTTGTCGGTGCCTCCGTCACGCAGCACGAGGCACGGCGCCTGCGCCAGGTGGAGGAAGTGCTTGTCCATGGAGCGCAGGTACAGCGGGTCGTAGTGCTCGCGCATCATCTCGGCGAAGACCTCGGACCAGGCGCCGGCGCGCGCCTGGCGCTGCCAGCGCTGCACGGTTTCGCGCCCGCGCAGCTCCACCAGGCCGTCGATGAGACGGCAGAAGCGCTCGGGGTCGGCCGCGAAGAAGCCGTAGTCCTCCAGCAGCAGCGCCACGCGCGCGTCCTCGGCCATCTCCACCACGGTGCAGCGGCCGTGCTCGCGCAGGCGCAGGATCAGCGCATCGGGCACGCGCACGCTGCCCACCTTCTGGCTCTCGCTCTCCACGAACACCGGCCGCGCCGGGTCCAGCGCGCGCAGCGCCTGCCACAGCAGGGTGTCGAAGCGCTTCTGCGGCGGCTGCGGCTTGTCGGGCAGCCCGCCCAGCACCGAGCCGCGGTGGCAGGCGAGGGCTTCCAGGTCCAGCACCTGCGCGCCCTGGTCGCGCAGCGCCTGCAGCAGCCGCGTCTTGCCGCTACCCGTACGTCCGGCCAGCACGCGGAAGTCGAACCGCGCGGGCAGTTGCTCCAGGTCCTCGCGCACGAGGGCGCGGAAGGCCTTGTAGCCGCCGGCGAGCTGGAAGGTGCGAAAGCCGATCTGCGACAGGAACCACGCCAGGCTCCCCGATCGCTGCCCGCCGCGCCAGCAGTACACCAGCGGGCGCCACTCGCGCGGCTTGTCGGCCACATGGCGCTCGATGTGCTGCGCAACGTTCTTGGCCACCAGCGCGGCGCCGACCTTGCGCGCCTGCAGTGCCGAGACTTGCTTGTAGAGCGTGCCCACCAGTCGGCGTTCACCGTCGTCGAGCACGGGCCAGTTCAGGGCACCGGGCAGGAAGTCCTCGGCGAATTCGCTGGGCGAGCGCGCGTCGATGACGCTGTCGAACTCGCCCAGCCGGTCGGCGGCTTCGCGGGCCTCCACGATGGTCAGGGACATGGGTCAGGAATTCACTTCTCTTTCCGTTCGCCCTGAGCTTGTCGAAGGGCCGCAGCCATGCGATGCGGCAGGGGGCTTCGACAGGCTCAGCCCGAACGGGGTGGTCAATTGGGCAGCGGCGCCGCGGCGTCCAGCAGCTCGCTTTCGATCTGCAGCTGCTTGCGCGCGTGCTGCAGCTCCGGGCCGTCCACGAGGAAGGTGTCTTCCACGCGCTCGCCCAGGGTGCTGATCTTGGCCAGCTGCAGGTTCACGTGGTGCGCCGCCAGCACGCGGGCGATGGCGTAGAGCAGGCCCGAGCGGTCGCTGGTGCTCACGCTCAGCAGCCAGCGCTGGGCACGCTCGTCCGGGCGCAGCGACACGCGCGGCATCACGGGGAAGGATTTCACTCGGCGCGATACCCGCCCGCGGCTGGGCTCGGGCAGCGGGCCGCTGGCGTGCAGCGCCGCCGAGAGCTGGTTTTCCACCAGCGCGGTGAGGTCGCGGTAGCTGGCCGAGCCGGGCTCGTCCAGGCGCGGGTGCACGACCTGGAAGGTGTCCAGCGCGTAACCGCTGCGCGTGGTGTGCACCTTGGCGTCCTGGATGTTGAAGCCCGCGCCGTCGAAGTAGCCGCACAGCCGCGCGAAGAGATCCGGCCTGTCCGGCGCGTACACCAGCACCTGCAGCCCTTCGCCGATGGGGGAGGGCCGTGCGCGCACCACCGGCGAGGGGCTGTCCACGTAGCGCCACAGTGCGCGCGCGTGCCAAGCGATCTCGGCGGCGTCGTGGCGCGCGAAGTAGCTCAGCTCCAGCGTCTTCCACAGCGGCCCCTCGGTGCCGGGCAGCTGCGAGGCCAGCGCCAGCAGCGAGCGCGCCTCGGCCTTGCGGGCCTCGATCTCGGCCTCCTGGGAAGGCTTGGCGCCGCCCAGGGCGCGCAGCGTCAGGCGGTACAGATCCTCCAGCAGCTTGCCCTTCCAGGCGTTCCAGACCTTGGGGCCGGTGCCGCGGATGTCGGCCACCGTCAGCAGGTACAGCGCGGTGAGCGTGCGCTCGTCGGCCACCTTGCCCGTGAAGGCGTGGATGACCTCGGGGTCGGAGAGGTCCTCCTTCTGCGCCGTGCGGCTCATGCTCAGGTGCTCGGCGACCAGGAATTCGCACAGCTGCGCGTCCTCCTTGGGCAGGCCGTGGTCGCGGCAGAAGCGGCGCACCTCTGCCGC
The DNA here is from genome assembly GCF_937926365.1 of uncultured Azohydromonas sp. GTDB lineage: Bacteria > Pseudomonadota > Gammaproteobacteria > Burkholderiales > Burkholderiaceae_C > Azohydromonas. The sequence continues at coordinate 44,709 of NZ_CALAOH010000056.1, read as the reverse complement.
ACCCAGCGCGGAATGGTCGCCGCCGCGGCCCTTGGCCACGTCGTGGAACAGCGCGGCGATGTAGAGCACCCAGGGCCGCTCGAACTGCAGCGCCAGCTGCGAGCAGAAGGGGTACTCGTGCGCGTGCTCCGGCATGAAGAAGCGCCGGACGTTGCGCAGCACCATCAGGATGTGCTGGTCCACGGTGTAGACGTGGAACAGGTCGTGCTGCATCTGGCCCACGATCTTGCGGAACACCCACAGGTAGCGCCCCAGCACCGAGCTCTGGTTCATGAGCCTGAAGGTGCGCGTCTGGCCCTCGGGCGCCTGCAAGATCTGCATGAAGGTGGCGCGGTTGGCGGGGTCGCGCCGGAAGTGGCCGTCCATCAGGCCGCGCGCGTTGTAGAGCGCGCGCCAGGTACGCGCCGACAGGCCCTTGATGCCGACCTCGCGCTGGAACACCGCGAAGGTCTGCAGGATGGCGTGGGGATCGCGCTCGTAGAGGTCGTCGCTGGCCACCTCCAGCATGCCCGCGCGCTCCAGGAAGCGGTCGTCGATGGGGCGCATCGGCGCGTCGCGCGAGCCCTGGATCTGCTCCTCCATGTTGAGCAGCACGATCTGGTTGAGCTGCACCACGGCCTTGGCGGCCCAGTAGTAGCGGCGCATCAGCGACTCGGACGCGCGCTGCGTGCGCGTGCCGCGGTGTCCGAAGCTCTCGGCCACGGCGGTCTGCAGGTCGAACACCAACCGGTCCTCGCGCCGGCCCGCCACCACGTGCAGCCGGGCGCGGATGAGCTTCAGGGTGCCTTCGTTGCGCTGCAGCTGCAGCGCTTCGAAGGGCGTGACCAAGCCGTTGGCGGCCATGGCGCGCCAGTTCTTGCCCAGCCCGGCTCCCAGCGCCACCCAGCGCAGCACCTGCAGGTCGCGCAGGCCGCCGGGACTCTCCTTGCAGTTGGGCTCCAGCGCGTAGGGCGTGTCCTCGTACTTGACGTGGCGCTGGCGCATCTCCAGCGTCTTGGCGCGCAGGAAGGCCTTGGGGTCCACCGCGGCCTCGCTGGTCTTGCGGAACTGCTCGAAGAGCTTTTTGGGCCCGCACACCAGCCGCGATTCCAGCAGCGAGGTCTGCACCGTGACGTCGCGCCGGGCCTCGTCCACGCACTCGTCGAGCGTGCGCACCGAGGAACCGATCTCCAGGCCGATGTCCCAGCAGGCGGTGATGAAGCTCTCGATGGACGAACGCAGCGCCTGCATCGGGCCGCAGCTCGCCGTGGCCGCGGGCTCCTCGCACACCGCGCAGCCGTTGGGCAGCAGCAGCAGCACGTCCACGTCGGAGTAGGGGAAGAGCTCGCCGCGGCCGTAGCCGCCCACGGCCACCAGCGCGGCGCTGTCGGGCAGGCCGCACTGCTGCCACAGTGCCTGCAGCGTCGCGTCCACGTGGCGCGCGAGCCCGCGCAGCAGCCGCGTGGCGGCCGGTACGCTGGGATGCGTGTCACGGAAGGCCTGGATCAGCGCGGCCTTGCCGCTGCGGAATTGCTGGCGCAGCGTCGCCAGGTCGCCCGGGGCCGGGCTCAGGGTCGCGGACATGGGATCGGCAAAAAGAGCGAAGGGAAGCGGCTTGGCCGGTCAGGCGGCAGCCGCGGGCTGCTTGACGAAGGCCGGCGGCGGCGGGGTGCCGGCGGACAGCGTCAGGATCTCGTAGCCGGTGTCGGTCACCAGCACGGTGTGCTCCCACTGCGCGGAGAGCGAGCGGTCCTTGGTGACGATGGTCCAGCCGTCGTACTTGCCGCCCTTGCGGTCCTCTTTGATCTCGCGCCGGCCGGCGTTGATCATGGGCTCGATGGTGAACACCATCCCCGGCACCAGTTCCTCCAGCGTGCCCGGGCGCCCGTAGTGCAGCACCTGCGGCTCCTCGTGGAAGCGCTGGCCGATGCCGTGGCCGCAGAACTCGCGCACCACCGAGAAGCCCTGGCTCTCGGCGAACATCTGGATGGCGTGGCCGATGTCGCCCAGCCGCGCGCCGGGACGCACCTTCTCGATGCCCTTCCACATCGCCTCGTAGGTGATGGTGCACAGCCGCCGCGCGGCGATGCTGCCGTCGCCGACGATGTACATGCGGCTGGTGTCGCCGTGCCAGCCGTCCTTGATGACGGTGACGTCGATGTTGACGATGTCGCCCACCTTCAGCGCCCGCTCGCCGGGCACGCCGTGGCAGACCTGTTCGTTGATCGAAGTGCAGACCGACTTGGGGTAGGGCGGATAGCCGTTGGGCTGGTAGTTCAGCGGCGCGGGGATGGCCTGCTGCACGTTCACGATGTAGTCATGCGCCAGCTTGTCGAGCTCGCCGGTGGTGATGCCGGGGCGCACGTGCGGGGTGAGCATGTCCAGCACTTCGGCCGCCAACCGGCCGGCGACGCGCATGCCTTCGACATCGGCAGCGCTCTTGATGGAGATCGTCATGGGGAAATTATCTCACCCCCCTCTAAAATCACGGGTTTGCACGCATCTGCCGCCATTTGGTGCGCAGGTGCAGCCCCCATGGCGTCCATCACGGACGCGCCTGACGCGAGCTCCCCAGCGTGACCAGCAAACACCTGTTTTCCTTCGAGGGCGGCAATGCCCTGTCGTCCTTCCGCGCCCAGGCGCTGCTGCAGCGGTTGCAAGCCGTCAGCGCCCGCATCACCGGCGTGAGCGCACGCTACGTGCACTGGGCCTGGGCCGATGCGCCGCTGTCGGCCGAGGCGCAGTCCAAGCTGGGCGCGCTGCTGGACTACGGCAGCCCCTACGCCGGCGAGGCCGCCGGCGCCCTGGTGGTGGTGATGCCGCGCCTGGGCACCGTCTCGCCCTGGGCCTCCAAGGCCACCGACATCGCGCACAACTGCGGCATCGGCATCCATCGCGTGGAGCGGGTGACGGAGTACCGCCTCACGCTCAAGAGCGGGCTGCTGGGCGGCGTCAAGCCGCTGGAGCCGCGTGAGCTGCAGGAAGCGGCGCTGCTGCTGCATGACCGCATGACCGAGAGCGTGGCCTTCGAGCGCGAGGCCGCGGCGCACCTGTTCGACGAGCGCGAGGCCGAACCGCTGGCGCACGTGGACGTGCTGGGGCGCGGGCGCGCCGCGCTGGAGCAGGCCAACACCGAGTTCGGCCTGGCGCTGTCCGAGGACGAGATCGATTACCTCGTCAACGCCTTCACCGGCCTGCAGCGCAACCCCAGCGACGTCGAGCTGATGATGTTCGCGCAGGCCAACTCCGAGCACTGCCGCCACAAGATCTTCAACGCGGAATTCATCATCGACGGCGAGCCGCAGCCCCTGTCGATGTTCGGAATGATCCGCAACACCGAGAAGGCCAACCCGCAGCACAGCATCGTCGCCTACAGCGACAACGCCGCCGTGATGGAAGGCGGCCCGGTGGAGCGCTGGCTCCCCGAGGGTTTCACGAATGCCCCGCGCTATGGCGCGCGCCAGGAAGCGGCGCACGTGCTGATGAAGGTCGAGACGCACAACCACCCGACCGCCATCTCCCCGTTCCCGGGCGCCTCCACCGGCGCCGGCGGCGAGATCCGCGACGAGGGCGCCACCGGCCGCGGCGCGCGGCCCAAGGCGGGCCTCACGGGCTTCTCGGTGTCGAACCTGCACCTGCCCGGCACGAACGAGCCCTGGGAGCAGGACCCGGTGGGCAAGCCGGAACACATCGCCAGCGCCTTGCAAATCATGACCGAGGGCCCGCTGGGCGGCGCCGCGTTCAACAACGAGTTCGGCCGGCCCAACCTGGGCGGCTACTTCCGCGTCTACGAGCAGACCGTGGACGGCGTGCGCCGCGGCTACCACAAGCCCATCATGATCGCCGGCGGCCTGGGCACCATCAGCGACGGGCAGACCCACAAGCTCCCGTTTGGCGCCGGCACGCTGCTGGTGCAGCTGGGCGGCCCGGGCATGCGCATCGGCATGGGCGGCGGCGCCGCCAGCTCCATGGCCGCGGGCACCAACACCGCCGCGCTGGACTTCGACTCGGTACAGCGCGGCAACCCGGAAATCGAACGCCGGGCGCAGGAGGTCATCAACCACTGCTGGGCGCTGGGCGACAACAACCCGATCCTGGCCATCCACGACGTGGGCGCGGGCGGCATCTCCAACGCCTTCCCGGAGCTGGTGGACGGCGCGGGCAAGGGGGCGACCTTTGATTTGCGCAAGGTGCCGCTGGAGGAGTCCGGCCTGGCGCCCAAGGAAATCTGGTGCAACGAGAGCCAGGAGCGCTACGTCCTGGCGCTGAACCCGGACCTGCTGCCGCTCTTCGAGCAGATGTGCGAGCGCGAGCGCTGCCCCTTCGCCATCGTGGGTGTCGCCACGGACGACCGCGAGCTGGTTCTGGAGGACGGCCCCGGCGGCGACCGCGCCATCGACATGCCCATGGACGTGCTGCTGGGCAAGCCGCCCAAGATGCAGCGCAACGTGCAGCGCGTGTTGCGCCAGGGCGCGCCGCTGGACCTCTCCGCCGCCATGCTGGAGCAGGCCGCCTTCGACGTGCTGCGCCATCCGACGGTGGCTTCCAAGCGCTTCCTCATCACCATCGGCGACCGCACCGTGGGCGGCCTGTCGCACCGCGACCAGATGGTGGGCCCCTGGCAGGTGCCGGTGGCCGACTGCGCCGTGACGCTGGCCGACTACGCCGGCCTGCGCGGCGAGGCCATGAGCATGGGCGAGCGCACGCCGCTGGCCGCCGTGGACGCGCCGGCCTCGGGCCGCATGGCCGTGGCGGAAGCCGTGCTGAACCTGCTGGCCGCGCCCATCGAGCTGGAGCGCGTGAAGCTGAGCTGCAACTGGATGGCCGCCTGCGGCGAGCCCGGCGAGGACGCCGCCCTCTATGACACCGTCAAGGCCGTGGGCATGGAGATCTGCCCGCAGCTGGGCATCGGCGTGCCGGTGGGCAAGGACAGCCTGTCCATGCGCACGCGCTGGAGCGACGGCGGTGAAGCGAAGCAGGTGGTGGCGCCGGTGTCGCTGATCGTCTCGGCCTTCGCCACGCTGGACGACGTGCGGGGCACGCTCACGCCGCAGCTGCAGGAGGGCGAGAGCACGCTGATCCTGGTCGATCTGGCCGAAGGCAAGACGCGCATGGGCGGCTCGATCCTGGCGCAGACGCTGCGGCAGTTCGGCGACGCGGTGCCCGACCTCGACAACCCGCAGCGCCTCAAGGCGCTGGTGCAGGCCGTCAACCGCCTGCGCGCCGAAGGCAAGCTGCTTGCGTACCACGACCGCAGCGACGGCGGCCTGTGGGCCGCGGCCTGCGAGATGGCTTTCGCCGGCCACCGCGGCGTCAGCCTGAACGTGGACCTGCTGGTCACCGAGGGCGACGGCATCAGCGACAGCCGCGCCGACCACGGCGACGCCAAGAACTGGGCCACGCACGTGAGCGCGCGCCGCAACGAGCTCACGCTCAAGGCGCTGTTCAACGAGGAGCCCGGTGTGCTGCTGCAGGTGCGCCGCAGCGAGCGTGACGCCGTCATCGCCGTGCTGCGCGAGTTCGGCCTGAGCCGCCACAGCCACGTGGTGGGCACGCCCAACGACCGCGGCGTGATGGAGGTCTGGCGCGACACCAAGGCCGTGTTCTCCGCGCCGCTGCGCGACCTGCACCAGGCCTGGGACGAGGTGAGCTGGCGCATCGCCCAGCAGCGCGACAACCCGGCCTGCGCCGATGCCGAGCACGCCGCCGCCGGCGCGCAGGACGACCCGGGCCTGCACCTGCAGCTGAGCTTCGACCCGGCCGAGGACATCGCCGCGCCGTTCCTCAACCGCGGCGCGCAGCCCAAGGTGGCGATCCTGCGCGAGCAGGGCGTGAACTCGCAGGTGGAGATGAGCTACGCGGTGGCGCACGCCGGCTTCGAGAGCTACGACGTGCACATGAGCGACCTGCTGGCCGGCCGCACCCGGCTGGACCAGTACCAGGCCTTCATCGCCTGCGGCGGCTTCAGCTACGGCGACACGCTGGGCGCGGGCGAGGGCTGGGCGCGGACCATCATGTTCCACCCCGAGCTGGCCGAGCAGTTCGCCGCCTTCTTCGGGCGCCAGGACACCTTCGCGCTGGGCGTGTGCAACGGCTGCCAGATGCTGGCGGCGCTGGCGCCGATCATCCCGGGCGCGCAGGCCTGGCCGAAGTTCACGCGCAACAAGAGCGAGCAGTTCGAGGCGCGGCTGAGCCTGGTGGAGGTGCTGGAGAGCCCGTCCGTGTTCCTGCAGGGCATGGCCGGCAGCCGCCTGCCCATCGCCGTGTCGCACGGCGAGGGGTTTGCGGACTTCTCGCAGCGCGGCGACGCCGGCGCGGTGGTGCGCGCGCTGCGCTTCGTGGACCACCACGGCCAGCCCACCGAGCAGTACCCCTTCAACCCCAACGGCAGCCCCGGCGGCCTGACGGGTGTGACCACCGCCGACGGCCGCTTCACCGCGCTGATGCCGCACCCGGAGCGCGTGTTCCGCAACGCGCAGATGAGCTGGAGCGGGGCAGGGGTGGAGGGCTTCAGCCCCTGGATGCGCATGTTCCGCAACGCGCGCAAGTGGGTGGGCTGATCTCTTTTTCCGCTCGTCACTGACGCGATTTCCGTTCGCCCTGAGGTATCGAAGGGTGAACGGCCCTCGCCGGCGTGCCGCCATCGCGCCCTGTCCTGAGGTGCCGAAGGGTCAGTACGAACGGGTCTGGAGGGGTGGCCACAATGCCGCTTCGACTTCCCGCCGGAGCCGCCATGACCGAGTCCGCTTCTCCCGCCGTGCAGGCCGTGCGTCCCGACCGCGAGGTCATGACCACGCAGCGCCTGCCGTACTTCACCGGCCTGTCGGGCCAGACCGTGGGTGCCACCGGGCTGGCGATGCACCTGGTGGTGATCCCGCCTGGCGCCTCCTCGCAGCCCCATGTGCACCTGGGCTACGAAACCGGCATCTACGTGCTGGAGGGCCGGGTGGAGACGCGCTGGGGCGAGCGGCTGCAGCACTCGGTGGTGAGCGAGGCGGGCGAATTCCTGTTCGTGCCGCCCGGCGTGCCGCACCAGGCCATCAACCTGAGCCCCGACACGCCCGCCCGCGCCGTGGTGGCGCGCAACGACCCGGCGGAAGCCGACAAGGTGCAGCCCTGGCCGCCCGCCCAAACCTGAGACTCATGGACGCCGAAACCGACCGCCGCCTCGAAGCCCTGGAGATCAAGGCCAGCTTCGCCGACGACCTGCTGGAAGAGCTCAACCGCACCGTGGCGCGCCAGCAGATGCAGATCCAGCACCTGATGCAGCAGTTGCGCGCGCTGCAGGAACAGCTCCCTGCGGCGGGCACGCCGCGCAGCCTGCGCGACGAGTTGCCGCCGCATTACTGAGCCGAGCCGAACCCCTGCCCGGCAGGCTCCATCGCGAAGGCCGGCGCCAGCCCCGTGCGCCGCGTGATCGTTTTGTGAACTAAGCGCTGTTTCGGGGCGGGTGCAGGGTGCCGCGACTCATTGCGGCCTGCCGGTTGCCGAACATCTGCTGACGCCGGGCCGGCACCGCCGGACCCGGACAAGCAGTGGAGACAAGGTGCCGTCATGGAGCAGTACGCGGGTTTTTTCGACACCTTGGAGGAGCTCGACCTCCTCCTGTCCGCGGCGCCGCTGCGCGGCAAGCTCGGTTCAGCCCGCAGCGTGCTGGCGCAGGTGTTCGTCTCACGGACCGAGGACGACTGGGCGCAGGCCGTGGCCGCGCGTGTGGCCGGCGTCGATGCCCGCATCGTGGTCGTGGGGGCCAGCACCGCCGGTGAGATTTGTGGCGGACAGGTGCGCTCGGCCAGCAATGTCCTTTCGCTGCTGCTGTTCCACACCGCCGAGCTGCATGCGGTGGCGTACGACTGCGCGCCGGGACAGGAAGCCGCGGTGGCCGCGCGCCTCGCGGCCGACCTCGCGGCGCCGGCAGCGGCGCCGCTCAAGGGGCTGCTGCTGCTGGGCACAGGCACCGACCTCGATACCGGCCTGCTGCTGCAGGCGCTGCACGGCCAGGCGCCGGGCCTGCCGCTGTTTGGTGGCGCCGCGGCCGACAGCGTGCAACTGGGCCGCACGCTGGTGCTGCACGGGCAGCGCGTGCTGGACCAGGGTTATGTGGGCGTGGGCCTGTATGGCGATGACCTGGAGGTGCTGCGCCAGGCCTACCTGGGCTGGGAGCCCATGGGCAAGCGCATGCGTGCCACCCGCGCCAGCCGCTTCGTGATCGAGACCATCGATGACCAGCCCGCGCTGGACGTCTATCGCCACTACCTGGGCATCGGCGACGACGATCAGCTGTTTCTCAACGCCATGGAGTTCCCGCTGCTGGTCGAGCGTGACGGGCATCTGCTGGCGCGCGTGCCGCGTCACGCCTTGCCCGGCGGCGCCATCGAGTACATCGGCGACGTGCGGGAAGGTGAGGAGCTGCAATTCGGCTACGCGCATCTGGACGGCATCGTCGAGCGCGCGCGCGGCACGCAGGCCGCGGTGCGGGTGTTCGAGCCCCAGGCCATCCTGCTGTACTCGTGCAATTGCCGCTTCTTCGTGATGCAGCAGGACGTGGAGCTGGAGCTGCGTCCCTACGAGACGATGGCGCCCACCGCGGGCTTTTTCACCTACGGCGAGTTCTGCGACCTGGGCCACAGCAGCCCGCTGATGACGAGCACCCTGCTCGTGGTCGCGTTGCGCGAGGGCCCGCGCGACGGCGTTCCGGCGTTGGAGTCGGACGCCGTGACCACGTCGCGCGACGTGTACGCGCGCAGTCATGCGCGCATCCTGTCGCGCTTCCAGCACTTCGTCCGGGCCATTGCCGAGGACCTGGAGCACGCCAACCGCGAGCTGCAGGTGCTGGCGGAGCACGACGGGCTCACGGGCCTGGCGAATCGGCGCAAGCTGCAGTCGCTGGTGGCCGTGGAGACGGAACGCGCACAGCGTTACGGCCAAGACTTCAGCGTGATGGTGTGCGACGTCGACCACTTCAAGCGCTTCAACGACACCTATGGCCACGAGGTGGGTGACGAGGTGTTGCGCCAGGTGGCACACGCCCTGGTGCGCCAGGTGCGAGGCACCGATACGGTGTGCCGCTACGGCGGCGAGGAGTTCGTGGTGCTGTTGCCGCATACCGGCCTGGACGAGGCGCTGCAGTGCGCCGAGCGGTTGCGCAGCGCGGTGGCGGGCCTGTGCGAACAGCCGGGACACCTGTTGCCCTGTGAGGTGACCATGTCCTTCGGCGTGGCCGGGTATCCAGCCCATGGCCTCAACGAGGCGGCGCTGCTGGCGGCTGCCGACCGGGCGCTGTACGGCGCCAAGCATGCGGGCCGCAACCGGGTGTGCGCCGCGGGCCTGGCGCCCTGAGCCGGCGGCTGCGCGCTGCCGTGCGGGACGGCACGGTGTGGCAGGCGCAATCCGGGCTTCCCACAGCTTGGACCGGCCCACCCCTTGCCTCCAGGCTTGCGCGCGGTGGCGGCCCGGAGGGCTGCCGCATCGACCATGGGAGCCCCTGTCATGAAAACCATTGCCTCGATCCTGCTGCACCTGGACGCCGCGCCCCAGAGCCGCGACCGCCTTACCCTGGCTTGCCGCCTGGCCCAGCGCCTGGACGCCGGACTGCTGGCGCTGTACGCCGCCGCGCCCAGCGGCACCAGCCTCATGCCGCTGCCCATGGGCGGTGGCGGGCTGACCATGCAGGACGTGCAGCGCGACGAGGAGCGCCGTGCGCAGGCGCGCGCCTGGTTCGAGGCGGCGGCCGCGGGCCAGTCCAGGCTCAACTGGTCCGAGCTGCATGCCACCGCGCCCATGGCCGAGGTGTTCGCCCGCCAAGCGCTGCTGCACGACCTGGTCGTGATCGGCCAGCACGATCCCGATAGCTCCGACGCCGCCGGCGTTGCGCCGGATTTCGCCGAGGAGGTGGTGATCGACAGCGGCCGTCCGGCGCTGCTGGTGCCCTTCGCGGGCCGCTATCACGACGTGGGCCGGCGCGTGCTGGTGGCTTGGAAGGCTTCCCGCGAGGCCGCGCGGGCGCTGTCCGCGGCGCTGGCGCTGCTGCAGCCGGGGGCCGAGGTGCATGTGGTGTCCTGGGGCAGCGACCCGTCAGAGCTGCGGCCGTTGCTGCAGCACCACGGCATCGAGGCGCAGTTCCATGCCGAGGGTGGCGACGAGGGACAGGTGGGCGAGCTGATGCTGTCGCGCGCGGCGGACCTGGGCGTGGACCTGATCGTCATGGGCTGCTACGGCCGCAGCCGTACCCGCGAGCGGCTGCTGGGCGGCGCCAGCCGCTCGGTGTTCGGCGCCATGACGGTGCCGGTGCTGATGTCGCACTGAGCGCCCGGCGTGGGCGCGGCGCTCACGCCCGCCGCGGCGCCGCGCGCACCACGTCGCGCACGTAGGGCCAGTAGGGATGCGCCTCGGACATCCCCGGCGTGCCGGACCAGCCGGGTGGCCCCAGCGGGCCCGGGCAGAACCACTCATCGACCACGGTCGCCTGCTGCTCCAGGTTCAGCGGCGGCCAAGGCGGCGCGAGCCCCGCCGGTGGCCGGTAGAAGGCATGGCCGGCCCACGGCCCGGCCAGCAGGCGCCGGCCCAGCCGTGGGAAGTACTCGCCGTGGGCCAGTTGCCAGGCGTGGGCCAGCTCGTGGATGAATAGCTTTCCGGCGCCGGGATAGCCGGGACAGCGGAAGGCAACCGGGTCCTCGTAGGCGCCGCGGCCCAGGTTCACCAGGATCTGGCCGTCGATGGCCGGCACCACGAAGCAGCTGCCGCCCAGCCCGGCCAGGTCCGTGATCACGATCCGCCCCGATCGCGGCAGGGAAGGGCCGAAGACCTGGGCTGCGAAATCCCGTTCCCGCGCCGTCATCGGCCGGTGGCGGATGAGACGCCGCGCCGCCGCCATCCCCGCGACGGCCACCGGCGCGGCCACGCCCGGGCCGGCCAGCAGCAGCGCGCAGCCGCCCGCCAGCACGCCCACGGTGGCGCCGGGTCCGGCCAGCCAAGGGGCCAGGGCTTGGCGGAGTCCGTGAAGCGATCGCATCACGTTGCAGGGTGGGGCGGACCCGTCATGGCCGCCGGTCCGCCGGGCTCGCGCCGTGCGTTGAACGCACGGCCGGAAACCCGTGCGTCAACGGCAACAAGTCCCGGCTCAGTGCCGGTCCGCCCGGGCCGGGCGCGTGGCCTGGGCGTCGGCGGAGCCGGACCCGGTGGTGGCGGCCGAGCCGCTGCCGGTGCCGGCGCCCATGGTGCTGCTGGTCGAGCCGGTGGCGCTGCTGGTATCGCGGTCGCGTCCGGGGGTGAGCGCGTCGGCCGTGGCGTCTCCCGCGCGACGTGCCTTGTCGGCCGCGGACTCGTCGGTGCGGGTCACGGTGGCGGTGTCCGAGCGCGGGACGGCCTCCTTCATGGCCTCCCGGGCTTCGGACGGCGTGACGCCAATGGTGCTGTCGGGCGTCGTGGTGGTGTTCTGGGCAAAGGCCGTCGCGGAGAAGGCGGCCAGGGCGAGCGCGAGGAGACGGTTGCGGTTCGTGGGCATGGTGCTGTCCTTGTGGAAGAGGGTTTCACCGCAGGGAGGCAACCGGCATGCCTCGTTGGGCGCCGTACCCGGCTGGCGCTCACCGCCCCGGCGCCGCCGGCCGCGTCCGGTAGAACACCATCGGCTCCGCCTTGAGGCTGGCCTTTTCCGCCGCCTTGGCCTGCTGCAGCACGTTCTTCTTGATGCGGCCCACCACGTGCATCTCGCAGGGCTTGCAGTCGAAGCGCAGCGTCAGCACCTCGTCGCCGTGCGTGATGGTCAGCGGCTCGGCGCGCACCGTGCCCTGCACGCCCGTCACGCCCTTGGCCTGCTTCGGGCACAGGCTCAAGCTGAAGCGCACGCAGTGCTTGGTGATCATCAGGCTCGCCTCGCCCAGCGCCTCGTGGCTCTCGTACGCCGCCTCCACCAGCTTCACGCCGTGCTTCACGTAGAAGTCGTGCGCCTTGCGGTTGTAGACGTTGGCCAGGTAGCTCAACGTGTCCTCGGGGTAGGGCACCGGCGGCGACACCGGCTCGGCGGGCAGCAGCCGCTCGCGGCAGGCCTCGCGCTCCGCCTCCAGCGCCGCCACGGCGTCGCGGCGCAGCGCGTTGATGAAACCCGCCGGCACGAACCACGGGCGCGACAGCCGCAGCGTGAGCTCGCGCGGCTCGAAGATCGTCGTGCCCAGCTTGGCCAGCTGATCGCGCAGTTGCGGCTCCACGCGCTCCGCGTGCTGCGCGCGCTCGTGCGCATGCGCGGCCTCGACGCGCGCGTAGTGCCCGTCCTCATCGGTGAGCGAGAGCGCGAAGCCGTCCGGCGTCTCCTCGAAGTGCAGGTCCACCGCGATGCGCCGGTCCGCCGACTTCTTCTTCAGCTGCCGCTCCCAGGCCATGTCGCGGTTGCGCAGCAGCACCGTGTCCCGCTTCAGGTCCTTGAGCGCGGACACCGGCTCCTTGGGGAAGGCGCGCCAGCGCCGGCCCGCCTCGTCCAGCGGCTCCACCGTGTTGACCTGCACGCCCTGCAGCGCCTGCTGCAGGTCGAACCAGGTGATGGAGTCGCCGTTGTTGAGCGCGCCCACGCCCTCGTCGAGCACGACCTCGATGTGGTCCTTGCCCAGCTTGGCCACGTAGCCCAGCGGCAGCCCGGCGTGCTTGGGCGTGTCGAAGGCGCCGATGTCGTCCTGGCGGCCGTTGACGAAGTAATCGGTGGCGCCGCGGTTGAAGTTGCGGTCCGGGTCCGGCTCGAAGAAGAAGGTGGTGCGCCCGCTGGAGGCCCGTGACAGCGCGGGGCGCTGCTCCAGCACCTCATCGAGCAACCGGCGGTAGTGGGCGGTGATGTTCTTCACGTAGCCCATGTCCTTGTAGCGCCCCTCGATCTTGAAGCTGCGCACGCCCGCGTCCACCAGCGCGGCGAGGTTGGCGGACTGGTTGTTGTCCTTCATCGAGAGCACGTGCTTGTCGTGCGCCACGATGCGGCCCTGGGTGTCCGTCACGGTGTAGGGGAGGCGGCAGGCCTGCGAGCAGTCGCCACGGTTGGCGCTGCGACCGGTGAAGGCGTGGCTGACGTAGCACTGGCCGCTGTAGGCCACGCACAGCGCGCCGTGGATAAAGAACTCGATCACCGTGTCCCTGGGCAGCGCGTCCGCCACGGCGCGGATCTGCGGCAGGGTGAGCTCGCGCGCCAGCACGACCTGCGCGAAGCCCGATTCGGCCAGGAACTTCGCCTTCTCCACGCTGCGGATGTCGCACTGCGTGCTGGCGTGCAGCTGCAGCGGCGGCAGGTCCAGCTCCAGCAGCCCCATGTCCTGCACGATCAGCGCATCGGCGCCGGCGTGGTAAACGTCCCAGGCCATGCGGCGCGCGCCTTCGAGCTCGTCGTCGCGCAGGATGGTGTTGAGGGTGATGAACACCTTGGCGCCGAAGCGGTGGGCGTGCTTCGCCAGCCGCTCGATGTCCTGCACCGGGTTGCCGGCCGAGGCTCGGGCACCGAAGCCCGGGCCGCCGATGTACACGGCATCGGCCCCGTGGTTCACGGCCTCGATGCCGATGTCGGCATCGCGGGCCGGGGAGAGAAGTTCGAGTTGACGGGATCGGTGCTGCGCGCTCATAGGGCGCGCATGGTAGCGGCGGGGGAGGGGAATCCCGCAGTCGGGGGTGTCAGCCGGCCTGCTGCCCCAGCTTCTCCAGCTTCTTGAGCCAATCGGCGCGCTGCCTGTCGGAAAGCTCGCCGAGGCGCCCGATCAGCGTCTCGTGGATGGGCGCGATGCCCACGAAGCCGAGGATGTTGCGCTCCAGCGCCCGCAGGCTGTGGGCGCGGAAGTAGAAGCGGTAGATCAGCGCCGGCATGCCCATGGTCACCACCACGCGCGCGGAGCGGCCGGTGAGGCCCTTGTTGGCCAGCGGGTTCTTGCCCTCGGGATGGAAGGCGAAGCCCGGCCGCGCCACCTGCTCCAGGAACCCTTTGAGCAGCGCCGGCACCCCGCCCAGCCACAGCGGAAAGAAGATCACCAGGTGCTGCGCCCAACCGATGGCGTGCTGTGCCTCCACCAGCCCTGGTGGCACCGCCCCGTGCATCCACTGCTCGGGGTCGCGCAGCAGCGGGAAGTCCAGCTTCGCCACGTCGATGCGCCGCACGTCATGCCCGTGGTCCTCCGCGCCGCGGCCATAGGCGTCGGCCAGGGCGTGGTTGAAGTGCGGCTGGCTGGCGTCCGGGTGGCCTTGGAGGATCAGGATGCGTGTCATGGCCGAGATGCTCTCAGGGTTCCACCCGGGCGGGGTTAGCTCTCGTCAAGGCGCGCGGGCGGGTGTCTCCCGGGTCAGCTCTCGCCCGTGGCCAGCCGCACGCTGACTTGGCGCGTGCGGCCCGCGCGCCACACGCTCAGCGTCACGGTGTCGCCGCCCTGGAAGCGCTCCAGCTCGTTGAGCAGGTCGTCGAAGTCCGTCACCGGCTCGCCGTTGACGGCGGTGATCACGTCGCCGGCCTCGATGCCGCCGTCGCGCGCGCGGGTGAAAGGCTGCAGCCCCGCGCGCTGTGCCGGGCCGCCCGGCGTGACGCGCAGCAGCGCCACGCCCTTGGGCAGCTTCAAGGCCGTCGTCAGTTGCTGGGTGCCGGCGGCGATGCCCAGCGTGGGCCGCACGATGCGGCCGTCGCGGATGAGCCGCGGCACCACGCGGTTGACCTCGTCCACGGGAATGGCGAAGCCGATGCCCGAGGAACCGCCGCTGGGGCTGTAGATGGCGGTGTTGACGCCGATGAGCCGCCCGGCCGAGTCGAGCAGCGGCCCGCCGGAGTTGCCCGGGTTGATGGCGGCATCGGTCTGGATCACGCCGCGGATGCTGCGCCGCGTCACGGACTCGATCTCGCGGTTGAGCGCGCTGACGATGCCGGTGGTCATGGTCTGGTCCAGCCCGAAGGGATTGCCGATGGCGTAGACCTTCTGCCCCACCTGCAGCTCGCGGCTGCTGCCCATGGGGATGGGCGTGAGCCTGGCCTTGGCGTTGATGCGCAGCACCGCCAGGTCGCGGTCGGGGAAGGCACCCACCAGCTCGGCGCGGTAGCTCGACTGGTCGGCCAGCGTCACGCGCGCGGCGCTGGCCTCCTGAATGACGTGAAAGTTGGTGACGATGTGCCCGGCCTCGTCCCATACGAAGCCCGTGCCCGTGCCGGTGGGCACCTGCGAGACGTTGAGCGAGAACAGATCGCGCTGCAGCGCCAGGCTGGTGATGTTCACCACCGAGGGCGACACGCGCTTGAACACGTCGATGTGGTTGCGCTCGTCGGCATCCAGCGGCCCGCGCGGCGTGACGGCGCGCGGCTGCGCGGGGGAGCGGTTCTGGGCCGCGGCGGGGGGCGGCAGCCCGGCGCCCAGCAGGGCGGCGGCCAGCAGCAGGCAGGACAGAGGGCCGGGGCGGCGGACCGCGGCGGCGGGTCGGTGCGGCGTCATGTGCAACGAGTCGTGTACGGCGGAGCGGGGATCATAAGGAGGCGCCCGCTACGATCCCGCCATGCCGTCGTCCCACCGCTTCGATCGCCTCGACGCCCTGCGCGGCCTCGCCATGTTCTGGATGGCGGCCTTCCACTTCTGCTTCGACCTCAACTTCTTCCGGCTGCTGTCGCCGCCGCAGAACTTTTATCAAGACCCTTTCTGGACCGGGCAGCGCACGGCGATCGTGAGCCTGTTCCTGTTGTGCGCGGGGATGTCGCAGGCGCTGGCGCACGAGGCGGGGCAGAGCGGGCGGCGCTTCTGGAAGCGCTGGGTGCAGATTGCGGGTTGCGCGCTGCTGGTGTCGGCCGGCTCGTGGTTCATGTTCCCGCGCAGCTGGATCTCGTTTGGCGTGCTGCACGGCGTGGCGCTGATGCTGATCCTGGCGCGCGGGCTGGCGCCGCTGGGCCGCTGGCTGTGGCCGCTGGCGCTGGTGGCGCTGCTGCTGCCGCAGGTCGTGCAGCACCCGGTGTTCGACAGCCGCTGGCTGAACTGGACCGGGCTGGTCACGCGCAAGCCGATCACCGAGGACTTCGTGCCGGTGCTGCCCTGGCTGGGCGTGATGCTGCTGGGCCTGGCCGCCGGCCAGTGGTTGCTGGCGCACCGGCGCGCGCTGCTGGGCGGCGCGCTGCCGCGGGTGTTCGCGCCGCTGGCCGCGCTGGGCCGCTGGCCGTTGAGCTTCTACATGCTGCACCAGCCGGTCCTCATCGGGCTGATCGTGGCGGTGAAGCCGTTCCTTTGAGCGTGCTCCGTTCGGGCTGAAGCCGGCGACCGTCCCGGTCCGACCGCCTGCCGGCTTCCCGTCAGCCGCCCGCGTTAGGCTTGCGCCCTTTTTTCCGGGGCCGGCCTTGAGGCCCTGGTGCGGTACCGAGCAAGACAACCCATGAACGACGATCTGAACGCCTCCAAGAAGGCGGCCCCGGGGCGCGGCGGCCTGCTGCCGCGCTGGGCCTGCCTGGCGCTGGCCGCGCTGTGCGCGGGGCTGGGCGGCTGGGCCAGCGTGGTGACGCTGCGCTACTTCGAATTCGGGGCCCGCGCGCTGGAGGCCGACGAGGCGGCGCGCGCCCTGGCCAGCACCACGGCGTTGCTGCTGGTGGTGCTGGAGATGGCGGCCTTCGCGCTGGCCGCGCTGCTGCCCCGCCAACGCCTGCGCGCGCAGCGCTGGGGCCTGGCGGTGCTGGCCGTCTCGGTGCTGGCCTTCGAGTGCCTGACCATCGTGCTGGTGCAGCAGGGCATCACGCGCGCGGCGGACGTGGGCGCCGAGGCGCGCCAGCAGCGCGTCATCGAGCTGCGCGCCTCCATCACCGCGCTGCGTGCCACCGCCGAGGAGCTGCGCAACGCCGCCGCCGCGTCCTCGCAGTCGAAGGTGCTGGCCTCGCGCCAGTCCGCCGCCGAGTCGCTGAACGCGGCGCTGGAAACCGAGCGGCTGGTGCAGGCGCGCACGGCCGAGCTGGCGGAGCTGCAGGCCGCGCTGCGGCCGACCACGACGCAGATCCTGGGTGAGCAAGGTGCGCTGGCCTACTCGGTCACGCGCGGCCTGTTGGTGTCGGTGGCGGGGCTGGTGCTGTTCGGCGCGGCCGGATCGCTGCTGCGCGCGGCAGGGGAGGGTGCCACGCCGGTGGGCGTGTCCGCGGCGGCGCCTGTGTCCATGTCCGTGGTGCCGGATGTGTCCGGGGCTGTGTCCGGTGTGTCCGTGCCGGTGGCGCCGGGTCGGATCGGCGCTTCCTTCGCGCTGGCCGCGGTGCCGTTGGCGGCGGGGGCGACGGTGCCGCTGCAGGTGGTGCCGGGCGGGGACTTGCAGATCTTTTCCCAGGGTGGCTGGGTGCCGTCACCGCGGTCGAAGCCGGCTGCCGCGCCGCTGCCGGGCGGCGATTCCGGTGTGTCCGAAGGTGTGATTGCGGACCGTGCGGCGGACGTGCCTGGTGTGGCCGTGGGTGTGTCCGCCGATGTGTCCGGCGGGGTGGCGGGTGTGTCCGTCGCCGTGCGCGAAGCGGCTGGCGCGGTGTCGGCGGCGGTGGCAAGGGACGAGGTCGAGGCGGTCGAAGCGCCCGCGGCGGTGGTGCCGGCAGCGGACGAGCCGGCGGCCTCCGGGGCTGAGGACACACCCTTGCCGGCGGCGGACAGCGCCGGCGCCGATGCACGGCTGGAGCGGGTGCGCGCCGGCGTGCGCGACGGCACGATCGCGCCGAGCATCCGGGGCGTGCAGGCGGCAGTGCGCTGCGGGGCGCCGATGGTGCGGCGCTACCTGGCGCAGTTGGAGGCCGAGGGGCTGATCCGGCGCACGGAGCGGGGGTATGAACGGGTGGTGGAGCGGGAGCCATGGGCCGTAGAGGCTTGAGCTGCGCCCGGGCCGCGCCGCCATCGCAGCCCGGCCTTGGTTGCGCGAGCGACTTCCGCCCGGGGGGCGCCTGACCCCCGGCGGCGATAATTCCGCGGATGAGTTCCGCCAAGCTGCTATTCGGCTTCCATGCCGTCACGGTGCGCCTGAAGACCGCGCCCCAGTCCATCACCGAGATCCACGTCGATGCCACGCGGCGCGACGCGCGCATGCGCCAGTTCGTGGAGCGTGCCAAGGAGGCGGGCGCCAAGCTGATCGACAGCGACGACGAGCGCCTGTCCAAGCTGTGCGGCACGCACCGGCACCAGGGCGTGGTGGCGCGGGTGCAGGCGCTGGCGCAGCAGCACTCGCTGGACGACGTGCTCGACGAGGTGGAAGGTCCGCCGCTGCTGCTGGTGCTCGACGGCGTGACCGACCCGCACAACCTGGGCGCCTGCCTGCGCGTGGCCGACGGTGCCGGCGCGCACGCGGTGATCGCGCCCAAGGACCACGCGGTGGGGCTCAATGCCACGGTGGCCAAGGTCGCCAGCGGGGCGGCCGAGACGGTGCCGTACCTGATGGTCACGAACCTCGCGCGCAGCCTCAACGAGCTCAAGGAACGCGACATCTGGGTGGTCGGCACGGCGGAGGATGCCGAGAAGTCCATCTACGACATGGACTTCAAGGGCCCGGTGGCGCTGGTGCTGGGCGCGGAAGGGCCGGGCATGCGCCAGCTCACGCGCAAGACCTGCGATGAGCTGGTCCGCATTCCGATGCAGGGGGCCGTCGAGAGCCTGAACGTGTCCGTGGCTGCCGCCGTGTGCCTGTACGAGGCGCGGCGCCAGCGCGGCGCCTGAGCCGAGGGAGCCGCTCCATGGATGCCCGCACCGCCCGCGACGTGTCCGACCTGCGCCAGCGCCTGAGTGCGGCGCAGAAAGTGTGCGTGCTCACGGGGGCGGGCATGTCGGCCGAGAGCGGCATTCCCACCTTCCGTGACGCGCAGAGCGGCTTGTGGTCGAAGTTCGACCCCATGCAGCTCGCCAGCGAGGCGGGTTTCCGCGCCGATCCGGGGCTGGTGTGGGACTGGTACGCCGAGCGGCGCGAGGGCGTGCGCCGGGCGCAGCCCAATGCCGGCCACGTGGCGCTGGCCGACTACGAGCGCCGCCACCCGGGCCGGCTGACGCTGGTGACGCAGAACGTGGACGACCTGCACCAGCGCGCCGGCAGCCGCGAGGTGCTGCGGCTGCACGGGGACATCCTGCTCGACCGCTGGCTGGAGTCCTGCCCGCACCAGCCTTCCCTGACGGATACCTCCAGGGCCGTCTCCGGCCGTCCGCCGAAGTGCCCGTCCTGCGGCAACCTGGTGCGCCCGGGCGTGGTGTGGTTCGGGGAAATGCTGCCCGAAGGGGCGATGGAGGCGGCGGAGCGCGCGGCCTTCGAGTGCGACGTGATGCTGGTGGTGGGCACCTCCGGCGCCGTGTGGCCCGCTGCCGGGCTGGCGCGGGTGGCGCACGAGGCGGGGGCGCACGTGGCGATCCTCAACCCGCAGCCCAGCGCGATCGACGACCAGGCGCATGTGTGCCTGCGGGGGACGGCGGCGGGGGTGTTGCCGGGGGTGTTGGAAGGAGTTTGAAACCCGCGGCCGTCTTGGGCTGGCCCATGTCCGTGGCTTGCCAGCTCTGGTTGGCGTGGATGCCGAACTATGGGTGCGACCCGGCCGCCGGCCGTGCCAGCTGCGCCGCCCACTGCGTCAGCCACGGCTGCGCGGCCCCGGCCACCAGCAAGCCCATCACCCCTGCCAGCGCCACGCACAGCATCGCCGTCGCCAAGCCGCGGATGAGTGGCGCGTGCCGCGTGCGCAGCACGAAGGTCAGGCTGAACACCAGGCTGGTGAAGGACGCCAGTACCGCCCCGGTCGCCGCGACCGAGGGCGACAGGCTGCCCTGCGAGGCCAGCGTGGCCGCGGCCGCCACGGCGCTGGCGCTGGACATGAGCCCGCCCAGCACGCTCACCGTGTAGAAGCCCATGTTGCCGAACTGGCGCTGCGTCAGCCCGCCCAGCACGTGCAGCACCAGGAACACCACGCCGTACTTCAGCGCCTGCGGCAGTGAAAAGGGCAGCTCCAGCTTCAGCGTCGCGGGCGAGGCCGGGCGCAGCGCCTGGCCTCGGCGGTAGCTCCACAGCACCAGCGCCGTGCTCATGAACAGCATCAGCACGAAGGTGGGCAGCGAGCTCAGCAGCACCAGCGGCGCGAAGATCAGCAGCAGGCTGGCGTTGCGCAGCAGCATGGCCGAGGTCGCCAGCAGGATGCCCCGGTACGCCGGCTGGACGAAGGTCTGAGGCGCCTGCTGCACGCGCGAGGACAGCTCGATGACGGTGAAGTTGCTGTTGACCAGCCCGCCCAGGAAGCCTGACAGCTCCGTGCCGCGGTCGCCGTAGAGCTTCCAGAGCACGTAGTTCACGAAGCCGATGGCCGCGATGAGGATCACCGTCACCCAGGCCGCGCGCGGCTCCACCAGGTGCCACGGGTCCACCGCGCCGCGCGGCAGCGCCGGGTAGATGACGATGGCCAAGATGGCCAGCAGCAGCGCCGATCGCAGTTCGCTCTCGGTCAGGCCCATGGAGAAGCCCGCCAGGCGCTCCTTCCAGGCCAGCAGGGCCGTGGCGATCACCATCACCGCCGCCGGCGAGATGGTGTGGCCCTGGCCGCACAGGATGCCCGCCATGCAGGTCACCAGCATGGCCGCCGAGGTCGTGAGCTCGGTGCCCTCGTCGGCGCGTAGCGTCTGGATGTTGAGGAAGACCACCAGCAGCCCGACCAGCCCCAGCACCAGCAGCGAGAAGGCCGTGCCCAGCGAGCCGCCCAGCGCGCCCAGCAGGCAGATGAAGCCGAAGGTGCGCAGTCCCGCCTCCTTGCCGCGGCGCTCGCGCTCCAGCCCGATCAGCAGCCCCAGGGCCAGGCTCAGCGCCAATCGAACCAGGATTTCTAGGTACGGCCATTGGGCCGTGGGCAGGCCGGGGAGGTGATCGGACATCGGTTCAGGCGAGGGAGTCTTTTGGGTGACCTTAGCGCAAGTGAATTAAGGGATTGGTGCGCAGTGCGCAACGGTCAAGGGTTGTTGGTATGGATTCTTGCCAGTGCCATGGCATCTCATGAATTCAGGAGTTGTGTGTTTGGATTGAAAATATGCTTGCTCTCATGATCGATTGCGGCTCTCAGAATGAGAGTTTTTGATGTTTTCTTGCCGTTGACCCGCTCTCTGATCTCGACCTCGCCAACGGATGCATCAATGTGGTAGTTGTGAAATTTCTGAAGATAGGGGAGCAGTATGAATTTGACTTGTTCGGCAATATCGAGTTCTAGTTGATCGTTTTTCATGAGGGTTCCTGAAATGGTGGCGATGCCTGGTGTCAACTGAGTATGGTGAGGCACTTTTTCAAAGTGACATGAATTCCGGCTGTCATCAACGCCGGCCCGTGCTTCCCCGGCAAGGTCCATGTTCTCCATTCAGTCCCAGGTGTCGTTTCGGCGCATGGGGTCATCCAGAAAATTGCTGATGCAGACCAGCGAGCCCACGGCGCACTTGCGAATGGGAGCGCAGTGGCATGATTGGGTGTTACTGCTATTTCGGCGATGGATGCCAGGCGGGAGATGCCATTCAAAATGTGCCGTCGTGAAAAGTTCACGAAAGATAAATGAGCACATCAAGTCGAGTCCGTGCCGCCATGCGGTGGGCGGCCGGTCTGAGGGACTCCTGGGTTTCCGCCTTCGCGGGAATGGCGGACTGATGGGGCACCGCCCGGGCTTCTCCGTGCTGCGCCAGACTGGATCAAACCAGCCCCTTCAACCTCAACAACCCGAACACTGCCATCGTCACCCCATCCTGGATCACGCCGTCCCGCAGCATGTTCTCGAATTCGGGCAGGGGAAAAGGGCGGCATATCAGCCCGGCTTCTTCGGCATCGAGTTGCTGGCCCTGGTGCGTCAATTCCGTTGCCAGGAAGACGTTGCAGCGCTGCGTGCACAGGCCGTAGGCGATGAACATCGAGCCGGCGTGGTGCATCTTGCCGGCCACCAGCCCGGTTTCCTCGCGCAATTCGCCGCGGGCCACTTCCTCCGGCGATTTGCCGGGGTCGTCTTCCCAGGCGCCCTGCGGCAATTCCCAATGCCGCCCGCCGACCGGATACCTGAACTGCTCGACCAGATAAATCTGCCCGGCTTCGATGGCCACGATCGCCGCGAAATCGGCCCGTTCCACCACGCTGTAGATACCGGGCGTGCCGTCGGCCCGGACGATGGCGTCTTCCCGAACCTTGATCCAGCGGTTCTGGTACACGACCCTGGAACCGGTGCAGACGATTTCCGGCGTTTCGCCGTGTGGAATCGATTCGTTCATCCGCTCCCTCGCGCTTGGTTTGGTAGGGGCCGCCGCACGGGGATGGCGTGCCTCATGCGGTCGTCCGCCTCCTTATAGCAGCGCGTCCAGCGAGATTGGCAGGTTCCGAATTCGCTTGCCCGTCGCATGCCACACCGCGTTCGCCATCGCGCCGGCCACGCCGGTGATGCCGATTTCGCCGATGCCCTTGGCCCCCAGCGGTCCGATATGCGGGTCCTCCTCCGGCACGATGATCAATTCGATGTCCGGCACGTCGGCATTCACCGGCACGTGGTATTCGCCCAAATTGGCGTTGGCGATGCGCCCGTAGCGCGGGTCGCGCAGCGAGTGCTCGTGCAGTGCCATCGACAGGCCCCACACGATGCCGCCGAGTAATTGGCTGCGCCCGGTCTTGGCGTTGAGCAGCCGCCCCACCGCGTAGGCCGCCACGATGCGCGGCACGCGGATCTCTCCCAGCTCCGCGTCCACCCGCACCTCCACGAACACCGCGCCGAAAGAGTGCTTGGAGAATTTTTCCGAGTCCGGTCCCGGCGTGGCGCGCACCTTCACCTGCAACTCGTCCTCGGCATGGCGGGCGGCCAGCGTCTCGATCGGCTCGCCGCGCCCGGGCTGCTCGCGGTGGCACAGACGGCCTTCGCGCAGTTCGATCAACTCGTGCGGCGCGCCGTGCAGCGGCGAGCCCTCGTCCGCCACCGCCAGCTCGATCAGCCGCGTGCGCAGCGCCTCGCACACGTCGTGCACGGCCGAGCCGGCGCTGGCGGCGCTCATGGACCCACCGGACACCGGTGCCATCGGCAGCGCCGTGTCGCCGATGGACACTGCGATGCGCGACGGCGGGAGGCCCAGCGTGTCGGCTGCCACCTGCGTCAGCAACGTCCAGGTGCCGGTGCCCAGGTCGTGCGTGCCGCACTGCACCCGCACCCGGCCGTCCGGCAGCAGCGCGGCTTGGGCCTCCGAGGGCATGCGCTTGGCCGGGTAGGTGGCCGTCGCCATGCCCCAGCCGACCAGCGCCTCGCCGTCGCGCATGACGCCCGGGCGCGGCTCGCGGCGCGACCAGCCGAAAGCCTCCGCCCCGCGCGCGTAGCACTCGCGCAAGGATTTGCTGGAGTAGGGCATGCCGCGCTCGGCGTCGAAGTCCGAGTGGTTGCGCAGGCGGAATTCCAGCGGGTCGATGCCGGCCGCGTGCGCCAGCTCGTCCATCGCCGACTCCAGGGCGAAGCTGCCCGTGGCCTCACCGGGCGCGCGCTGGAAGGTGGGCACGCCCACGTTCAGCGGCACCAGCCGGTGCGAGGTCGCGACGTTGTCGCAGGCGTACAGGAAGCGCGAGAGCAGCGCCGAGGGCTCGATCCAGTCCTCGATGCGCGCCGTCTCGGCGTGCACGTGGTGCTCCAGCGCCGTGAGACGGCCGTCCTGTGCCGCGGCGAGCCGGAACGCCTGCTCGGTGAAGGGCCGGTTGCCCACGGGCCCGAACATCTGCGTGCGCTCCACCATCAGCCGCACCGGCCGCCGCGCTTCGCGAGCCGCCATCGCGGCCAGCACCACGTGCGACCACGCGGAGCCCTTGCTGCCGAAGGCGCCGCCAACGAAGGGGTTGACCACGCGCACCTTCTCCACGTCGATGCCCAGCCGTTGCGCCACCGTCTGCCGCACGCCGTGCACGTACTGCGTCGCGTCCCAGAGCGTGAGCTCGTCGCCGTCCCACGCGGCCAGCGTGGCGTGCGTCTCCAGCGGGTTGTGGTGCTCCAGCGGCGTGGTGTAGGTGGCGGCGTGCCGGTGCGCGGCCGCGGCCCAGCCGGCCTGCGCGACGCCGCGCGCGCTGTCGGGCCGCTGGCCCTGCGCCTCCTTGGGCGGGTGCGCCTCGGCCTTGGCCTGCTCGAAGTCCAGCACGGGCGTCTCTTCCTCGTACTCGATCTTCAGCAGCCGCGCCGCCTGGCGCGAGGCCTCCAGCGTCTTGGCCACCACCACGGCGATGGGTTGACCGTCGTAGTGCACGCGGTCGTCCTGCAGCAGCGACAGCGTGCGCCCGGCCGGCGGCTTGATGCCGGCCTGCCCGCCTTCGGGCAGGCGTGGCGCGTTGAAGGGCGTCATCACCAGCAGCACGCCGGGCTCGCGTTTGGCGGCCGTGTCGTCGATGGCGCGCACGCGCCCGCAAGCGATGCGGCTCAACACCATCGTTGCGTGCGCCAGGCCCGGCGCGTCGAAGTCGGCCGCGTACCGGGCCTCGCCGCAGACCTTCAAGGGGCCGTCCACGCGGGGCAGGCCGCTGCCGAGCCGGCCGTCCTGTGCGCCGTCGGCAGCGGGCGTCACGGTCATGGGAAGGGGAGAGGCGTCCATGGCGTCGTCCTGCGGAGGTTGCGCTCAGAGCGCGCTGCCGCGGGCGGCGCGCGCGAGGGCGCGGCGCACGGCGCGGCGCGCCAGCTCGATCTTGAAATCGTTGTGGCCGCAGCCGCGGGCGCCGGCGAGCAGCGCATCGGCCGCGTCGGAGGCCGCGGCGGCGTCATCGGGCAGCCGCCCAACGAGGGCGTGTTCCGCCGCCGCCGCGCGCCAGGGCTTGTGGGCCACGCCGCCCAGTGCCAGGCCCGCGCGCTCGACGCGGCCATCGCCGTCCAGTTCCAGCGCCACCGCTACCGACACCAGCGCGAAGGCGTAGCTGGCGCGGTCGCGCAGCTTCAGGTAGTGGCTGTGGCCGGCGGCCTTCGAAGGCGGCAGCTCGACGGCGACGACCAGTTCATCCGGCTCGATTTCCGTGTCCCGCTCCGGCGTGTCACCGGGCAGGCGGTGGAACGCCGATAGCGGCAGCGCGCGCTCGCCGCGTTGGCTCTTGAGCAGCACGCGCGCGTCCAGCGCCGCCAGCGCCACGGCCATGTCCGACGGGTGCGTGGCGATGCAGTGCTCGCTGGCGCCGAGGATGGCGTGCTGCCGGTTGAAGCCCTGCAGCGCGTCGCAGCCGCTGCCCGGTTCGCGCTTGTTGCAGCGTCTGAAACCGTCGTCGTAGAAGTAGAGGCAGCGGGTGCGCTGCAGCAGGTTGCCGCCGACGGTGGCCATGTTGCGCAGCTGCTGCGTGGCGCCGGCCAGCAGGGCGCGCGCCAGCAGCGGGTAGCGCTGGCGCACCTGGGCATCGTCGGCCGCGTCGCTGTTGCGCACGCCCGCGCCCAGGCGCAGGCCACCATCGGGCAGGGGCTCGATCGCGTCCCAGGGCAGGCGGCTGACGTCGATGAGCTTGCACGGGCGGGCGATGCCGCCCTTCATCAGGTCCAGCAGGTTGGAGCCACCGGCGATGGCCGCCACGCCGGGCTGCGCCATCAGCGCCAGCGCCTCGTCGAGCGAGCCGGGGCGCTGGTAGAGGAAGTTGTCCATGCGCGGCGCTCCTCAGCCCGGGTTCGAGTCCAGCACCTGCCGCACCGCGCGCACGATGTTCGGATAGGCGCCGCAGCGGCAGAGGTTGCCGCTCATGCGCTCGCGGATCTCGGCGTCGCTCAGCGGGCCCTCGATGCGGCAGAGGTCCGGCGTGACGGCGCTGGCGCGGCCGGCCCGGGCTTCCTCCAGCAGCGCCACGGTCGAGCAGATCTGCCCGGGGGTGCAGTAGCCGCACTGGAAGGCGTCCTGCTCGATGAAGGCGGCCTGCACCGGGTGCAGAGCCTCGGGCGTGCCCAGGCCTTCGACGGTGGTGACGCTGCGGCCCTCGCACATCACCGCCAGGGTCAGGCAGCTGTTGACGCGGCGGCCGTCCACCAGCACGGTGCAGGCGCCGCACTGTCCGCGGTCGCAGCCCTTCTTGGTGCCGATGAGTTTCAGGTGCTCGCGCAGCGCGTCGAGCAGCGTGACGCGGGGCTCCAGCTCCAGTTCGTGGGGCTGGCCGTTGAGCTCGAAGGCGATGCGACAGCGAGGTGTTCCGGCCACGGCCGGCGGGGCCGTGGCGGGGATGGCGGGCTGGTCCATGGCGGGCGGGGCGCGAGGCGTGAAGCGGTCGCGCTGATCGGCAAGGGCTGTTCCCGCAAGGCGAGGGCGCGAACCGCAAAGGCAGCGGGGGCGATGCGTTGGCCCGGGCTGCGTCAGCCCTCTCGCGGCCTTGCGTAAGCCAGCACTTAGACTTCCGCCCATGCCCATCATCGACGTCACTCACCCCCTGGTGAAGCACAAGATCGGCCTGCTGCGCGAGGCCGGCATCTCCACCAAGAAATTCCGCGAGCTCACGCACGAGCTCGCCCGGCTGCTGGCCTACGAGGCCACGGCCGACTTCCCGCTGGAAAAGACCACCATCGACTGCTGGAGCGGCCCGGTGGAGGTGGACCAGATCAGCGGCCTGAAGGTCACCGTGGTGCCCATCCTGCGCGCAGGCCTGGGCATGCTCGACGGCGTGCTGGACATGGTGCCCAACGCCAAGATCAGCGTGGTGGGCCTGTCGCGCAACCACGAGACGCTGCAGCCCGAGCACTACTTCGAGAAGTTCGTCGGCCACCTGGACCAGCGCACCGCGCTGATCGTGGACCCGATGCTCGCCACCGCCGGCTCGATGATCGCCACCATCGACCTGCTCAAGTCGCGCGGCTGCAAGGACATCCGCGCGCTGGTGCTGGTGGCCGCGCCCGAAGGCATCGCCGCGCTGCAGGCCGCGCACCCGGACGTGCGCTGCTGGACCGCCGCGATCGATTCGCACCTCAACGACCTGGGCTACATCATCCCGGGCCTGGGCGACGCGGGCGACAAGATCTTCGGCACCAAGGACGAGGAGACGCGCTGACAGCCAGGCGCGCCTGCACGGGGAGCAGGAGGAAAAAGAGGCGGTCCACGGGCCGCCTCTTTTCATTGGCGTGGTGCGTCAGGCGCTGCGCCGCCTGCGCCGCGGCGTCACCACCGCCTTGGCGCGCTTGGCCGGCACTGCCGCGGCCAGCGTGGGCACGATCGCCGCCGCGGCCGGTGTCAGCCCGACGCGCGCCAGGCGCTGCGCGTTGGCCGTCACGCGCTTGTGCACGGGCTTGAGTCCCGCTGCGGTCACGCCCGGCATCGCGCGCAGCCAGGGGCCGGGGTCCACCCACGCCTGAGGCTTCCACCATGCGCTCATGAGCGCCAGCGTCGCGGTTTGCTGCGCCTGCAACAGCTGCAGCATCACCGCGAAAGCCGATTCGCCCATGGCTTCCAGCTTCTCCGCGCCCATGAGGTGAAATTCCTTGCGGTCGCGTGCCGAGGGCATGTGCCCCGCCAGCGCCATGCGCGTGCTGCGGTGCGCGATGACCTGCGGCGCCGACTGGGCGATCTCCCACATCGTCTGCGCGTTGCGCCACCAGGATGACCAGGTGGCGATGGAATGAGGCATGGGTGGGCTCCTAAGGGATAAAGGGTTTTTCAAGCAAGCCATGCGCCCAAGGCAAGGCGGCACTGGGCGCCATGGGCATCGGCACAGGCTGCGCGCGACGGCTTACACCAAGCCCAGCGCCCCGGCCACGGCGCCCGCCGCGATCAGCCACAGCGGGCTGAGGCGCCAGCGCCAGGACACCAGCGCGCTGCCCGCGAACAGTGCCAGCGCGCCCAGGTGCGCATGCGCGGGCTCGGCCAGCAGCCAGCCGGTGGACAGCAGCAGCGCCACCGTCAGCGGCGCCAGGCCGCCGGTGAAGGCGCGCACCCCGCGGCTGTCGCGACGGCGGCGGCTCCAGTGCGCCAGCGCCAGCGTGAGCGCGCTGGAAGGCAGCAGGATGCCGGCCATGGTGGCAATCGCACCCATCACGCCGCCGAGCTGCCAGCCCAGCACCGCCACGAACAGCACGTTGGGGCCGGGCGCGGACTGTGCCAGCGCGATGGACTGGCTGAAATCGGCGCCGCTGATCCAGCCGTGCTCGCGCACCATGAAGCGGTGCATCTCGGGCGCGGTGGTGATCGCGCCGCCGATGGACAGCAGCGACAGCAGCATGAAATGCAGGATCAGCTGGGCCCAGTCGCCCCAGCCCAGCGCGGCGGCGGCGCTCATTCGGGCTTCACCTCAGCCCCCAGCCGCCACCAGGCCCACAGCACCGAGCCCACGCCCACGCTGCCCAGCACCGCCGGCAGCGGCCAGTGCAGCACCAGGATCAGCACCAGCGACAGTGCCACCA
This sequence comes from uncultured Azohydromonas sp., assembly GCF_937926365.1. Lineage (GTDB taxonomy): Bacteria > Pseudomonadota > Gammaproteobacteria > Burkholderiales > Burkholderiaceae_C > Azohydromonas. Next base: position 16,466 of record NZ_CALAOH010000056.1, on the reverse strand, counting down.
CGCCCAGCGCCGCCAGCCAGCCCAGTGGGCTCTTGCGCAACGAGGGCAGCAGCTTCAAGCCCATGGCGAGCACCAGCCCGGCCGCCACGGCGGCCATGCCGCGCAGCGCGCCGGCCACGGGCGCGAGCTCGTTGAAGCGGCCGTACAGCGCTACCAGCGCCAGCACGATCAACGTCGGCACGGCGGTGAGTCCCAGCAGCGCCGCCACGGCGCCGCGCAGGCCGAAGTGGCGGTGGCCGAACATCAGCGCCATGTTCACGATGTTGGGCCCGGGCAGCACCTGCCCCAGCGCCAGCAGTTCCAGGAATTCCGCCTTGGTCAGCCAGCCGCGTCGTTCGACCAGCTCGTGCTGCGCCACCGGCAGCACGCCGCCGAAGCCCTGCAGCGCCAACTGGTTGAAGGCCAGCGCCAGCGCCCACGCGCTGCGCGGCCGGTGCGCGGGCCGTTCCCCGCTCAACGAACCACCTGGAGCGCTTGCGGGTTGACGATGTTGGTGGGCTGCTTGTTGATGTAGGCCAGCACGTTGTCGAAGGCCGCGCCGAAGTACAGCTCGTAGCTGTCCTGCTCCACGTAGCCGATGTGCGGCGTGCACACGGCGTTCTCCAGCCGCAGCAGCGGGTGGCCCTGCAGGATGGGCTCGGACTCGAACACGTCCACCGCCGCCATGCCCGGGCGGCCCTTGTTCAGCGCCGACACCAGCGCGTTCTCTTCCAGCAGCTCCGCGCGCGAGGTGTTGACGAAGAGCGAGGTGGGCTTCATGCGCGAGAGATCCTCCAGCGTCACCATGCCGCGCGTGTCGTCGTTGAGGCGCAGGTGCAGGCTCAACACGTCGCAGCGCTCGAAGAAGTCCTGCTTGCTGCTGGCCACCAGGTGGCCATCGGCCTGGGCCTTGGCGAGGGAGGGCTCGCGGCCCCACACCAGTACCTCCATGCCGAAGGCGCGCGCGTAGCCGGCCACGATCCGGCCGATCTTGCCGTAACCCCACAGGCCCAGCGTCTTGCCGCGCAGCACCATGCCGAGCCCAAAGTTCGGCGGCATCGACGCGGCCTTGAGCCCGGACTGCTGCCATGCGCCGTGCTTGAGGTTGCTGATGTACTGCGGCAGCCGCCGCATGGCGGCCATGATCAGGGCCCACGTCAGCTCCGCCGGCGCCACCGGCGAGCCCACGCCCTCGGCCACGGCGATGCCCAGCCGCGTGCAGGCCTCGATGTCGATGTGCGAGCCCACGCGGCCGGTCTGCGAGATCAGCCGCAGCTTGGGCAACTTCTCCAGCAGCATGCGCGGGAACTGTGTGCGCTCGCGAATGAGCACCAGCACCTCCGCGTCACGCAGGCGCACCGAGAGCTGTCCAATGCCCTTGACGGTATTGGTGAACACCTTGGCGTTGAGGTGTTCGAGCTTGCTGGCGCAGCGCAGCTTGCGTACCGCGTCCTGGTAGTCGTCAAGGATGATGATGTTCATGGGCAGCGCGAATTCTGCCTGCGCCGCTCAACGAGCTCTCCAGGACGAGGCTCGTGACACCGCCGAAGGGCAGCGCCAAGCGCGCTCAGCGCCGCGGGGGGGCCGACGGCGCGGAGGTCAGGCGCCGGGTCGGGAAGTGCCGGTCCACCGCCGCCATGCGCCGCTGCGCTTCGGACTCGCTGCTGTGCCGCGCCACCAGCCCGAACACCGCCGAGCGCAGGTGCCACAGCTCCTGTAGCCCCGGGCTCACGCGTACGCGGGCGCGCAGCCGCTCGGCTTCCTCGCCCGGCAAGCCTTCCAGGGCCGCCTCGAAGGCTTGGCGCGCCTCGTCGGACAGGCCGTCCGACCACGGCCACAGCCAGCGCATGAGGTAGTGCCAGCGGCTGTCATACGTGCCGAAGCTGCTTGGCCCAGGCGGGCAGACTTCGGTACGGCGACAGGGGCGGCGGAAGAATCTCATGGCACGCAACAAGGTTGCGCCCATTGTCCAAGCAGCGCCCTGCGCCCGAACCCGTGAAATACGCCGCTTGACAGTCGCATTTCAAACAGTAACCGACTGTGAAAATCGAGCTTCGAGACTGAAGCGGGATGGCCGGTTTGTAGCCGATGGCCAGCCGCCCGGCAGGCCAGGCGCTTGACTGGAGAGAGGGGAATCCTGGCCGGCGGCGGAGCATCGTCCGCCGCCGCGCCACCGCGGCCCGGGCGGGCCACGGCGCCGCGCGTCACATCAGCGGCGTGTTGCGGATCAAGCCCACGGCCACGCCTTCGAGCGCGAAGTCGTTGCTGCCGGAGGCGATGCGAATGGGCTGGAACTCGGGGTTCTCGGGCAGCAGCTCGATGCCCGCGCGCGTGCGCTGGAAGCGCTTGACCGTGACCTCGTCGCCCAGGCGCGCCACGACGATCTGGCCGTTGCGCGCGTCGTCAGCCTTCTGCACCGCCAGCAGGTCGCCGTCGAGGATGCCCGCGTCGCGCATGCTCATGCCGCGCACGCGCAGCAGGTAGTCGGGCTTGGTGGGGAAGAGCGCGGGGCTGACCTGATAGAGCTGGTCGATGTGCTCCTGCGCCAGGATCGGGCTGCCGGCGGCCACGCGGCCCACCAGCGGCAGCGACAGCGCCGCGGCCATGACGCTGGAGGGCAGCGGTGCGTCCTCGGCGCGCGCGGATCGCAGGGCGCGCAGCGTGTCGGACTTGAGGCGGATGCCGCGCGAGGTGCCGCCCACGAGCTCGATGGCGCCCTTGCGCGCCAGCGCCTGCAGGTGTTCCTCGGCGGCGTTGGCGGAGCGGAAGCCCAGCTGCGCCGCGATCTCGGCCCGCGTCGGCGGCGCGCCGGTGCGCTCGATGGCCTCCTGTACCAGGTCGAACACCTGCTGTTGGCGGGGCGTGAGAGTGGGGTTCATGGGGCGGCTCGCGCGGCTGGTGGAATTGCTGCGCGCTGCGGCCTGGGGCCGGGCGCGAGGGCGGAGGTCGGAATCCATACCTGTATTTTCATCCATGGAGTGAGCGCGTGCAAAGCCGATTTGCCGTGCCGCGGTCGCTGGCCGCAAGCCGCGCCGTGCGCTCCGCATAGGCCGCGGCAAGCCGACATGAAAACGGCGCCCCACGGGCGCCGCTCGTCGATGCGGGGCGGGCCGCCGCACGGCCCTGCGTGGCTCACACCACGTTGAGCTTCACGTCCACGTTGTTGCGCGTGGCGTTCGAGTACGGGCAGACCTCGTGCGCCTCGGCCACCAGCTTCTCGGCGGCGGCGCGGTCCATGCCGGGGATGGAGATGTCCATGTCCACCTGGATGCCGAAGGCGCCGGGCTTGTTGGCGTGCGGGCCGATGGCGACCTTGGACGTGATCGACACCTCGCCCGGCAACTGCAGCTTCTGCCGCCCGGCCACCGCCTTCATCGCGCCGATGAAGCAGGCCGAGTAGCCCGCGGCGAAAAGCTGTTCCGGGTTCGTGCCCTGGCCGTCGTCGCCGCCCAGCGCCTTGGGCGTGGACAGCGTCACCGTCAGCCGCCCGTCGTCGGACTTCGCGCTGCCCGCGCGGCCGCCCGTGGCGGTGGCGGTGGCGGTGTAGAGGGCTTTTTCGATCGCCATGGTCTTCCTCATAGGGTCGTTGGAGGGGGTGGCAGTGTAGGAATCTGGCGCCATGGCGCACCCGGGGAACGTCCCTGTCGCAACCAAGGGCATACGGCTTGCCGAACGGCTGCCTATCGACAGCTTTTTTTCTCCGGCAACCCGATGACCGCCAACAATCTTCCCGCGGCGTTGCGCCGTTCCCTGCGCCGCACTTTTGGCCTGCGCGAGTTACGCGAAGGCCAGCAGGCCGTGATCGAGCGCGTGCTCGCCGGCCAGGACACCCTGGCCGTCATGCCCACCGGGGCGGGCAAGTCGCTGTGCTACCAGCTGCCCGCGCTGCACCTGGACGGGCGCACGGTGGTGGTGTCGCCGCTGATCGCGCTGATGCACGACCAGGCCAGCAAGCTCGAAGAGGCGGGCGTGGAGGCCGCGCAGCTCAACAGCGCGCGGCCCGCGTCCGAGCAGAAGGACTCCATGGCGCGCATCGCCGAGGCGCGCAGCGACATCGTGTTCACCACGCCCGAGCGGCTGGAGGACGTGGACTTCGTCGAGACGCTGCGCCAGGCCGGCGTGGCGCTGCTGGTGGTGGACGAGGCGCACTGCATCTCGCAGTGGGGGCACGACTTCCGCCCGGCCTTCCTGGGCATCGGCACCGCGCTGCGCGCGCTGGGCAACCCGCCCGTGCTGGCGCTCACCGCCACCGCCACCGACCAGGTCATCACCGACATCCGCCGCCACCTGGGACGCCCGGAGCTGCAGGTGGTGGACACCGGCGTGTACCGGCCCAACCTGCGCCTGCAGGTGGCCGTGTGCGACAGCGAGAAGCACAAGTTCGAGACGCTGCAGCGGGCGCTGGCCAAGACCACGGGGCCGGGCATCGTCTACGCCGCCACGGTCAAGGCCTGCGAGGAGCTGTACCAGCGCCTGGGCGCCGCGGGCGAGTCGGTCACGCGCTACCACGGCAAGCTGCGCGCGGTCGAGCGCCATGCCAACCAGGAGCGCTTCATGAGCGGGCAGGCGCGGGTGATGGTGGCGACCAACGCCTTCGGCATGGGCATCGACAAGGCCGACCTGCGCTTCGTGCTGCACTACCAGCTCCCCGGCAGCCTGCTGACCTACTACCAGGAAGCCGGCCGCGCCGGGCGCGACGGCGAGGCCGCCGACTGCGCGCTGCTCTACCACCGTCCGGACCGCCAGGTGCAGCAGTTCTTCCTCGCGCGCAGCCGGCCCGATCGGGATGAGCTGCGCGCGGTGCTGGACGCGCTGAGCCAGGCGCCGATGTCGGCGGCGGCGCTGCTGCAGCGCTTGCGGGGCTTCACGCGCCACCGCCTCATGCACGTGCTGACGCTGCTGCGCGACGCGGGCGTGGTGCGCGCCAACCGCACGCGCGCGTGGTCGCTGCTGCCGGGCGCCGAGTCGCTGGACCTGGCCCCGCTGGTGGCGGACTACGACGCCCGCGCCGAGCACGAGCACGAGGCGCTGGAGCGCATGGTGTTCTATGCGCAGACGGGCCTGTGCCGCTGGCGCGTGCTGCTGGAGTATTTCGAGCAGGAGCCGCCCTTCGAGGGCGAGCACTGCGGGCACTGCGACAACTGCCTGAACTTCGCGGCGGCCCAGGAGGCGGCGCAGGCCGAGGCGCTACGGCCCGCCGTCGCCGCCACACCGGCGGCGGCCAACGAGGCGATCCCGGCCGCGGCGCTGCAGGAGCAGCCGAGCCCGCAGGCGGTGACGCCGGGGCCGGGCTTGGCCCTGCCCGAGCCGCCGGCGCCAGCAACCCCACCGCCCAGCCTGCGCAAGCCTGCCAAGCCGCCGTCGCTGTCCACGCCGGCGCCGTTCCAGGTCGGCGAAGCGGTGCGCGTGCCGCGCTATGGCAGCGGCCGTGTCGCCTCGGCCAGCGCGGAAGAGGTGGCGATCCAGTTCCCGGACGGGCGCACGCGGCGCTTCGTGGCGCAGTACGTGCAGCGGGAGGAGGAGGCGGCCACGGTGCCGGTGCAAGGCGCCGCTGCGGCCTGAGCCGCCCGGCCGCAGGCACGGCGTATGGCGGCGAGCGGCTGCCGCAAGCGGCCGTATGGGCCGCTGAGCGCTACCCCGCCAACTGCTCCAACTGCTCCCCCAGCTCCAGCCACCGCATTTCCAGCTCCTCGATCTCCTCCTCCAGCGCCTTGAGCTGCCTCCCGGCATCCGCGCGCTGCTGAGGGGAAAGGTCCGCCGCGCCCAGTGAGGCGAGGGCAGCGTCGCGCTCCTCGGTGGCCTTGGCCAGCCGCGTTTCGACCTTCTTGAGCTCGTTCTTGATCGGCTTGGCCTGTTCGTTGAGCTTCTGCCGCTGCGCCGCCGCGGCCTTGCGCTCTTCCTTGCGGTTCACCGGCGCCTCGCCGGCCGCCGCGGCTGCGGCAGCCGCCTGGGCCGCCGCCGCATCCTTCAGCGCCCGTGCCGCCTCCTTGGCCTGCTCCAGCAGCCAGCGCTGGTAGTCGTCCAGGTCGCCGTCGAAGGGCTCCACGCCGCCGCGGCTCACCAGCCAGAACTCGTCGCACACCTCGCGCAGCAGGGCGCGGTCGTGGCTCACCAGCATGACGGTGCCTTCGAACTCGTTGAGCGCCATCGACAGCGCCTCGCGCGTCGTCAGGTCCAGGTGGTTCGTCGGTTCGTCCAGCAGCAGCAGGTTGGGGCGCTGCCACACCAGGCTCGCCAGGACCAGCCGCGCCTTCTCGCCGCCGGAGAGCGTGCCCACCGGCTGCGCCGCCATCTCGCCGCCGAAGCGGAACTGGCCCAGGAAGTCGCGCAGCTCCTGCTCGCGTGCCTGCGGGCTCACCACCTTGGCCAGCCGCACCATGTGCGACAGGGGCGTGTCCTCCGCGTGCAGCAGATCCATCTCCTGCTGCGCGAAGTAGCCGATGGTCAGCCCCTTGCCCTCGGTCAGCGTGCCGGCGATCGGCGCCAGCTCGCGCGCCACGGTTTTCACCAGCGTGGATTTGCCCTGGCCGTTCGCTCCCAGGATGCCGATGCGCTGTCCCGCCAGCACCGTGCGATTCACGTTGCGCACGATGGTCACCGAGCCGCCGCCCTCCTGCGGGTAGCCGCACTCCAGCGCGCGCAGGCTCAGCATCGGGTTGGGCAGGTTCGCCGGCTCGCGGAACTCGAACGAGAAATCGCTGGCGGTGAGCACCGGCGCGAGCTTCTCCATGCGGTCCAGCGCCTTCACGCGGCTCTGCGCCTGCTTCGCCTTGGTCGCCTTGGCCTTGAAGCGGTCGATGAAACGCTGCAGCTGCGCGATCTTGTCCTGCTGCCGCTCGTAGGCCGAAGCCTGCTGGCTCAGCCGCTCGGCGCGCATGGACTCGAAGGCCGTGTAGTTGCCGCCGTAGCGGTCGAGCTTGGCGTTCTCCAGGTGCAGCGTGACGCCGGTGATGGCGTCCAGGAACTCGCGGTCGTGGCTGATCACCAGCAGCGTGCCCTTGAAGCGCTGCAGCCAGCCTTCCAGCCACACCAGCGCGTCCAGGTCCAGGTGGTTCGTGGGCTCGTCCAGCAGCAGCAGGTCGGCCGGGCACATCAGGGCCCGCGCCAGCTGCAGCCGCATGCGCCAGCCGCCGGAAAAGCTGTTCACCGGGGCGTCGAGCTGCTGCAGCTTGAAACCCAGGCCCAGCAGCAGGGCCTGCGCGCGCGAGCGCGCGTCGAAGGCGCCGGCTTCCTCCAGCTTCACGTGCGCCTCGGCAATCGCATGGCCGTCGTTGCGGCCTTCCGCGGCGACGAGGGACTCGCGCGCCTCCACCAGCGGCAGGTCGCCGTCCAGCACGAAGTCGGTGGCCGGTTGCTCGGTCTCGGGCATGGCCTGCGCCACCTCGCCCAGGCGCCAGGTCGGCGGCATCTCGAAGTCGCCGGCGTCGGCCAGCAGCCGCCCGGCCATCAGCGCGAACAGGCTCGATTTACCAGCGCCGTTGCGCCCCACCAGGCCCACCTTCTCGCCCGGGTTGAGCGTGACGTTGGCGCCCTCCAGCACCACCTTGGCGCCGCGGCGCAGCGTGACGTTGCGCAGCGTGATCACGGCTGCACCTCCACCAGCGCGGTCAGCATCTCGCGCGTGAGCAGCAGCACCTGGTCGTCGCCCGCGCTCGTGGGCAGCCAGGCCGGGCCCAGGTGCGGGAAGGCGTCCTCGAAGTGCTGGCGCTCATGCCCGATTTCCAGCACCAGCACGCCCTGCGGCGTCAGGTGCGCCGGCACGTCGCGCAGCAGCCGGCGAACGAAATCCATGCCGTCCGCGCCGCCGGCCAGCGCCAGTTCGGGCTCGGCCCGGAATTCCGGCGGCAGCGCCGCCATGGACTCCGAATTGACATAAGGCGGATTGCAGAGGATCAGGTCATAGGCGCCATCGGCCGCCTGCAGGCCGTCGCCCTGGCGCAGCCGGATGCGTTGCGTGAGCTCGTGCTTCTCCACGTTGATGCGCGCCACCTCCAGCGCCTCGGCGCTGAGGTCCGCCGCGTCCACCTCGACCTCGGGCCAGGCGAGGGCGGCCAGCACCGCCAGGCTGCCGTTGCCGGTGCACAGGTCCAGCACGCGGCGGGTGTGCTCGCTGAGCCACGCATCCAGCGTGCCGTCGGCCAGCGGCTCGGCGATGAGCGAGCGCGGCACGATGGTCCGCTCGTCCACGTAGAAAGGCACGCCCTGCAGCCAGGCCTCCTTCGTGAGGTAGGCGGCGGGTTTGCGGGTGCTGATGCGTTCGTCCACCAGCGCGTCCACGGCGGCGACTTCGTTGGCCGTGAGCTCGCGCTCGGCCACGCCGTCGAGGTCTTCCAGCGGCAGGCCCAGTTTCCACAGCACCAGCCAGGCGGCTTCGTCGAAGGCGTTGGTGGTGCCGTGGCCGAAGCTCAGGCCGGCCTCTTCCATGCGCTGGGCGCTGCGCTCCAGCAGGGCGATGAGTTTCATGGGGTCGATTCTTTCCCCCGTTCGCCCTGAGCTCGTCGAAGGGCCCAGCCCGAACGGAAAACGGGTGTCAGGGGGTGGCCAGCAGCCGCTCCAGCGTGCGCCTGTAAATGTTCTTCAGCCCTTCGACGCTGGCCGTTTCCACGTGCTCGTCGATCTTGTGGATGGTGGCGTTCACCGGCCCGAACTCCACCACCTGCGGGCAGATGCGGGCGATGAAGCGGCCGTCCGAGGTGCCGCCGCTGGTGGACAGCTCGGTGGCGATGCCGGTCTCGTCCTGGATCGCCCCCGCCAGCGCCGTGCACAGCGAACCCTCGCGCGTGAGGAAGGGGTTGCCGCTCAGCGTCCAGGTGATCTCGTACTGCAGCCCGTGGCGCTCCAGCAGGCTGATCACGCGCTGCTTCAACCCCTCGGCGGTGCTCTCGGTGCCGAAGCGGAAGTTGAAATCGACCACCGCCTCGCCCGGGATCACGTTGCCCGCGCCGGTGCCCGCGTGCAGGTTGGAAATCTGAAAGCTCGTGGGCGGGAAGTGCTCGTTGCCGCGGTCCCACTCGATGGCGATCAGCTCGGCCAGCGCCGGTGCCAGCTCGTGCAGCGGGTTGCGCGCGAGCTGCGGATAGGCGATGTGGCCCTGCACGCCGATGACGCGCAGCCGCCCGGACAGCGAGCCGCGGCGGCCGTTCTTGATCATGTCGCCCAGCCGGCTCACCGAGGTGGGCTCGCCCACGATGCAGGCATCCAGCCGCTCGCCGCGCTGCTGCAGCAGCTCCACCAGGCGCACGGTGCCGTCGTGGCCCGGGCCTTCCTCGTCGCTGGTGAGCATGAAGGCGATGGCGCCGGCATGGTCGGGCTGCGCGGCGACGAACTCCTCCACCGCCACCACCATGGCGGCCAGCGAGGTCTTCATGTCCGCCGCGCCGCGACCGTAAAGCTTGCCTTGGCGGTGCGAGGGCACGAAAGGGTCGGAGTTCCACTGCCCCAGGGGACCCGGCGGCACGACATCCGTATGGCCGGCGAAGGCGAAGGTGGGGCCGGGTTTGCCGCCGCGGCGGATCGCCCACAGGTTGGCGACGCGGAAATCCTCCGGGCCATGCTGCAGCAGCTCGCACTCGAAGCCGAGCGGGCGCAGGCGCTGCGCGATGAGGTCCTGGCAGCCGGCGTCCTCCGGCGTGACGGAGCGGCGCGCGATCAGCGCCTCGGCGAGTTCTAGGGTGGTGGTCATGACGGGGCCGAGGGGCCGATCAAAGGCCCGAAATGCAAACAGTCATCGGGGGCTGTTGCAGCCCCCATGCGTGATCAGGCGCGCAGCAGCTCGTTGATGCTGGTCTTGGCGCGGGTCTGCGCGTCCACCTTCTTCACGATCACGGCGCAGTACAGGCTGTACTTGCCATCGGCGCTGGGCAGGTTGCCGCTGACAACCACCGAGCCCGCGGGCACGCGGCCGTACGTCACCTCGCCCGTGGCGCGGTCGTAGATCTTGGTGCTCTGGCCGATGTACACGCCCATGCTGATCACGGAATTCTCCTCCACGATCACGCCTTCCACGATCTCCGAGCGCGCGCCGATGAAGCAGTTGTCCTCGATGATCGTCGGGTTGGCCTGCAGCGGCTCCAGCACGCCGCCGATGCCGACGCCGCCGGAGAGGTGCACGTTCTTGCCGATCTGCGCGCAAGAGCCCACGGTGGCCCAGGTGTCCACCATCGTGCCCTCGTCGACGTAGGCGCCGATGTTCACGTAGGAGGGCATCAGCACCGCGCCGCGGCCGATGTAGCTGCCGCGGCGAGCCACGGCCGGCGGCACCACGCGCACGCCGCTGGCGCGCATTTCCTCGTCCGGGGCGGTGGCGAACTTGGTGTCCACCTTGTCGTAGAAGCCCAGGTCGCCGGCGCGGATGATCTGGTTGTCCTTCAGGCGGAAGCTCAGCAGCACCGCCTTCTTGATCCACTGGTGCACCGTCCATTGGCCCACGCCCTCGCGCGTGGCCACGCGCAGGCGCCCGGCGTTGAGATCGGCAATCACCGTCTCCACGGCCTCGCGCACCTCGGCGGGGGCGCTGGCGGGCGAGAGGCTGGCGCGGTCTTCCCACGCGGCATCGATGACGGCTTGCAGTTGCTGGCTCATGGCTGTCCTTGAGAGGGGGTATTACTTGGATTCGGGGGAGTACGTGGCGGTGAAGGCCACGATGCGGCGCGCGGCTTCGAGGCATTCCTCTACGCCCGCCACCAGGGCCATGCGGATGCGGCCGCGGCCAGGATTGACACCGTGCGCATCGCGGGCGAGCAGGCTGCCCGGCAGCACCGCGACATTGTATTGAGCGAGCAACTCCAGGCTGAAACGGATGTCGTCCCCGCCCGGCACGCCGGCCCACAGGTAGAAGCTTGCGTCCGGCAACTTCACGTCCAGCACCTCGGCCAGCATGGGCGTCACCAACTCGAACTTTTGCCGGTACAGCGCGCGGTTCTCGACGACGTGCAGCTCGTCGCCCCAGGCCGCGATGCTGGCCGCCTGCACCACGCCGCTCATGGCGCTGCCGTGATACGTCCGGTACAGCAGGAAGTCTTTCAGGATGGCCGCATCACCCGCCACGAAGCCCGAGCGCATGCCCGGCACGTTGGAGCGCTTGGACAGGCTGGTCAGCACGATCAGCCGCTTGAAGTCGTCGCGGCCCAGGATCTTCGCCGCCTGCAGCGCGCCCAGCGGCGGCTCGTCGCGGAAGTAGATCTCCGAGTAGCACTCGTCGCTGGCGATGACGAAACCGTGCCGGTCGCTGAGCTCGAAGAGCATCTTCCACTCTTCCAGCGGCGCCACCGCGCCGGTCGGGTTGCCGGGCGAGCACACGTACAGCAGTTGCGTGCGTGACCAGGTGGCCTCGTCGATGGCGGACCAATCCGGCGCGAAGTTGCGCGCCGGGTCGCTGTTGGCGAACACCACGTCGGCGCCGGCCAGCAGGGCCGCGCCCTCGTAGATTTGGTAGAACGGATTCGGGCACACCACCGTGGCGCCCGCGCGCGTCGGGTCGATCACGGTCTGCGCCAGCGCGAACAGCGCCTCGCGCGAGCCGTTGACCGGCAGCACCTGCGTGGCGGGATTGAGCGCCACGCCGTAGCGCCGCTGCACCCAGCCCGCGCAAGCCTCGCGCAGCTTCGGGCTGCCGGCGGTGGGCGGGTAGCCCGAGAGTTCCTGCAGGTTGCCGATGAGCGCCTGCTCCACCAGTGCCGGCGTGGCGTGCTTGGGCTCGCCGATGCCCAGGCTGATCGGGCGCAGCGCGGGGTTCGGGACGATGTCCTTGGTGAGCGCGCGCAGCCGCTCGAAGGGGTACGGATTGAGGCGTTGGAGCAGCGGGTTCATTGGCTTCTTCTTTCCCGTTCGCCCTGAGCTTGTTGAAGGGCTCAGCCCGAACGAAATTCTTTAATTTCTGATTTCCGTTCGTCCTGAGGTATCGAAGGATGAACGGCCCCGGCTGTGCGGCAGGCGTACGAGCCTGTCGGATTCGTCCTTCGATACCTCAGGACGAACGGGTTGGCGGGTCCGAAGACTTGATGCGATCCGGCTCACAACTTCCCAACGCAGTTGGCCGCGCCGCATTGGCAGCGCAGCCGGCCTTCGTGGTGCGTCTCGCCGTAGTTCACGGTGATTTCCTCGCCCGGCGCGATGGCGCGCAGCGCGTAGAACTCGACTCGGCCCTGGCGGATGCACAGCCGCGCGTTGGGCGCGCAGGAGTGGTTGGTGAAGCGCATCGGGTCGGTGGAGCGGTGGAAGTCGATCGCCTTCTTCTCCGACACCTCCACGATCATCACGCGCTCGTAGCGCGTGGCGCGGATGCGCGCGGCCTCGACGCTGATCGACTCGCCGCGGATCTCGCCGATCTTCACCCGCGGCGGGATCGGCTCCTTGGCGAACACGCCATGGCCGTCGATGAGGCTGCGCTGCACCAGCACGTCGAACTTCTGCCAGGGGGGCCGCACGACGGGCGGCGCCGCGAGCTCGGTGCCTGAGCCCGTGGCCGGAGCCTCGTGCGACGCGCCCATCACAGCAGCCCGCGCTCTTCGGCGTGCGAGGGCAGGTCCACGCGCGGCTGCGGCTTCCAGCCGCGCTTGCGGTGCTCGACCACCACGTTGGTGTAGATGCCGCCGCGCACGTACCACTTGGCCGTGATGCGCACGAAACGCGGCTTCGTGGCCTTCACGATGTCGTCGAGGATGGTGTTGGTCACCTTCTCGTGGAACGCGCCTTCGTTGCGGTAGCTCCAGAAGTACATCTTCAGGCTCTTGAGCTCCACGCACAGCTCGTCGGCGATCATGTCGATCGTGAAGTGCGCGAAGTCGGGCTGGCCGGTGAGCGGGCAGTGGCAGGTGAACTCGGGCACCTGGAACTGGATCACGTAGTCACGCTCGGGCGCCGGGTTCGGGAACACGTGCAGCTCCTTGCTCGGGGCGCTGGGCGGGTTCGGCGGCATCTGGCGCTGGCGGCTCGCGGGCAGCTTCTCGGCGACGGAGCGCTTGCGGGCAGCGCCGGCGCTGCTCTTGGCGGCGGCTTTCTTGGCGGCGGGAGCCGCGGTCTTGCTGGGCATGGGAACTTTTGGAAAGGATTCGTAGCCGCCCGGGCGGCGAGGGGCGCGATGGTATCATCCGGCCCGCTTTCGCCTGGCGCGCCCGCGCTAATTTCCCTTAGGAATCAACTACTTGGCCTGCGGCTGATTCATCCGCCCCGGGCCATGGCGCTGCATGCGGCTCAACCAGATCAAGCTCTCCGGTTTCAAATCTTTCGCTGAACCGACCACTTTCCAGCTGCCCGGACAGCTCGTGGGCGTGGTGGGTCCCAACGGCTGTGGCAAGTCCAACATCATGGATGCGGTGCGCTGGGTGCTGGGCGAGTCCAAGGCCAGCGAGCTGCGTGGCGAGTCCATGCAGGACGTCATCTTCAACGGCTCGGGCAACCGCAAGCCCGCCAGCCGCGCCAGCGTGGAGCTGGTCTTCGACAACAGCAGCGCCCGCGCCGGCGGCCCTTGGAGCCGCTACAGCGAGATCGCGGTGAAGCGCGTGCTCACCCGCGACGGCACCAGCAGCTACTACATCAACAATCAGCCCGTGCGCCGGCGCGACGTGCAGGACGTGTTCCTCGGCACCGGCCTGGGCCCGCGTGCCTACGCCATCATCGGCCAGGGCACCATCAGCCGGATCATCGAGAGCAAGCCCGAGGAGCTGCGGCTGTTCCTGGAAGAGGCCGCGGGCGTGTCCAAGTACAAGGAGCGCCGCCGCGAAACCGAGCTGCGGCTGCGCGACACGCGCGAGAACCTGCTGCGCGTCGAGGACATCCTGCGCGAGCTCGACAGCAACCTCGTCAAGCTGGAGAAGCAGGCGGAAGTTGCGCAGCGCTACAAGCTGCTGCAGGAGCAGGGCACGCTGAAGCTGCATCAGCTCTGGTATCTGAAACACCGCGACGCCAGCACCGAGGAGGCGCGCGTGAAGGCCGCCATCGCCGAGGCCCAGGGCGTGCTGGCGCAGCGCATGGAGGAGCTGGCCCAGGTCGAGGCCGAGCTCGAAGAGGTCAAGGGCGCGCACTTCGCCGCCAGCGACGCGCTGCACATGGAGCAGGGAAAACTGTCGGACGCGGCGCTGGAGGTCAGCCGGCTGGAGGAGCGCATCCGCTACGTGGCCGAGGGCCGCGACCGTGCCCAGCAGCGTCTGGCCGAGCTGCGCGCGCAGGACGCGCAGTGGGCGCAGCGCCGCGAGCACGCCGCCGAGGAGCTGGAGCTCATCGCCGAGAAGATCGCCGCCGCCGAGGAGCAGGCCGAGCTGCTGGCCGCGCAGTCCGAGGAACAGGCCGAGCGCCTGCCTGAGGTCGAGGAAGCGCAACGCCAGGCCGCCGGCCGCGTGGCCGCGCAGCACCAGCGCGTGGCACAGGTGCAGCAGCAACTGCAGTTGCTGGCCGCCGATGGGCGCCACCTGCAGGAGCAGCAGCGCCAGCTCAACAGCCGCCGCGAACGCCTGCACGGCGAAGGCCAGGCGCTGCAGGCGCCCGATCCCGACCACCTGGCCGAGCTGCAGCAGCAAAGCGAGGACGCCGCCGCCGCGCAGGCCCAGGCCGAGGAGCAACTGCACGCGCTGAGCGAGGACCTGCCGCAGCTCGACGCCGCGCGGCGCCAGGCGCAGGAGGCGCTCAACGCCGAGACCGCGCGCCAGGCCCAGGTCGCGGCCCGGCTGCAGGCGCTGCGCGCGCTGCAGGAGAAGGTGCAGACCGAGGGCAAGCTCAAACCCTGGCTGGCCAAGCATGGGCTGGAAGGGCTGCAGGGCCTGTGGAAGCAGCTCCACATCGAGCCGGGCTGGGAGACGGCGCTGGAGTCCGCGTTGCGCGAGCGGCTGTCCGCGCTGCCCGTGGGCCGGCTCGACACCGTGCGCGCCTTCGAGCGCGACGCGCCGCCGGCCAAGCTGGCCTTCTATCACGCACCCGATGCCGAGATCCCCGTCACGCACCGCACGCTGCCGCGCCTGGCCGAGCTGCTGCGCCTGAACGACCGCGGACTGAAGGCGCTGCTGGACGACTGGCTGGAAGGCATCTACACCGCGGGCAACCTGGAAGAGGCGCTGAAGAACCGCGAGGCGCTGACGCACGGCGAGTGGATCGTCACGCGCGAGGGCCACGCGGTGTCGCAGTTCGCCGTGAGCTTCTACGCGCCGGACAGCGAGCAGGCCGGGCTGCTGCAGCGGGCGCAGGAGATCGAGCAGCTGCAGGAAAAGCAATCCGAGGTCGCGCGCGCGGTCGAGGACGCGCAGCACACGCTGCGCCGCGCCGAGAGCGTCTACGGCGAGGCCGCCGCGCAGCTCGGCACGCTGCGCCGCACCGCGGCCGAGGCGCAGACGCAGGCTCATAAACTGCATGTCGAGTGGTTCAAGCTGCACCAGCAGGCCCAGGCCGCCGCCGGGCGCCGCGCGCAGCTGCAGGATGAGCTGCAGGAGATCGACGCCCAGCTCGAAACCCTGGCTGCGCGCCAGGCCGAGGACGAAGCCAGGTTCGAGGAGCTGGACCTGCAGCTCGCGCAGCTGCAGGAAGACGAGGCCGTGGCGCAGGAGGCTGCCGCCGAGGCCGAGCGCCGCGTGGCGCAGGCGCGCGAGCAGTTGCGCGCGCTGGAGCGCCGGGCGCAGGAAGCGCAGTTCGAGACCCGCTCGCTGGGCGCGCGCCGCGGCGAGCTGCAGCGTGCGCTGGAGACGGCCGCGCGCCAGTTGCAGGACAACGCGCAGGCGGCCTCGCAGGTCGCCATCGAGCTGGCCGCCTTCGACGACGCGGCGGCGCAGGAAGGGCTGACGCAGGCGCTGGCCGTGCGCCGCGAGCGCGAGGCCGCGCTGGCCGCGCAGCGCCGCGCCTACGACGAGCTCAGCCTGCGCGTGCGGCAGGTCGATGAGCGGCGGCTGATGGTGGAGCGCGGCCTGCAACCGCTGCGCGAGCAGATCACGCGGCTGCAGCTGGAACAGCAGGCCGCCACGCTGGGCGGCGCGCAGTACCTGGAGCAGCTCACCAACGCGCAGGCGGACCTCGCC
Source organism: uncultured Azohydromonas sp. (assembly GCF_937926365.1). Taxonomy (GTDB): domain Bacteria; phylum Pseudomonadota; class Gammaproteobacteria; order Burkholderiales; family Burkholderiaceae_C; genus Azohydromonas. Next base: position 492 of record NZ_CALAOH010000056.1, on the reverse strand, counting down.
GCCATCGAGCAGTCCATCCAGGCCGGGCAAGTGAAGCTGTGGGGACTGCAGGGCGAGATCGACCGCATCCAGCGCGAGATCACCAGCCTGGGCGCGGTGAACCTGGCAGCCCTGGAGGAGCTGGGCGAGGCGCGCGAGCGCAAGGGCTTCCTGGACAAGCAGAACGCCGATCTGCTGGACGCCATCAACACGCTGGAAGACGCGATCCGCCGCATCGACCTGGAGACGCGCGAGCTGCTGACCAGCACCTTCGACCGGGTCAACGACGGCTTCGGCACCATGTTCCCCAGCCTGTTCGGTGGTGGGCAGGCGCGGCTGGTGATGACCGGCTCCGAGATCCTCGACGCCGGCGTGCAGGTGATGGCGCAGCCGCCGGGCAAGAAGAACAGCACCATCCACCTGCTTTCCGGCGGGGAGAAGGCGCTCACCGCGATCGCGCTGGTGTTCGCCATCTTCCAGCTCAACCCGGCGCCGTTCTGCCTGCTGGACGAG
>NZ_CALAOH010000055.1 GCF_937926365.1 uncultured Azohydromonas sp. | reverse complement strand
ACGTGTGCCTGGGCGCGTCGCTGACGCAGCTGGAGACGCAGACGGTGCTGGGAACGCTGCTCAGGAAGCGGCCGAACCTGGCGCTGCGTGGACGTGGCAGCCGGACGCAGAGCCCGCTGTACCGGGGATTCCTCAGTCTGCCGGTAGGGGGGTGAGGCCGGAAGGCGCGGTGCCGTGGAGCCTGCGCCAGGGCGACCTCACCCTGAAACCGCCCGTCCTCACACATGCCCACGGACTCAACGCGGTCCACCTGATGAGCAGGCCGGACAAGCGTCGGCCGCCCACCATCCGCTCATCAGGTTGTCCGGCTTGGACCGCGCCCTGACCTGCGCGCTGGCCTCCCAGGCATCACGCCGTACACCGAGGCCGGCATAGACGCCGTAGCCATTTCCGGCCCTGATGTCCCCGCCGGCCTGCAGGCTCTCGCCGGCCGAGATGGCGCCCGCGGCAACCAGGCAGCCACCGCTGCGGATTCCCCAGTTGGCGTGCAGGTGCCCGTGACATCGCAGATCGGCACCGGTTTCAATGCCGTTTTCCGATTTGATGTCTCCCAGGCCCGTCAGGTGCCCGCCAATCCTGATGCTCTTTTCGCAATGAATGGCGCCATTCACGAGCATGTCGCCTCCAATATGGATATTTCCGCCGACCTGTAAATTCTCCTCGCAGAAAAGATCCCAAGCGGCACGCAGGTGGTCATGGCAGACAATGCGGCCGCGGGCTGTAATTCCCCATCCGGCCCTGATGGCTTCACCGGCTTTCACGTGGCCCTCGCACCAGATCGGTCCGCCAGCCTGTATATCCTCGCCCGCCTCGACAAGTGTGCCGGCACGGATGCCGCCACCAGTCCTTATCGAACGGCCGGCTCGAACGATGGAACTGGCTTCGATGCTCCCGCGCACGTCCAGCGTGCCAGCAAAGACGACGGCATCCGCTTCCACCTGATCCACACACAGTATGGCGTCCGTCGGCCCAAACTGTTCGAGCAGCCACAAGGCATCGTTGACCCGTCCTTCGGCAACGAGCGCGTCCAGCAGTGGCTGGTAATCGCTGCCGTCCTGATGGTGGCGCAAGAACCAGCGGAAACCATCGGCGCAGGGGCGTTTGCTCTTGATGAAGTCTTTGGTGAGATCCATGGCAATACCGTTCTGAAAATTCAATGGGGCGGTCCGCGGCGCGGCCAGCGGACCACCAGCTTCGTGGCTTCAGCACTCGCTTGCGTCGCAAACGTCGGGCTGCGCTCGCGACAGGTAGCCATAAGGCAGTTGCAGGAAGTCGCAGTGCACTTCCCTGGCGAGGCGGTGAGACAAGTCCCATGAAACGAAGCTGCTCAGGACGGATGGTTTGCTGCTTTCGATGATGAGCAGATCCGATTCACTGGCCTGGGTTTGAATCAGTATTCCCCTGACAGGATCCTCAGTCCCCGCGAAATACCTGATCCGGTTTCGCCGTGTACTCAATACGTCCTTCACCTGAAGCAATTGCGCGTGATGCCGACGCCTTCCCTGCCTGCAGTAGCGCTCGATCTTGTCGTCCTGGTATTCAAGGGTTCCGTCGCTTCCACGCTGCACCGGTCCCCAGGCACAAAATACCTCAAGCATGGAATCGATTTCAAAATCGCAAGCGTAGCGTAGAAGCCTTCTCGATTTCGAAGAGTAATCAGCCACGACGGTCGTTCTTGCGTAGGGTTTCAGGAAAACGTTTTTCACCACCAAGGTGGGGCAACAGCTGTGACGGATCAGGCGCTCAGGATTGAGGGCCTGCGTCCTGCCCCCGGCGTGGCGTTCGTCAAACCCGGCGAATACCAGCAGATCGACGCCGAGGGTTTTTTCGATCACGTTGTTCAACGTCCTGGCCTCATAAAACATGGCACAGACTTCAATGCCATGCCGGGTAGCGAGTTGGCGCCCGCGCTCGGACAAGCGAGCCAGGCGTTCCGACAGCCGCGGGTGAGGCGATTCGCTCATATACATCAGCTGCAGGGTTGCGCCCTGGTCGGCGGCAATCATTGCCGCCCGGTCGATGGCAAATTCAGCCCCGATGGAAAAGTCGGTCAGGGCCAATATGGACTTGATATCCATGGGAAATCCCTCCAATACGCGACGCAATTCGCACTTGCGAACGCCTGGACAGCGCGGAGCCGCGGCAAGCTGCCGCAGGCGCGAGACGGCAACTCAGTGGCAGTCGGCACCCATGGGCGCGGCGCTGCGGCGAAACCAGTTCTTCTCGTCGTGAGCCGCCTGGGTACCGAAATGCGCGGACGGTCGCTGCGCCGAGGGTCCATCAGTCCTCTGCGGCAATGCCGAGCGTGGAATGGCAAGAACGTCGCAACGGGCCTTGGCCACCACCTGGCGGGCCACGCTGCCCATCAGCGAGCTGCCGGTCACGGCCTGTCCTTGCCCTTCCTTGCCCAGGACGATCAGGTCGGCAGCAACCGCCTTCTGCCGCTCCAGGCACAGAACCAAGGGGTCGCCGTGGCCGACCGAGGACTGGACGCCCTGGCTGCCCGCGCGGGACACCATCGCGGCCAGCCGCCGCAGGCACTTCTCGCGGGAGCTCTCGACGTACCGGAGGATGGCGTCAGCGGGCACATGGGCCGCGCGCATCTTCGTTTCCCGGTGCGTGCTCAACGCGTGGAATACATCCACCGATGCATCCGGCACCATGCCCAGCGCCAGGCGCAAGGACGCGTCACCGCAGGCGCTGAAGTCGGTTGGCACCAACACCTGCGTATATGCCGCCGTGGTGGGCGCCTTGACCACGAGGACCGGCTGTCGTGCCAGCTGCAGCAGCTGCTGCATCCGCCTGCCGAACACGCCATCGTGGAAGGGGTTGCGGGTCTTGGCACCGATGACCAGCAAGTCGGCCTGGAGCGCCAGCTGGAACACGTGTTCAAGCGCGTTGCCCACCCGCACCGCCACGGTGACATGGATGTCGTGATCCCGTGCCACCTCGGCCGCGAGGCGCCCCAGCGTGAGCTGAGCCCGGGTGACCAGGGAGTCGGCCTTGACCGCCGCCGCGAACAATCCGTACGGCAGCGTGAGCCGGGTGGGCTCCAGGACCTGCAGCAGTATCAGCCGGGCCTGGAAATGGGCAGCAAGAAGGCTCGCGCGGCGCACAGCGTTGTGGGCGGCAGGGGACGAGTCAACAGCAACCAGAATCGAGCGGAACATCGACACACTCCGAGCGTGACAGCCGGCAGCGCTTGCAGCCGGCATGCGTAAGCCACCAGAGCGCGCAGCGCTGACCGACCGCGGGCAGGTTGCGCGGGCTCTGGATCGTTGGCTGGTTGAGCGTGCATGCAGTGCACGCCGGGCACTACAAGGTGTAGTTGCCGCTGGCCTCGGGCTGGAAGTGGATCGCCATCACGCGCGCCGCATGCTCCTGGCCATCGGGCGCCCGCCAGCGCGCGACCGCGCCCAGGCGCAACCCGAGCAGGCTGGCGCCGACCGGCGACAGCACCGATACGACGCCTTCGCCAGGCCGAGCATCGCTGGGATAGCCCAGCGTGAGCGTGTACCGCTCGGAGGTGCGCAGGTCTTGCACATCGACCTTTGAGCGCATCGTCACGACGTCGGCCGGGACGTCGCGCGACGGCACCAGGTCGGCGTTGTCAAGAATGTCTTCAAAAGTGGCCGCGATGCGCGGATCCAGCTGCCGCCGGTCGTGCGGCACGAGCTCCTGCAGCCGGGTGTGGTCGAGAACCGTGAGCGTACGCTGCTCGTACGTGGAGACTTCCATGGGACTTCCTGTCGCAAAACCGACGCTGCGTCTGCCATCAGGCACACGCACGTCACAGCGCGGGGACTGTGGCCCGGCGATCGATGGTTTGCGCGAAGAAGGGGAAGTGGGGATCGCCGGGCTTAGAGATGTGCGGCCGGCTCTAGGAGTCGCGCCGCCGTCCAGGCGAAGCTTGCAGGCATGCCCCAGCGAGCGGCCGTGAAGGTCGCTCGTTCAGCCGTGGCCGGCTGCATGGGGTTGCGGGCGCGAAGGATCATTGGTTCATCGTAATGCAATTGCACCGCGTGTCAAGCCGAAAAACCCTCCTGGATGCAAATGCAACCAAAATCAAGCCTCGCACGGACGGGCCAACTCGGTTGCGGGAACATCCGAAGCCGTCAAGGCGGCGGCCTTGACGGCGGCTTGGCGCTGGCTCGGCACTTACGGAGCAGCTCGTGCTGCGCGGCCTGCCCGAGACAGGCCGCACCCGGGAAGCGCTACAGGGGCGACAGCGGTTTCACGCGCTGTAGTCGCCGCTCGCCTCGGGCTGGAACAGCAGCGCCAGCACCCTGGCCTGGACCTCCCGCCCGGCAGGCGGCCACCAGCGAACCAGCGCTCCCACGCGCTGGCCGAGCAGCGCACTGCCAAGCGGCGACAGCACCGAGATGAATCCGGGCTTCGCATCCTCGGGATAACACAAGGTCACCACCATGGTCCCGTGACCGGAAACCCATTGCAGAAGGACCTGGGAGTTCATCGTCACCACGTCGCGAGGCACGCGGCGGCTCGGCACGATCATGGCGGTATCGAGCACGTCCGATAGCGGCGGATAGGGCGCGGAGTCCGGCTCGGTGTGGCGTATCCAGCGTTGCACGCGGATATGGTCGAGCTCGGTCAGGACGCGGTCGGTCTCGTGGACGAGAGCATGGTGGCTCATTCGGCTTCCTTGATGCAGTCAACGGGCGCGTGCTCGTGGGCCCGGCGGTCAAGGAATGCGCAAACTGGAAAAAGGCCGACCGCCGGGCCTACGGATGCCGGGCCGTGCGGCCCGGCACGCGCGCTCGTCGCGTGCGCACAGCAGTGGTCAGCGGGATGTACATGCCCATAAGGATAGCCCTTGCCTGCCTTGTTTTGTCCAAACCAGGGACCAGGGACAACCCTGAACGCCTTTTGCGGCCGCATGCCGAGCACGCGGCGCAGGACGTCCCGGGCCGCGAACGCCAAGAGGCACCCGTTTCTTGCGCAACCGATGCCATGCCAGCATCGGAATGCCGCGGTAGCTACTTGGAACGGTCAACTTCCAGCCATGGTGAGCCGAGCCTGACCCTACTCCCAGCTTTGCCGATATGAGAATGTCGGCAGTCGCCAGCCGAACCCGATGGCGAGCAGGCGAAGGGACAAGCCGGCGGCGAAGCTGATGGCCGTGTTCCAGGTCGCTGGCACACCCAGCGTGCTCATGCCAAGGAACAGGATGCAGACGGCGAGCGAGACGACCGCATAGAGCTCGCGCCGGAACACCACGGGGACTTGAGTGCACAACACGTCGCGAATGACCCCGCCGCAGATGCCGGTGATCATGCCGGCCATGATCACCACGGGGGCGGGATAGCTCATCTGCATGGCCACGTTGCAGCCGATCAGCGAAAAGGCGACAAGGCCCATGGCATCGAGCACGAGGAAGACGCGCTTCAAATGATGCATGTAGGGTGCCACCACCGTGGTGAGCAGCCCGGCGCAGACGACCAGGTAGACGTATTCGGGGTGCTGCGTCCAGCCCACGGGAAAGTTTCCAAGGAGCAGGTCGCGGACGGTGCCCCCGCCCAGTGCCGTGACGAAGGCAACGACGGCAACGCCGAAAACGTCCATGTGGCGGCGCCCGGCGGCAAGGGCCCCAGACATCGCCTCCGCGGCAATGGCGACTATGTAGATGAAAGTGAGCAAGACGTGGGACAGACAAAGGCAAGGCTCGACTTGGTCCGAGCCTTGAAGCGCCTCTCCCTCTGTCCTTTTACCTGAGAGTTTGAACCGTCGTGGACGGCCTGCCCCTTCGGTGGGCCGATGCCTCGCAAGAAGCGCTGCGACCTCTCTCCAGTTGGCGGAATGCTTCTGCGGTTTGGTGTACCTGAGCGATTATGGGAGCTTGCGCCTTCGGCGGAGGCTGGGCCTCTCTCTCCCGCAGAACGGCGCCGATTATCAGTGCAGTGAACAACTTCCGTCAACCAGCGGCTCTTTCATGAAGAAGTCGTCCGCTCCTGGGTTTCGAGTGGACAGGCTGTCCGAGATCGAGGACAAAGGCCATGGTCGACGAAGTGTGCCGGCGCATCGACCATGGCGTCACGATGTCGTTGCCGTGGTTCTTGAATGTGGGCGCCGGCGCCCTTTTCCACCACCACCGGGATTTCCAAGCCCGCGGCGACGGCAAGCCGTCCGAGGCGAATGGCGGCGTCCAGCCCGGCGGGGCCGGCGCCGACAGTCGATCTACAGCATGGCGGTCATCACTCCTTGGCGCCCAGCACGCCGCGGCGGATCTGGTCCCGCTCCATCGACTCGAACAGCGCCTTGAAGTTGCCTTCGCCGA
>NZ_CALAOH010000054.1 GCF_937926365.1 uncultured Azohydromonas sp. | reverse complement strand
GAGCATCCAGCCGGTGCGGCGCACCAGGCAGTGCCGCGGCGCGGTGGCCTGCGCGCTCAAGCCCAGCGGCCAGCAACTGTGCAGCGGCGCCACGCCCGGCGGCGGCACGCGCGGCGCGGACGGCACCTCGCCCTCGGGCAGCAGCGCCAGCAGCTCGTGCAGCAGCGGCGCGGCGGCGTTGGCGCCGAAGAAGCCCGGGTTGGGCGTGCCATCGGGCCGGCCCACCCACACGCCCACCGTGTGCTGCCCGGTGACGCCCACGGCCCAGGCGTCCCGGAAACCGAAGCTGGTGCCGGTCTTCCAGGCCAGCCGGCGCGTGCCCTCGGCAAAGGGACGCTCGGGATGGCCGCCGCCTTCGAGGATGTCGCGCACGATGAAGGCCGCGCCCGCGCTCATGAGCCGCGCCTCCACGCGCGGCGCCTCGGCCGTGAGCCGCGGCGTGCCGGACAGGCCGCCGCGCGCCAGCGCCCGGTAGGCGCCGACGAGTTCCTCCAGCGTGGTGCCGGCCCCGCCCAGGATCAGGCTCAGGTTCGGCTGCGCGCCCGGCGCCATGCGCAGGCGCAGGCCGCCGGCGCGCAGCACGGCAGCGAAGCGCTGGGGCGTCAGGCGCTCCAGCAGGTCCACCGCCGGCACGTTGAGCGACTTCCGCAGCGCCTCGGCCACGCTCACCGGGCCGCTGAAGCTGGCCTGGAAGTTCCCCGGCTGGTAGCCGCCGAAGGACTGGGGCGCGTCCACCAGCAGGCTCTCGGAATGGACCAGCCCCTCGTCCAGCGCCAGCGCGTACAGGAACGGCTTCAGCGTCGAGCCCGGCGAGCGCACGGCGCGGACCATGTCCACGTGCGCGGCGCGGCGCGGATCGGCGAAGTCGGCCGAGCCGGCGTAGGCCAGCACCTCCAGCGTGTCGTTGTCCATCACCAGCGCGGCCATGGAGACCCTGGGCGGCAGTGCGTCCACCCGGTCCAGCAGCAGCCGCTCCACGCCAGCCTGCACTTCGGGCGACAGCGTGGTGCGCAGCACGGTGGGCGCGGGGCCGCGCGGCGGCCGGAGGGAGGCGCCCGGCGTGCCGTTGGCGCGTGCCTGGGCCCGCACCCGCTCGGCTGCCAGCGGTGCCAGCCACTGCGCGCGCAGCGGCTGCGCCGCCACCTGCTCCAGCCGCGCGTCGGCCACGGTGCGCGCGTCCCAGGTGCCCAGGTCCTGCAGCCGCTGCAGCACCTTGTCGCGCGCGGCCTGCGCGGCGGCGGGGGAACGGTCCGGGCGCAGGCGCGAGGGCGCCTGGGGCAGGGCGGCCAGCAGCGCGGCCTCCGCCGCGCTCAGGTGCAGGGCCGGGCGGCCGAGGTAGCCGCGGCTGGCCATCTCCACGCCCTCGACGATGCCGCCCATGGGGGCGCGGTTGAGGTACAGGGTGAGGATTTCGCGCTTGGACAGCCGCAGCTCCAGCTGCAGCGCGCGGGCGATCTGGCGCGCCTTGGCGCGCAGGCTGCGGCTGCTGCCGGTGGGTGGCGGGTCGATGAGCCGCGCCACCTGCATGGTCAGCGTGGAGCCGCCGGAGACGATGCGCCCGTGGCGCAGCCACTGCGCGGCGGCGCGCGCCAGCGCCACGGGGTTCACGCCGGGATGCCAGTAAAACCAGCGGTCCTCATAGCCCAGCAGCGCCTGCAGGTACAGCGGCGAGACCTCCTCGGCCGTGACGGGCTGGCGCCAGATGCCGTCCGCATCCGGCCAGGTGCGCAGCGGCGTGCCGTCGCGGGCCACGACGACGGCGCCGGGGGCGTCGCGCGGGATGGGGGGAGGACAGGCCAGGTCCAGGTCGAGCAGCAGGGCCAGGGCGGCGGCGAGGGCCAGCTCGATGGGGCGGGTCATGGTCGCCCTTCCGCAGACAGCGGCTGCCGCCTCACTGTCCCGCCTCTCCCCGCGGATCGTTCACCACCACTGGCGCGCCCGCCGCGCCCACGCCGCGCAGCTCCGGCCGGTACATGGCTTCGGCGAAGGGCGCGGGCACCACGAAGCGCCCGGGGCTGACCACGCGCAGCATGTAGAACACCGGCAGCCACTCGCGGTCCAGCCGCGCCGCGGCCACGTAGCGGTCGTCGCGGTACTCGCGGTGCTTCACCCGGCTGTCCGCCATCGCCTGCGCCACGTCCGTGTCGCCCACCCTGAATTCCTCCGCCTTCGGCCCCTGCGACAGGTTGAGGTTCTCCACCTCCAGCCCGGCGGGCACGCGGTCCACGATCAGCGCGTCCTCGATGGGCCGGCTCGCGCGTGCCATCACGCGCACGATCAGCAGCTCGCCCACGCTCAGCGCCTTGCCCTCGGCCAGCGGCTGGCCCGAGGCATCGAACCAGGCGCGCTGCAGCTCGATGGTGTCGCCGCGCACGGCCGGCGCCTTCAGCGGGTAGCCGCTGGCCTCCGCCTCCACGAACAGCGGCCGCGCGCTCCGGTTCAGCAGCGACACGCCGCGCGCCAGCGCCGCGGCGTCCAGGCTGCGCTGCTCGGTGCCGCGCGAGGCCAGCGCCTGTGCCGTGTCCCCGATGCTCAGCTGCGCCGTCCAGCCCTCGCGGCCCGCCGCGCTGCTTGCCATGCCGGCCGCGCGCCCGGCCAGGAACAGCGCCAGGCGCTCCTGCGTGGAGAGGTAGTGGCGCCCGTTCAGGCGGTCCATGGCATCGAACAGCAGGCTCTCGCGCCGCGGCAGCTTCATTTCGTGCCGGGCCAGCAGCGCGGAGGCCAGCGCCAGGTCGCGCACCGGTGTGCCGTAGTCGCCCAGCCATTCCTCGCCCCAGGCCGAAACCCGAGCGCCTGGCAGGCCGTAGGGACGCCGCAGCGCTTCCTCCAGCGCCGCCTGCGAGCGGCCCTCGTCGCCCATGAGCTTTAGGCCGATGGCCAAGTGCACCAGCGGCAGCGGCGAGCGGGCCTTGCCGCGCTGCTGGTCGTGCAGGTAGCGCAGCATCGCCAGCGGCGCCTTCTGGTCGCGCGCCAGGACGTAGCCCGCGTGCGCCAGCTCGGCGAAGCGCTGGTGGCTGTCGCGCAGCAGCCGGCGGTCGCGCGCGCTCAGCGCCGGGCCGTCCACGCCGCTGGCGGCCGAGGCCGAAGAAGCCGCTGCCTTCGCCGCGGTGCCCGCGCCGCTGGCGCCCAGCGTCGCCTGCAGCGCCGCAGGCCACTGCGGGAAGCGGTTCGGCGCTTGTTGCAGCTCCTGCAGCAGCCACCCTTGGGCCTTGCGGTAGAAGGCGTCCGGCACGCTGAAACCCTGGTCCCGCGCGTCCTGCATGAAGCCCATGACGTAGGCCGAGAGCCAGGTTTCGTAGCCGCCATCGCCCCACAAGGTGAAACCGCCATTGGCCTTCTGCAGGCCGGCCAGCCGCCCCAGCGCGCCCTCGACGAACTGCGCCCGCTCCTCGCGGCTGCGCGGCTTGAGCCCCAGCGCCTGCGCCGCCCCTTCGTCGATGAACAGGTGCGGGTACGCCGCGCTGGCGGTCTGCTCCAGGCAGCCGTAGGGATAGTCCAGCAGCCCCTGCACCAGCGGACGCAGGTTCAGTGGCGGTTCATCAGACACGGCGATGGACAGCGCCGCGGAGCCCTTGTGGAAGCGCTCCAGCGCTGCCGCGTCGAGCTTCAGCTCGCCGCCGGGCTCCAGCCGCAGGCGCCGCGCCTCCCGCTCGGCCGGCGTGGCCGGCTGCACCTGCAGCACCGACTCGCGCGCGATCTTCAGCCCGCTGGCGCTGCTGACCTGCAGCCGCAGCCGGCCCAGGCCGTAGGCGTCCGTCGCCTCCACCGGGAAGCGCAGCGTCGCGCGTTGCTGGTGCCTGAGCGACAGCGACTGCTCCGCGCCGCCCACGCGCACCGGCTCGGCGCCTTCGAGCCGCACCTTCACCTGCTGCGGCGCGCCGCTGAGGTTGGTCACGTCCAGCGCGATGAAGGCGCTGTCGCCGGGCGCGATGAAGCGTGGCATCGCCAGCTCGGCCACCAGCGGCGCGGCCGACACCATTTCCGCGTCCGCCTTGCCGAAGCGGTCGGCCGTCGCCACCACCGCCATCAGGCGCAGCGTGCCGTTGAAGTCCGGGATGTCCAGCCCGATCTCGGCCTCGCCCCGGGCGTCGAGCTGTACCGGGCCGCTGAACAGGTCCACCAGTCGAACCTTCTTGGGCAGGCTCTTGCTGTCGCGCGGGCCGGCGTCGCCGCCCCAGCGCAGCCGGGCCGTGGTGCCCTGCATCTTCTCGATGAGCTTGCCGTAGAGGTCGAGCTGCTCGGCGCCGTAGCGGTGCCGGCCGAAGAAGAAGTCCAGCGGGTCGGGCGTGGCGTAGCGCGTGATGTTGAGGATGCCCACGTCCACCGCGTGCAGCGTCACCAGCGCCGCCTGCCCGCTGAGCCCCTCGGCCTTCACGCGCACGGTGGCGCGCTTCTCGGGCAGCACCTTGGCCGGAGCCTGCAGCGCCACCTTGAGCTGCCGCTCCTGCCGCGCCAGCGGCAGGTGGATCAGCCCCAGCGCCCGCGCCGGCGTGACGCGGTCGCCCTGGCTGCCCGGGCGCAGCGCGGTGACGGCCACGTACAGGTCGTGCCGCGCCCAGGCGGGGTCGATGGGGATGTCGATGCGCGTGCCCGAGGCGCGCACGTCCACCCGCTGGCTCCAGAGCAGGCGGTCGCCTTCCACCGTGACGATGGCCGTGCCGTCGTGCGGCGGCGTGATGCTGAGCTGCGCCCGGTCGCCCGCCTTCAGCGGCGCCTGCGCCAGTTTCAGTTGCACGCGGTCCGGCCGGTTGCCCATGTCCTCGGCCTCCTGCGCGCCCCAGCCGGCGTGGAAGCGGTAGCGCAGCCGCAGCCCGGTTTCGGGGTCGTCCACCTCCAGGCGGTAGCGGCCCCAGCGCACCGGCAGTGACACCCGCGTGCGCTCGCCTTGCAGCGCCACCTGGCCGGACTCGATCAACTCCTCGGTTTCGGTGTAGCCCGAGTTCCAGCCCTTCTGGTCGTCGTAGCGCCAGTAGTACTGGCGGTCCTCGCGCACCAGGCGCAGCGGCGCCTTCTTCAGCGGCTGCGGCTGGCCCTGCGGGTCCACGCGGATGAGCTCGAACTCTGCCGTGGCGTTGTCCGGCGCCACGTCGCGGTCGAACAGCGGGCGCAGCGCCAGCAGTTTGGGCGCCGGCCACAGCACGCGCTCGATGGAGCGCACCACCGGCCGCCCGCCCGATTCCAGCAGGCTGAAGCTGCCGCGCACCAGCATCGGCGAGGCCGGCCGCAGGTCGGGCAGCGGCAGGCGCACCCGGGCGCGGCCCTCGCCGTCCAGCGTCTGCTCGTCCAGCTCCTCGCGCCTGGTGCGGTCGTCATCGGCGAAGTCGCCGAAGACGAAGCCGGGCCATTGCCGGGGCAGGGCCTCGCGCTGGCGCGAGCTGGTGGCGGCCACCAGCAGCCGGTTGCCGGCCGCCGGGGCGCCGAAGAGGTAGTCGCCGCGCACCGCCACCTCGAAGTCGTCGCCGGGCAGCAGCACCGCCCGCGCGGTCAACAGCTCCAGCTTCATGCGCTCGGGCAGGAACTCCTCGACCTGGAATTTCCACACCGCGTCCGCGCGCCTGGCGCCCGGGTCGGCGCGCAGCTCCAGCTGCCAGGTGCCGGTCTGGGCGTCCGGCGGCAGCGCCACGGCATGCCGCGCGTAGCCCGGGAACGTCTCTTCCGGCTTCCAGACGCTGGTGCCGACGCCGCGGCCGTCCGGGCGCTTCAGCGTGGCCGTCAGCGGCTGCGGCGGCAGCGCCTTGCCATCGGCGTCGCGCATCAGCACCGACAGCTCGAAGCGCTCGCCCGGCCGGTACAGGTCGCGCCCGGCCCACACGAACAGCTTCACGTTGCGCGAGGGGTGGCCGCCGATCTCGAATTCCGACAGGTCCAGTGCCGGCGCGCGCAGCGCCAGCACGCTCATCTGGCCCTGCGCCCCCTCGCCGCGGCGCGCCACCAGCAGCGCGGCCTGCTCGAAGGCGCCGTCGAAGTGGGCATGCCCCTCGGCGTCGCCCGCTGCGCGGGCGAGGGAGCGGCCGTTCACGTCCAGCAGCTCGAACTGCACCCCGCGCAGCGCCTCGCCGGACTTGAGCGAGCTGGCGAAGGCGTCCATGGAGCCGGCGTAGCGCCGCGCCTGCAGCCCGATGTCGCTGACGTGGAAGTAGGTGACCTGGTACTCGTCCGAGAAGCGCCCCGGCTGCGTCATCACGGCGATGTAGACGCCGGGCTGCTGCAGCTCGGCGATCTGCTCCACCGGGATGAAGCTCACATGGCGCTTGTTGGGCGTGGGGTCGGTGCCGTAGCGGCCCAGGTGCACGCTGGTGGCGCTCTGGCGCAGCTGGTCCAGCTCCCAGCCGCCCACCAGGCCCTGCAGCCGGCGGCTGCCGTCGTCACCGGTGTAGCCTTGCGCGTCGGTGTCGCCCGTTTCGCCGTCCTCGCCGCGCGCGCCCTTGCGCACGCCCGCCACCCGCTCCAGGAAGCGCGGCAGCTGCGCCGGCTCCACGCGCAGGAACTGGATGTCCACTTCCGGCACGTTGACCGTGACCACGGGCAGCCCGCCGTTCTGGCCCGCCGGCAGCACCACGCCGCGGCTGGCGAAGAAGAAGGAGGGCGGCATGGCCTCGCTGGCGACCTCGCAGCGGTGGGCTTGCGCGAGCCGACGCCCGTCCTGTGCCTTCAACCCGTCGGCCACCTCGATGCGGAAGCGCCGCTGCGGCTGGATGAAGGGGAAATAGAGCAGGCGCGGGTTGTCGCCCACCACCCAGGCGCCCTGCAGCAGTTTTTCGTTGGGCGCGGAACCAGCCGGCGGTGCGCCGGGAGCGGACGCGGCGGGCTGCTCGGCACCGCGCTCCTTCACCTCGCCGTCGGCATCGGCGGGGCCCAGGTCCACCACGCGCAGCGCGTGGCCGAAACCCTGGCGCCGGTCCAGCGGCTGGGAGAAGACGATGGCCAGCGCCGGGCGGTCATCGAGCAGGCGTGGCTTGCAGTCCAGCGCGGTGAAGGGGGCGTCGGGGTCGGCGAGGGCCGTGCCGACCGTGGAGGACTGTCGCCCCTGGTTCCACCACCATGCGGCCGCCGCCAGGACGGCCAGCACCACCACCACGACAGCGGCCCAGAGACCGCGCTTGTTCCTCGCCACGCTGTTCGCCATGGGGCTTCTCCTCCAGGTGGAATTGGAACGCACACGGTAGCCCCGCCGCCGACCGGTGCCATGGGCAATAGCAACCGGCTGGAACGTGGCGGGACCGGGACTTTTCTCCGTCCGGCCGACAGAGGCGTCGGCGACGCGGCGGGCCGGACGCGGCAGGAGGCTTGCTCACGCCCGCCAGAATCGACTCATGACCCTGCTTGTGGACATTGATTTCTCCGCCGAATCGCTGCTCGTGGCGAGGCAGCTCATCGGCGTGACGCTGCTGATCGATGGCGTGGGCGGCCGCATCGTCGAAACCGAGGCCTACGACCAGGCCGACCCGGCCTCGCACACCTATGCGGGCAAGACGCCGCGCAACGCCTCCATGTTCGGCCCGCCGGCGCATGCCTACGTCTACCGCTCCTACGGCATGCACTGGTGCATGAATTTCGTGTGCCGCGAAGCCGGGCATGGCGCCGGGGTGCTGATCCGGGCGCTGGAGCCCACGCACGGGCTGGAGCGCATGCGCGAGCGCCGAGGCGTGGAGAAACTGGAGCTGCTGTGCGCGGGCCCTGGGCGGCTGGCGCAGGCGCTGGGCATCACGCGTTCGCTGGACGGGCTGCCGCTGGACGCGCCGCCCTTCGAACTGCTGCCCGGCCCGGCCGAGCCGGTGGAACTGCTGGTGGGGCCGCGCATCGGCATCACCAAGGCCGCGCACGAGCTCTGGCGTTTCGGGCTGAAGGGCTCGAAATTCCTCAGCCGGGGTTTCAATTGAAGAATTGAATCAGGGCAGCTTGCCCTCGGCCTTCAGGCGGTCCAGCATTTTGGGAATGAAGCGATCGCAGACCGCCTGGTTGTGGTCGTATTCGGCCGCGGAATCGAATTCGTCGTGCTGCGCGCGCACCTTGCCGAATTCCGCCAGCGCGAGGCGGATGGTTTCCTGGTTGCGGCTCAGGGAATCCATGGCGGCCAGGGACTCGAAACGCTGCTTGAAGAATTCACCCAGCCGCTGCGGCGATTCGTCCAGCCAGCGCCGGTAAATGGCCAGGTGGTTCATTTCATGCGCGTGCACGTGGTCGAAGGCGCAGGCGTTTTCGCGCAATTCGCTGGCGACGTGCACGGTGGTTTTGTGATAACTCACCTGCAGGTCCAGCGCCGGGCAGCCCTGGGCGTCCTTCTTCCAGCTCACCATGACGTGGCTTTCGGCATAGGTGGAACCCAGGCCGAAACTGTTCTGCGTCAGCGGCAGCGAGGAATTGCGATTCAATGCCGTGACGGCGCGCACGTCGCCGGTATCCACCTCGGTGTAATTCAAGGGCAAAGTGCGCACGGTGACGGAGGGCTGGCAGCCTGAATTGCCAACGGCCGGCGCGGCGTGACAGATTGCCGCAGCAAACATAAAACCGGACACAGCGAGGCGCAGGCGCCAGGACTTGGAGCGCATAGGTCGATCTCTTGGAATCCCCCGTCCCCTGACGGGGGAGGCCGGAGCGGCGGTATTTCTCGAACTGCACGAGCTTCCTCGCGCATCGCGGCTACGCATGTCCCGGCTTGCTGCAACGTTCTTCGGCTGCGGCCAAAGACATTGAAGCGCAGGTGTTTTTCAGAATGTCGGCGCTGGTAACAAGAGTTGGCCCTGACGGAGGCGGGCATCCCGGCGAGCGCAAGCCGGGATGCCCGCCTGCACGAGGCTATTGGAAGAAGGACTTCGTGATGTCGGCCGCCGAGCGCCGGGCGCACGGGCTGACGTTCTGCCCCGCCCACAGCGGCGAAAACTCGCCGGACCCTTGCGCCTCGCTCTGGGCCCGCAGCGGTGCGATGGCCGCCGTCGCCAGCGGGAAGGCCGGTGCCGCGGCCGACATGGGCCCGATCTCGCGCATCAGCCGGTTCACGATCCCGCGCGCCGGCCGGCCGCTGAAGAGGTTCGTCAGCGCCGTGTGGCGGGCGGCTTCGCTCTGCAGTGCCGCGCGGTGCACCGCGCTGGTGGTGGCCTCCTCGGCCAGCAGGTAGGCGGTGCCGACCTGCACCCCGGCCGCGCCCAGCGCCAGCGCGGCGCGCACGCCGGCCGCGTCCGCGATGCCGCCGGCGGCGATGACGGGAACGCGCACCGCCTTCACCACCTGCGGCACCAGCGCGAAGGTGCCGAGCTGGGTCGTGATGTCCTCGGCCAGGAACATGCCCCGGTGGCCGCCGGCTTCCAGGCCCTGGGCGATGACGGCATCGGCGCCGTGCGCCTCCAGCCACACGGCTTCCTCGACGGTGGTGGCGGAACTGAGCACCTTCGCCCCCCAGGCTTTCACGCGGGCCAGCAACTCCGGCGCCGGCAGGCCAAAGTGAAAACTCACCACCGGCGGGCGGAATTCCTCCAGCACCGCGGCGAATTCGGCGCTGAAGGGCGCGCGGCCGGGGCCGGCGGGAATGTCGGCCGGGTCGATACCGAATTCGGCGTAATAGGGCGCCAGGGTTTCGCGCCAGCACTGCTCGCGCGCCGTATCGGGCACGGGCGGCGTATGGGCGAAGAAGTTGACGTTGTAGGGGCGGCGCATGCCGCCCTGGATTTCGGACAGCTCGGCGTGCAGCGCCTCGGGCGTGAGCATCGCGCAGGGCAGCGAGCCCAGGCCGCCGGCATTGCTGACGGCGATGGCGAGCGCGCCGCCCTGGCTGCCTGCCATGGGGGCCTGGATCAGCGGGAGGTCGGTTCCCAGCCATTGGGCAAGGTGCATGGCGTCTCCTTGAAGGTGGACGTCGATTTTCGCGGCGCGGCGCAGCCCCGGGACCCGGGCCTGCCGCCCCGGCCGTGCCCGGCGCGGCGCTTGCCCGCGCCATTCGTTCACGCCGTGGGACGGCCGCGCCCGGGCGCCTGGCGGGCGGCGGGAGGGGCTGGAGGCGGCGCCTATAGTCCCTGCCTTTCCCCGCGAGCCGGCCGCCAGTCGCCGGCCGAATCCACGGAGACAACACCATGCAAGACACCGTTTCCGGGCGCGCCGCGGCGGCGCTTCCCGTGGTCCGCCAGCGCCCGGTGCCGCAGGCGCTGATCGAGACGCTGCAGGCGCGCTTCGGCGCGCGCTGCTCCACCGCGCAGGCCGTGCGCGAGCAGCACGGCAGCGACGAGTCCACCTTCACCGTGCCGCCGCCGGCGGCGGTGGTGTTCGCGCAGAGCAGCGCCGAGGTGGCCGAGGTGGTGGACCTGTGCAGCCAGTACGAGGTGCCGCTGATCCCCTACGGCGCCGGCTCCTCGCTGGAGGGCCACCTGCTGGCGGTGCAGGGCGGCATCAGCCTGGACCTCTCGCGCATGGACCAGGTGCTGTCCATCGACGCCGACGACCTCACGGTCACCGTGCAGCCCGGCATCACGCGCAAGCGGCTCAACGACGAGCTGAAGTCCACGGGCCTGTTCTTCCCCATCGACCCCGGCGCCGATGCCTCCATCGGCGGCATGTGCGCCACGCGCGCCTCGGGCACCAACGCCGTGCGCTACGGGACCATGCGCGAGAACGTGCTGGCGCTGGAGGTGGTCACGGCCGACGGCAAGATCGTTCGCACCGGCACCCGCGCCCGCAAGAGCAGCGCCGGCTACGACCTGACGCGGCTGATGGTGGGCAGCGAGGGCACGCTGGGCGTGATCACCGAGATCACGCTGCGCCTGTACCCGCTGCCCGAGGCGGTATCGGCGGCGGTGTGCTCCTTCCCGAGCATCGAGGCCGCGGTGCGCACGGTGATCCAGACCATCCAGCTTGGCGTGCCCATCGCGCGCGTGGAGCTGATCGACGGCAACACCGTGCGCATGGTCAACGCGCACTCCAAGCTGAGCCTGCGCGAGGAGCCCATGCTGCTGATGGAGTTCCACGGCTCGCCCGCGGGCGTGAAGGAGCAGGCCGAGACGGTGCAGGAGATCGCCGCCGAGTTCGGCGGCCAGGCCTTCGAATGGGCCAGCACGCCGGAGGAGCGCACGCGGCTGTGGACGGCGCGGCACAACGCGTACTTCGCCGCGATCCAGTCGCGCCCGGGCTGCCGCGTGATGTCCACCGACACCTGCGTGCCCATCTCGCGCCTGGCGGACTGCCTGCTGGACTCGGTGGCGGAGGTGGACGCCTCCGGGCTGCCGTACTTCCTGGTGGGCCACGTGGGCGACGGCAATTTCCATTTCGGCTACCTGATCGACGCCAACAGCGCCGAGGAGCGCGCGCTGGCCGAGGACCTCAACCACAAGCTCGTGCACCGCGCGCTGCAGCTCGATGGCACCTGCAGCGGCGAGCACGGCGTGGGGCTGCACAAGATGGGCTTCCTGGTGGAGGAGGCCGGCGCCGGCGCGGTGGAGCTGATGCGCACCATCAAGCGGGCGCTGGACCCGAAGAACATCCTCAATCCGGGGAAAATCTTCGACCTTTGACCCCCGCAGTCCAGGCCCGCGCCATGACCCAACGCATCGACGACCCCCAGCACGACCACGAAGCCGGCAGTGCCGATTCCACGCAGGACCTCACGCGCATCGACGACGTGCGCATCGGCGCGGTGCGCCCGCTGATCTCGCCGGCGTTGCTGCTGGACGAGGTGCCGGTGTCCGACGCGGTGCTGGCGCTGGTGGAAAACGCCCGCCGCGCCGCGGCCGATGTGCTGCGCGGGCGCGACGACCGGCTGCTGGTCGTGGTGGGGCCGTGCTCCATCCACGACCACGGCCAGGCCATGGAGTACGCCCACCGCCTCAAGGCGCTGGACGAGGAACTCAAGGGCGAGCTGCTGCTGGTCATGCGCGTGTACTTCGAGAAGCCGCGCACCACCGTGGGCTGGAAGGGTTTCATTAATGACCCTCGTCTCGATGGAAGTTTTCGCATCAACGAAGGGCTCAGGAAAGCCCGGGAGCTGCTTCTGGAGATTTCAGCGCTCGGCCTGCCCTGCGGTACCGAGTTCCTGGACCTGCTGAGCCCGCAGTACATCGCCGACCTGGTGAGCTGGGGCGCCATCGGCGCGCGCACCACCGAGAGCCAGAGCCACCGCCAGCTGGCCTCGGGCCTGAGCTGCCCGGTGGGCTTCAAGAACGGCACCGACGGCGGGGTGCAGGTGGCGGTGGACGCGCTGCAGGCCGCGCGCGCCTCGCACGCCTTCATGGGCATGACCAAGATGGGCCAGGCGGCCATCTTCGAGACCCGCGGCAACGACGACTGCCACGTCATCCTGCGCGGCGGCTCGCGCGGCCCCAACTACGACGCCGCCAGCATCGACGCCGCCTGCGCGGCCCTGGCCAAGGCCGGCCTGCGCGAGACGCTGATGGTGGACTGCTCGCACGCCAACTCCGCCAAGCAGCACCGGCGCCAGATCGAGGTGTCGGACGACATCGCCGCGCGCATCGCCGCGGGCGAGCGCCGCATCGCGGGGCTGATGATCGAGAGCCACCTGGAGGAGGGGCGGCAGGACCTCAAGCCCGGCGTGGCGCTGCAGCGCGGCGTCTCCATCACCGACGCGTGCATCGGCTGGGCACAGACGGCCGGGGTGCTGCGGCGGCTGGCCGAGGCGGTGGGCCAGCGGCGCGCGGCGGCACAGGGCTGAAGCGCCACACACCGCTGAAACGTCAGGCACCGGAAAGGTGCGGCGTCCAACAATGAGCGGTTGTTGCAGTCACGGCGACCCCGGCCCAAGAGGCCGGGCCGCGCTCCCTGGCCGTCCGCATGGACGGCCCCCGGGGCGCAACGCCGGCCGGGTTGCAGTGTTCCGGACCCGCTGTTCTCCGCCCGGTCACGGCAGCCGGGCCGGGGACATGCCTCCATCCGCCGACTCCACGGAAGGCAGTCCATGGCGCTGTACCAAGTCATCTACATCAGCATGGTGAGCGGCGACGAGCCCACGCGGGCCGAGCTGCAGGCACTGCTGGCCACGTCCGTGCGCCGCAACCGCGCGCTGGGCATCACCGGGATGCTGCTGTACGCGCACGGCGGCTTCATGCAGCTGCTCGAAGGCGAGGAAGCGGCCGTGAAGGCGCTGTTCGATCGCGTCCGGCGCGACTTGCGTCACCGCCGCGTCACGGTGCTGGTGCAGGGGCCGGTGGCGGAGCGCACCTTCGCGGACTGGGCCATGGCCTACCGCTGCCTCGAAGAGGACCCGGCGGCGACGGACGCGGAGGCCGAGGACGACGGGTTGCCGGCCGAGCTCGCTCCGCTGTTCCACAGGGGCTTCGACGAGTCCCGCCTGCGCGCCCGGCCCAGCGTGGCGCTGGAGCTGCTGCGCCACTACAGCCGCAACAACGGGCTGGCGGTGGCTTGAGGCTCGCTTCGCCCGTGATGAAAGCGAGCCCGTTCGGCTGAGCCCTTCGACAAGCTCAGGGCGAACGGGGAGCAGTGCTGTGGGCGGTGGCCTGATCAGATCGCCACGCAGATCTTCCCGAAGTGCGCCCCGGCCCCCTGGTGGCGGAAGGCGTCGGCCAGCTCCTGCAGCGCATAGGTCGAATCGATCACCGGGTGGATGCCGGTGGCTTCCAGCGCGGCGACGAATTCCCGCTGCATGCGCCGGCTGCCGACGATCAGGCCCTGCAGCCGTGCCTGCTTGGCCATCAGCGCCGCGGTGGGAACGTCACCGCCGAGGCCGGTGAGCACGCCGATGAGCGCGATGTGGCCGCCCACGCGCACCGCCTCGATGGATTGCGCCAGCGTCGCCGGGCCGCCCACTTCCACCACGTGGTCCACGCCCACGCCGCCGGTCCACTCGCGCGCCAGGCGGCCCCAGTCGGCGTGCCGGCGGTAGTTGATGAGGTGGTCGGCGCCCAGCGCGCGCAGCCGCTCCAGCTTCTCGTCGGAGGAGGAGGTGGCGATGACGCGCGCGCCCATGGCCTTGGCCAGTTGCAGCGCGAACACCGACACGCCGCCGCTGCCCTGCACCAGCACCGTGTCGCCGGCTTTCAGCCCGCCTTCCACCACCAGCGCGCGCCAGGCCGTGAGGCCGGCGGTGGTGAGCGTGGCGGCCTCCGCGTGGCTGTAGCCGCGCGGCGCGCGGGTGAACCAGGTGGCGGGCACGACCACCGCCTCGCGCGCGTAGCCGTCGATGCCGTCGCCGGGCACGGTGGCGAAGTCGCCCACGCGCGCCGGGCCTTCGAGCCAGGTCGGGAAGAAGCCCGACACCACCGCGTCGCCCACGGCGAATTCGCTCACGCCGTCGCCCACGGCCTCGACCACGCCGGCGCCGTCGGACATGGGGATGCGGCCGTCCGCGGCGGGAATGGCGCCCAGCGCCACGGCGTAGTCGTGGTAGTTGAGCGAGCTGGCGTGCAACCGCACGCGGATCTGGCCGGGGCCGGGCGCGCCGGGGTCGGGCAGGTTGGCGGCTTCCAGACGCTCCAAGCCTCCCGGGGCGCGTAACACGATGCCTCGCATGTCTTTCTTTCCTCGTTCAAGTGTCGAGGCAGGCGAGGCTAGCGCAGAAGGCTCCCTTCAATCATGGGCAGCCCTTGCGAACCGTACTCGGGCTACTCGGGCTGTGACGTCCGCCGCTTATGGCTTGGCGATGGGCGCCAGGGCCTCTACCCGTGCCGCAACGGCGCTGCAGGCCGCAATCAAGTCAGTGACCAGACGCTCGTCCAGTTCCAAATCTCCTTCGTACTCGCCCAGGTTGCGGGTTTGATGGCACTTGGACAGTACGCGTCACACCTCGGGGCCCAGGCCCAGCGTATGCGGCAACACCTGGAAGACGATGTAGCGGTTGGCAGGGCGGTAGCCGTGCCAGCGCAGCGCCGCCAGGCTCAGGGCGTGGGAGGCGTTGTAGCCAAGGTCGAAGCGGCTTTCGAGCGACAGCGGCGCCTTGGACGCATCAGCCAGCCGGGCCAGGCCCGAGCGCAGCAGGCCGGCGAATTCGGCCGCATCGGCCGCCTCTGCACGCAGGTCCTTGCCGGGACCACAAAGGTTCTCAAGCGGTGAGGGCATGCTCGTCTCCCATCAACCAGATTCGCGGCTGCGCCAGTACGCGGGTGATGAAGGCATCGCCGCGCCCAATGCGCTTGTGCAGTTCGGCTGGCGTGTAGATCGTTGGATTCACCGCACGGCCCAGCCGTTGGCTCAAGGGCTCCAGCACGGCAAACAACTCCCCGTAGCCCAGGTCGTCACTGATGAGCATCAGGTCCACGTCGCTGCTGGCGGTGTCCTGGCGCTTGGCTACGGAGCCGAACACGAAGGCGGCGCGGATGTGCGTCGCCAGAGGCGCCAAAGCGGCGCGCAGCGGCTCGGCCAACCCCATGGTCTTCTGCACGATGCCGCACAGCTCGGCGTAGATCGGCGAGTCCGGGTTGGCTTGGTAGTGCTTCTGGTTGCCCAGTTGCCGCACGGTGACCAGCTCGGTCTGCGCCAGCCGGGCCAGTTCTCGTTGCACCGCGCCGGAGCCGCTCTGTGTCAAGGCAATGATCTCGTTGGCGTAGAAGCTGCGCTGCGGTTGTCCGAACAGCAGGCCCAGCACACGCTGCTGCGTGGTGCTGAACAGCGCATCCGAAAGGCCGCCGCGAACCACTGGCGCCTTGGATGCCCGCGAGTCGAGTGCTTGTGACATGCCCATACTGGGTTTAATCGTACCCAATTCGGGTTTTGCTTTGCCCAAATTGGGCATGTGATCGACTCGTGGTCAACACATGGACCGCCTCAATGCGCCCCCGCCGTCACCCGGATGCCACGGATCTGCCCCGCCGCGCGCGAGGCTGCCGGGCGCGGGTGGTGCGCCGGGTCGAAGCGGTACAGCAGCTCCGCCTCGCGCAGCCGCGCCTGCGCCACGGCGGCGGCCTTCACGTGGCCGTAGCCGCGCATGTTCAGCGGTACCCGGGCGATCTCGACGGCCAGCGGCAGCTTTTCCGCGCTCAGCAGCGGCAGCAGCTCGCGCACGCGCTGCTCGTACTGCGCGATCAGCTCGCGCTCCAGGCGCCGTTCGGCCGTCGCGCCGAAGGGGTCCAGCACCGTGCCGCGCAGCACCTTGCCGTGCGCCAGCACGCGCAGCAGCGGCAGCAGCCAGGGACCCAGCGTCCACTTGCGCGGCGGGCGGCCGCCGCGCTCGCGCGCCAGCAGCGGCGGCGCCATGTGGAATCGCAGCTTGAATTCGCCCTCGAACTGCTGGCGCAGCCGGCGCTCGAAGCCGCCGTCGGCAAACAGCCGCGCCACTTCGTACTCGTCCTTGTAGGCCATCAGCTTCAGCAGGCTGCGGGCCACGGCGCGGCTGAAGGGCAACGAGGCGTCGGCGCCGAGGGCGCGCTCGCGCGCCGCGGCCTCGTCCACCAGCTTGGCGAAGCGGCGGGCCCAGGCCGCGTTCTGGTAGGCCGTGAGCACTTCGATGCCGCGCGCGCGCAGCGCTTCCAGCGGCTCATCGGCGGGCGGTGCCTCCACCTCCGCGCTGCCCAGCGCCAGCAGCGCGCGCGGGTCGCCCGCGGCCAGCCGGCCCAGCGAGAAAGCCAGCTCGTTGGCCTGCACCGCCACGCCGTTGAGCTCGATGGCGCGGTGCAGCGCCTCCAGGCTCACCGGCACCAGGCCGCGCTGCCAGGCGTAGCCCAGCACCAGGATGTTGGCCGCCACCGTGTCGCCCATGAAGGTCTCGCACAGCGCCTGCGCGTCCAGCGTCTCCACCAGTTCCTCGCCGGCGGCGAAGTGGAACTTCTGCAGCAGCTGCGGCACGCGCAGCGTGGCGTCGGGGTTGCGCAGGTACTCGTCCACCGGCACCTCGTGCACGTTGGCCAGGATGCGCGTCCGCCCGCGCCGCACGGTCTGCAGCGCGTCGGGGCTGGCGCCCACCACCAGCTCGCAGGCCAGCAGCGCATCGGCCTGCTGGGTGTCGATGCGCACCTGGTTCAGCCGCTCGGCCCGGTCCGCCAGCCGCACGTGGCTGAGCACCGAGCCGCCTTTCTGCGCGAAGCCCATGAAATCGAGCACCGAGGCCGACTTGCCTTCCAGGTGCGCCGCCATCGCCACCAGCGCGCCCACCGTCACCACGCCCGTGCCGCCCACGCCCGTGATCAGCAGGTCATAAGGGCCGTCCCAGTCGTGCGGCGCCGGGCGCGGCAAATCGTCCACCTTGCGCACGAAGGCGCCCAGGTCCGTCAGCGAGCCCACCTTGCGCCGCGGCTTCCCGCCCAGCACGCTCACGAAGCTGGGGCAGAAGCCGTTGGCGCATGAATAGTCCTTGTTGCAGGCGGCCTGGTCGATGCGGCGCTTGCGGCCCAGCGGCGTCTCGTGCGGCTGCACCGCCACGCAGTTGCTCTGCACGCTGCAGTCGCCGCAGCCCTCGCACACCTCCTCGTTGATGAACAGGCGCCGCGCCGGGTCGGGCAAGGTGCCGCGCTTGCGGCGGCGGCGCTTCTCGGCGGCGCAGGTCTGCTCGTAGATCAGCACCGTCACGCCCGCCACCTCGCGCAGCCGGCGCTGCACGGCGTCGAGCTCGGCGCGGTCGTGGAAGGTGGTGCCGGCCGGGAAGCGGCCGTGCTGCCGCGCGTACTTGCCGATGCCGTCCGAGACCACGGCGATCTGCCGCACGCCCTCGGCCTCCACCTGGCGCGCCAGGCCGTCCACGCTGATGGGCGCGTCCACCGGCTGGCCGCCGGTCATGGCCACGGCGTCGTTGAAGAGCACCTTGTAGGTCATGGTCGTGCCCGCGGCCACGGCCTGCCGGATGGCCAGCAGCCCCGAGTGCGCGTAGGTGCCGTCGCCCAGGTTCTGGAACAGGTGCGGCACGCGGGTGAAGAGCGCGTGCGAAACCCAGTCCACGCCTTCGCCGCCCATCTGGATCAGCCCCTCGGTGTCGCGCTGCATCCAGTTGGCCATGAAGTGGCAGCCGATCCCGGCGTGCGCCTTCGACCCTTCGGGCACGCGCGTGCTGGTGTTGTGCGGGCAGCCGGCGCAGAACCAGGGCATGCGCTTCACGCCGTCCGCCTCGTTGTGCAGCAGTTCGGGCAGGGTGAAGTCGCGCACCAGCGCGCGGCGGTCCAGGTCGGGGCAGTGTTTCACCAGCCAGTTGGCAACCAGCTCGATCAGGCGTGAGGGCCGCAGCTCCCCGAGCGCCGACACCAGCGGGCGGTCGTCGGCGTCGCGCTTGCCGACGACGGCGGGGCGCCGCGCGCGGTTGAACAGCAGCTCGCGCAGCTGCGTCTCCACCACCGGGCCCTTCTCCTCGATCACCAGCACTTCGGACAGGCCCTCGCAGAAGTCCAGCGCGCGCCGCGGCTCGATCGGATAGGTCAGCCCCAGTTTCTGCACGCGGATGCCGTGCGCGGCCAGCGTCTCGGTGGAGACGTCCAGCCGGCGCAGCACCTCCATGAAGTCGTGGTGCGCCTTGCCCGCGGTGAGCACGCCCACGCGCGGCTCGCGCGGCTCCACCACGCGGCGGTCGATGCTGTTGACGCGGGCGAAGGCGCGCACCGCGTCGAGCTTCAGGTGCAGCCGCTCCTCGATCTTGAGCGAGGGGAAGTCGGGCCAGCGGTAGTGCAGGCCGTCGGGCGGCGGCGTGAAGCCGGTCAGGCCGCGCACCGCGTCGCCGTCGAGCCAGGCCGCGGCGCGGGCGTTCACCAGGTCCAGGTCCACCGTGGCGCCGCTTTCCACCACCTCCGACAGCGCGGTCAGGCCCACCCAGCAGCCCGAGAAGCGCGACAGCGCCCAGCCGTAGAGGCCGAATTCCAGGATCTCGGCCACGCTGGACGGGGAGAGCACCGGCGCGTGCAGGCTCTGGAACAGCTGGTCGCTCTGGTGCGGCATGGAGGAGCTGACGCAGCCGTGGTCGTCGCCCGCGACCATCAGCACCCCGCCATGGGGCGAGCTGCCGTAGGCGTTGCCGTGCTTGAGCGCATCGGCGGCGCGGTCCACGCCCGGGCCCTTGCCGTACCACAGCGCGAACACGCCCTGCGCGGTGCGCTCGGGGTCCGACTCCACGCGCTGCGTGCCCAGCACGGCCGTGGCGCCCAGCTCCTCGTTGATCGCCGGCAGGAAGCGCACGCCCTCGGCCTGCAGCCGCTCGCCGGCCTGCCACAGCGTCTGGTCCACCAGGCCCAGCGGCGAGCCGCGGTAGCCGCTGACGAAGCCGCGCGTGTCCAGCCCCGCGACGGCGTCGCGGCGGCGCTGCATCAGCAGCAGCCGCACCAGGGCCTGCGTGCCGTTGAGGAAGACGCGCCCGCCGTGCGCCCACAGCGCGTCGTCGAGCCGGTAGTCCTGCAGGGCAGGGGAAAAGGATGGTCTTGTCTCCGTCGTCATGGCGCGCTCTCCGGGCTGCTCATTGATAACGGGAAAGGGTAGGGCGTGGCTTCGGGAAAGAGTTACTTGTTTTTCGCGGAATCCGGGTTGAAATGGAAATTCATTTCCACATTCGGGAGTAAAGCGGAATGGATTTGCTCGATCGCCAGGACGTGCTGCTGCTCAACGAACTGCAGCGCGACGCGCGCCAGACGGTGCAGCAGCTCGCGGCCGCGGTGGGCCTGTCCAGCACGCCGTGCTGGCGGCGCATCAAGGAGCTGGAGGCCGCGGGCGTGATCCGCGGCTACACGGCGCTGGTGGACCGCGCCAAGGTGAACCTGCAGTTGTGCGTGCTGGCGGAGATCAACCTCAGCCGGCACCAGGAGGGCGAGGTGCAGCGCTTCGAGGCGGCGGTGGCGCAGAGCCCGCAGATCGTGGCCTGCTGGTCCACCACGGGGCAGGCGGACTACGTCATCAAGGTGCTGGTGCCCGACATCCAGGCCTACGAGCACTTCCTGCACGAAACCGCCTTCCGCCTGCCCGGCGTCACGCACGTGCGCTCCAGCGTGGTGATGAAGGAGGTGAAGTCGGAGACGCGGCTGCCGATCGAGTTGCCGGCGCGGGGAGCGGCCCTCGGCAAGCCGAAGAAGGGATGAGCCTGCCGCTTCAGGCCGGGCCGCTGCGGCCCGCATCCGGCGCCGGGTACTTCACCCCGTTGGCAATGAACTTCTCCCGCACCGCCGCGTCCAGGTCCACGCCCAGCACGGTGCTCAGCCGCACCAGGTACATCAGCACGTCGGCGAGCTCGTCGCGCACCGCGCGGGCCGTGGCGGGCTCCTGCGCGATGCGCGCGGCCTGCTCGTCCGTGAGCCACTGGAACAGCTCGGCCAGCTCGCCCACCTCGCCGGTGAGCGCCAGCACCAGGTTGCGCGGCGTGTGAAAGCCGTTCCAGTCGCGCGCGTCGGCAAAGCGCTGCAGCGCGGCTTCCAGCGCGGTGACGTCGAGCAGGCGCTGGAGCATCGGGGCGGTTTGTAGGTTCATTCCACATCCTGATCGAAGCTGAAATAGTTCCCCGTCATGCCCGCGCAGGCGGGCACCCACGCCAACCAGGACGCAGCCCGGCGTTCGTGGACACCCGCCTGCGCGGGTGTGACGGGGATATTTCAGTTTCTTCGATACAGGGAACAGGCCGATCAGGTCACCGGCGCCGGATTGAACAGCACCAGCGCGTTGTGCAGCTTGTGCTGCTCGGCCCAGGTCTTCTTGCGCCCGCTGGCCACCTCCAGCATCAGGCGGAACAGGTGCCAGCCCATGTCCTCGATGCTGGCCTGGCCGTCGGCGATGAGGCCGGCGTTCACGTCCATCAGGTCGTGCCAGCGCCGCGCCAGGTCGCTGCGCGTGGCGACCTTGATCACCGGCACCTCCGCCAGCCCGTAGGGCGTGCCGCGGCCGGTGGTGAACACGTGCAGGTTCATGCCCGCGGCCAGCTGCAGCGTGCCGCAGATGAAGTCCGACGCCGGCGTGGCCGCGTAGATCAGCCCCTTCCTGCCGTTGAGCTTCTCGCCCGGCGAGAGCACGCCGCTGATGGGCGCGGAGCCCGACTTGACGATCGAGCCCATCGCCTTCTCGACGATGTTGGACAGGCCGCCCTTCTTGTTGCCCGGCGTGGTGTTGGCGCTGCGGTCCACGCTGCCGCGCTGCAGGTAGTCGTCGTACCAGGCCATCTCGCGCACCACGGCCTGCGCGATCTCCGGCGTGGCCGCGCGCGCGGTGAGCTGCGCCACGCCGTCGCGCACCTCGGTAGTCTCAGAGAACATCACGGTGGCGCCGGCGCGCACCAGCAGGTCGGCGCAGAAGCCCACCGCCGGGTTGGCGGTGACGCCGCTGAAGGCGTCGCTGCCGCCGCACTGCACGCCCACGACCAGCTCCGAGGCCGGCACCGTCTCGCGGTGGCGGGCGTTCAGGCGCTCCAGGTGCACCTCGGCGCGCGCCATGATGGTGGCGATCATCGGGCCGAAGCCGTCCTGCTCCTGCAGCGTCACCACGTCCAGCCCGGGCCCGGCGTTGTTGCCGATGTCGGCCACGTTGCGCTCGTCCACCAGCGGGATCACGCCCGGCGGCAGCAGCCGCTCGGGCTGCAGCTTCTCGCAGCCCAGGCTCACCACCATCACCTCGCCGCCGAAGTTCGGGTTCAGCGAGATGTGGCGCAGGGTGCGGATGGGAATCACCGCGTCAGGCGCGTCGATGGCCACGCCGCAGCCGTAGCCGTGCTCCAGGCCCACCACGTCGTCCACGTTGGGGTACTTGGGCAGCAGCTCCTCGCGGATGCGCTTGACCGCGTGCTCCAGCACGCCGGCCACGCATTGCACCGTCGTCGTGATCGCGAGCAGGTTGCGCGTGCCCACCGAGCCGTCCGGGTTGCGGAAGCCTTCGAAAGTGAAACCCTCCAGCGGCGGCAGCTCGACCTTGCGCGTGGCCATGGGCAGGTCTTCGAGGCCGCGCGCCTCGGGCATCTGCAGCCGGCGCTCGTGCACCCAGCTGCCGGCGGGAATGTCGTCGAGGGCGAAACCAATGGGCACGTCGTAGCGGCGCACGGCGTCGCCGGCCTTGAAGTCCACCAGCGCCACCTTGTGGCCCTGGGGCACGTGCTCGCGCAGCACCAGGCCGTCGGGCAGCTCGGTGCCGGCGCCCAGGCCGCCGTCGTTGGCGACGATGGCGACGTTGTCGTTCGCATGCATGCGGATGAGCAGCGGTGCGGAGGAGGCGGTCATGTGAAGGATCCTGCTTCAAACGGGGCGCGGCCGGAAGCCCTGTGGGGAGGAGCTTGCCGGCCGCGGGTTCAACGGGAAGGGGAGGGCGGGGCGGTGCGCGCCGGCAAGCGGCGCGGCCGCGGGACCCTCATCGGAACATGTTGGGCAGCCACAGCGAGAAGGCCGGCACGTAGGTCACCAGCAAGAGGCAGACGGTCAGCGCGGTGTAGAAGGGCAGGATGGACTTCATCACCTGGCCCACCGAGATCTGGCCGATGGCGCAGCCCACGAACTGCGTCACGCCCACGGGCGGCGTGTTCAGGCCCAGCGCGCAGTTGATGAGCATGACGATGCCGAACTGCACCGGGTCCATGCCGAACTGCACGGCGATGGGCAGGAAGATCGGCGTGCACACCAGGATGGTGGCGGCCATGTCGAGGAAGGTGCCCAGGATGAACAGCAGCAGGTTGATCATCAGGAAGATCAACAGCGGGTTGTCCGTCACGGACTGCATCAGCTCGCCGGTCTTCTGCGGCACTTCGTACAGGGCCATGAAGTAGCCGAAGGCGCTGGAGATGCCGATGAGCAGCAGCACCACGCCGGTGGCCTTGCAGGCCTTGGCGCAGGCCTTGAGGAAGTCCTTCCACGACAGCGTCTTGTAGACGATGGCCGTGACCAGCAGCGCCCAGAACACGGCCGTGGCGGCCGATTCGGTGGCGGTGAAGATGCCCGAGAGGATGCCCGCGAGGATGATCACCACGATCAGCAGGCCCGGCAGCGCGCCCAGGAAGGCGCGGACCACTTCCATCCAGCCGGGGAAGCCGCCGCGGGTGGGATAGCCGCGCTTGCGCGCCACGTAGTAGGCCGCGGCCAGGTTGCAGAGGGTCAGCAGCAGCGCCGGGATGATGCCCGCCAGGATCAGGCTGAGCACGCTCACCGAGGCGATGCCGGTGGTGGCCAGCGTGAAGATGATGAGGTTGTGCGAGGTGGGCATGAGCACGCCCACCAGCGCCGAGTGCGTCGTGACGTTGACGGCGTAATCGGCGTCGTAGCCTTCCTTCTTCATCAGCGGGATCATCACCGAGCCCATGGCCGAGACGTCGGCCAGCGCCGAGCCCGCCACGCCGCCGAAGAGCGTGCAGCCCACGACGTTGCTCATGCCCAGGCCGCCGCGCACGTGGCCCACCAGCGAGTTGGCGAAGCGCACGATGCGGTCGGCGATGCCGCCGTAGAGCATGAGCTCGCCGGCGAAGACGAAGAACGGGATGGCCAGGAAGGAGAACACCTGCATGCCGCCGACCATCTTCTGGAACACGATCTCCACGGGCATGCCCGAGTACAGCACGGTGGCGACGGAGGCCAGGCCGATGGAGAACGCCACCGGCACGCCCAGGACGAGCAGGATGGCGAAGCTGATGGAGAGGACGGTCAGTTCCATGCCGGCACCACTTCCTCGCCGCGCACGAGCGCGATGATGTGTTCGATGGAGAAGAGAACGATCAGCACGCCCGCCACCACGAGCGCGAGGTAGTCGGCGCCCACGGGCACGCCCAGCATGGGCTTGATGTCGCTCCACTTCAGGGTGGTCCACAGCCAGCCGCTCTTGGCCATGATGGCGCCGAAGAGGATGACGAAGCCGTGGATGAGGATCTCCACGCGCTGCCGCCAGGCATCGGGCAGCAGCACCACCAGCGACTCCAGCCCGATGTGGCCGGCGTCGCGCACGCCCACCGCCACGCCCAGCGCGGTGATGTAGAGCACGAGCTGCAGCGCCAGGGCCTCGGCCCAGGTGGGCGTGTCGTTGAAGATGTAGCGGCCGACGACCTGGAACTGCACGCACAGGATCAGGGCGATGAGCCCGATCACGGCCAGCACCAGGCTGGACTTGGACAGGAAGGCGCAAAAGCGCGAATAGAGGTGGGTGGAGGGCGGACGCGCGTGGGCGGCCGTCAGCGGCGTGCCCGTTGCGGCGTTGACGTTCTCGTTGTCCGCGACGGTGGCCGGTAGGGCGGCGGGTGTCATGGGGAGTCTCCAGAAAAGGCGGACCGCGCCGAGGCGGCGCGGCCCGCGTCAAGGGGCGCCGGCGAAGCCGCCGGCGCCCTGGAGGAACGGCTTACTTGGTGTCCTGCGCGGCCTTGACCAGGCGCTGCAGGTCGGGCGTGCTGGCGAACTTGGCGTACACCGGGGCCATGGCGGACTTGAAGGAGGCCAGGTCCACGTCGGAGACGATCTGCGCGCCGCCCTTGGTCACGATCTCCAGCGCCTTGGCCTCGGCCTCGGCCCACTTCTTGCGCTGGAAGTCCACCGACTCCTTGGCCGCGGCGCGGAACAGATCCTGGTCGGCCTTGGGCAGCTTGTCGAACACGGCCTTGCTCATCACCAGCATCTCCGGCGCCATGGAATGCATGGTCTTGGAGTAGACCTTCACCGCCTCGTAGTGCTTGAAGCCCTCGTAGGACGGGATGTTGTTCTCGGCGGCGTCGATCAGGCCGGTCTTGAGCGCGGTGTAGACCTCGCCGGTGGGCATGGGCGTGGCGTTGGCGCCCATCGCGGAGGCCACGGCCACCCACAGGTCCGAAGGTTGCACGCGAATCTTCATGCCCTTGGCGTCGGCCAGGGTGCGCACGGGCTTCTTGGCGTAGATGCTGCGCGCGCCGCTGTCGTAGAAGGCCAGGCCCACCAGGCCCTCGTGCTCGCAGCCCTTGAGGATCTCCTCGCCCACCGGGCCGTCCAGCACCTTGTGCATGTGCTCGACGCTGTTGAACAGGAAGGGCAGCGTGGGCACCAGCGACTTCGGGCACATGGAGTTCAGCGACGAGATGTTGACGCGGTTCATCTCCAGCGCGCCGATCTTGACCTGGTCCAGCGTCTCCTTCTCGCTGCCCAGGGCGCTCTTGTTGAAGACCTTGATCCTGTACTTGCCGCCGCTCTTCTGTTCGAGCACCTGGCTCATGTGCTTCACGGCCGCGACGGTGGGGTAGTCGTCGCTGTTGTGCACGTCGGCGGAGCGGAGTTCCTTGGCTTGCGCGCCGAGGGCGACCAGCGCGGCGGCCATGGCGAGGGGCAGTTGCTTGAACATGGTGCGTGTCTCCGTGAGAAATGGTTGTGGAGGCCTGGAATCAGCCGCCGAAGGGCGTTTCGGGCAGCCCGCGCGGGCCCGGCTGGGCCACGAGCACCGCGCCGTCGAGCGCGGCATCGAAGCCCGCGGCAGGCAGCGCGGGCGGGATGGAGGTGATGAAGAGGTGGCGCAGCGCCGGCCCGCCGAAGCTGCACATCGCCGGCTTGCTCAGCGGCAGGCGCAGCGAGCGCTCCAGGCGGCCATCGGGCAGGAAGCGGTGCACCTGGCCGGCGTCGTTGCCGCAGATCCAGTAGGCGCCGTCCTCGTCCACCGCGGCGCCGTCGGGGCGGCCCGGGTGCTGGTTCATGTCGATGAACTCGCGCCGGTTGCAGAGGTTGCCCTCGACATCGAGGTCGAAGGCCCACACGCGCTGCACCGTGGGGTGCGAGTCCGACAGGTACAGCGTGCGCCCGTCCGGGCTGAAGCCCAGGCCGTTGCCCGTGACCAGCCCCTCGACCATCGGCACCAGGCCGCGCGCGTCATAGCGGTAGAGCACGCCGGCGGGCTGCGCCAGCGCCATGTCCATCACCATGGAGCTGAGCCAGAAGCGGCCCTGGCGGTCGCAGCGCCCGTCGTTGAAGCGCATGCCCGGCTGCGCGAACCGCACGGCCTGCAGCAGCTCCGCGCGGAGGTCGCCGCCGGCGCCCGGCCGCAGCCGGAACACGCCCGTCTCCATGCCCGCGACCAGCCCGCCCTCGGCGTGCAGCGCGATGCAGCCCACGCGCTCGGCCAGCGCCCAGCGGCGCTCCTGGCGCGAGGCCCAGTCGAAGCGGTGCAGCGCCCGGCCCTCGATGTCCACCCAGTACAGCGCCTGCTCCGCGACGCTCCACACCGGGCTCTCGCCCACGCGGTTGCGCACGGGGCACAGTTCGTCCACGGCCGCCACGGCCTGGTCCTGTGGGTTCATGGCCCTTGGTCCCGCTGCGCTCAGGCGTTGTCGTCGAAGGGGCCGGTGCGCACGAAGGCGCCGCCCTGGTAGATCACGGCCGGGTCGTTGAGGTCCAGCTTGGGCTGCTTGGCCTCCAGCGCGGCGCGGAAGCGGTCGGAGCTGTCCCGAGGGCGGTAGCCGATGTGCGCGGCGCCGCTGTTGTCATAGAAGCGCGTCTGGTTGTCGGAGACGCCGTAGATGACGCTGCAACCCAGCACCGGCGTGGTCAGCACGGCCAGCACCAGGCGCTCCAGGTCGTCGTAGCTCATGAAGGTGGCCAGCATGCGGCGGTCGCGCGGCTCGGGGAAGGAGGAGCCGATGCGCACGCAGGCGGTCTCGATGCCGAAGCGGTCGAAGTACAGCCGCGCCACGTCCTCGCCGAAGGCCTTGGACAGGCCGTAGAGCCCGTCCGGGCGCGCGGGAGCGTCCACGCCGATGACCTCGCTCTGCTTGTAGAAGCCGCAGACGTGGTTGGAGCTGGCGAAGAAGATGCGCTTGACGCCGTTGAGCCGCGCCGCCTCGTACAGGTTGTAGGTGCCGATGATGTTGGCTTCGAGGATCGGCTGCCAGGGCTGCTCGGTGGAGACGCCGCCCAGGTGGACGACGGCGTCCACGTCCTTGAGCAGCGCGTGCACGGCCGCCTTGTCCTGCAGCGGCGCGGGCACCAGCTCCTCGCCCTCGGCGGCCTCGCCCAGCGGGGCCACGTCCGACAGGCGCAGCACGTCGCAGTAGCGCTTGAGGCGCTGGCGCAGCTCGCGCCCCAGGCCGCCGGCGGCGCCGGTCAACAGCAGCCGATGAAAGCGAAGGGCGGTGACAGGCTCAGTCAGCATGGTGTTCGAAACTCCGGGTGGTCACGACAGGGTCGAGTGGAAAACCGCGCTTGTCGTATGTCGTCTGTTGTCGTACAACTATTTGAGTTTTTCGCGCCTTGACTGTCAAGGCGCAGTCCTTAGGGGGTTTCACTAGTCATGAACACCGTGTTGTCCGCGCGCAAGAGACCGCGCTCGCTGGCTCAGGAACTGGTCGAGGCGCTGACCGAGCGCATCCGCGAGGGCGCGCTGGCGCCGGGCCACAAGCTGCCCACCGAGGCGGCGGTGATGGCGGAGTTCGGTGTCAGCCGCACCGTGGTGCGGGAGGCGATTTCCAAGCTGCAGGCCGCGGGGCTGGTGGAGACGCGCCACGGCGTGGGCACCTTCGTGGTGGGGCCGGGCGAGGCGTCGTTCCGCATCACGCCGGAGCAGCTGGAGACGCTGCGCGACGTGATCGCGGTGCTGGAGCTGCGCATCGGGCTGGAGACCGAGGCCGCGGCGCTGGCGGCCGTGCGCCGCACCGAGGAGAACCTGCGCGAGATGCGCAGCGCGCTGGACGCCTTCGCCGCGGCGGTGGCGGAAGGGCGCGACGCGGTGGGGCCGGACTTCGGCTTCCACCTGGAGATCGCGCGCGCCACGCAGAACGGCCACTTCGCCGAGCTGCTGAGTTCGCTGGGCGCCAAGATCATCCCGCGCGCGCGGCTGGGCAACGAGACCAGCGCCGAGCTGCAGGCCTACCTGCTGCGCACCAACGGCGAGCACCAGAGCATCTACGACGCGATCCTGCGCCAGGACCCGGAGGCCGCGCGCGCGGCCATGCGCACGCACCTGGCCAACAGCCGCGAACGCCGCCGCCGCGCCGCGGGCGAGAAGAACTGACCCCATTGCCGGCCGCCGCAGGGCGGCAGGGCGCGCGTGCTCCAGGTCATATATCGGCTTCTCCTGCATTCGCGCCGGGCAAGGGGGCATGCCGCGGGCCGCTGGAGCCGCGCCGCGCCGTGCGGCGGCGAGAGCGACGCGGCGGCGCTGCCGGAGGCCCGGGAAGGTTGACGGCGACGCCGGGGACGGCGCAGGGTGCGCATCCGGGCCGGGCCCGACCGGGCCCCCTGCCGCGGCAGCCTGTCCGCGGCCCGTCTTCCATCACCTCGCAAGGGACCGCACCATGTTCAAGAAGCTTGCTTCCGAGGCCTTGGGCCTCAGCGACATCGGCACCATCGTCCAGCCCAAGGACTTCGGCGGCGTGGATGCCGACGACTACCTGTTCCACGAGGACGGCGAGCGCATCTTCTTCCTCATCAAGTCGAAGAAGGACGAGTACTGCTTCACCAATTTCGCGCTGATCCACGTGGACGGCGAGTCGGCCGTGTCGTCCAAGCGTTCCATCAAGCGCTACGAGTACGCCAGCCATGCCGTCACCGGCGTGACGCTGGAGACCGCGGGCACGCTGGACATGGACCTGGAGCTGAAGTTCGCCATCGGCGCCATGCCTTTCAGCATCGACGTGAGGAAAAGCTTCGTCGAGCAGGTGAAGGACATCTACAAGGCGCTGATCAGCATCGGGCGCCAGCAGCACCACGACGAGGTTTGCCGCGGCCACGCGCTGCACGCGCTCAACGCCACGGCGGCGGCCTACAAGCTGGGCAGCACGGGCACGGGCGAAAGCCTGGCCGGGCAGTTCACCGAGCTGCTGCGCAGCCTCAACCACGCGGTGCTGCAGGAGTACACGCGGCGCGACTTCAGCGAGGTGTTCGAGAAGTACATCCGCGCCTGAGCGGAATGGAAAAGCCGCCGCGCAGCGCGGTCCGGCCGCCAAGGCCGTCCCGGCGGCCGGGGCATGCCGGGCGCGGCGGCGCAGGCCGCACCACACTGCGCGCCCGGGACGGTTCCCGAGCCCTTGTGCGGAGGTGTTCCATGCGCCTGTTTCCCCCTGGCCTGCTCGCCGCGCTGCCGGCGTTTCTCCTTGGCGGCTGCGCCATGCTTCCGGGCCCTGCACCGGCGCCCGAGGTGCCGCAGCAGCTGCGACCCCCGGCGGACGAGCGGCTGGTGCGGGTGGTGCCGGCGCGCGGCGTGCAGGTCTACGAGTGCCGCCTCAAGGCCGATGCCTCGGGCTACGAGTGGGCCCTGGTCGCGCCCGAGGCCGACCTGTTCGACGAGCGCGGCCAGCGCATCGGCCGCCATTACGTGGGGCCGCACTGGGAGGCTGACGACGGCAGCCGCATCGTCGGCGTCGTGCGGGAGCGGGTGGACGCGCCCGCCGCCGGCGCCATTCCCTGGCTGCTGCTGCGCGCCCGCTCCGTGGGCAAGGAAGGGACTTTCAGCCGCGTCAGCAGCGTGCAGCGCATCCACACCGTGGGCGGCGTCGCGCCCCGTACCGGTTGCAGCGCGTCGCGGGCCGGCAGTTCCTCACGCGTGCCCTACACGGCCGACTACGTCCTCTTCGGCCCGCGCTGAGCTTTCCTGGCAGCCCGCGGGCCGCGTCATCTAGGTGTTCTCCACAACCCGCGATGCCTTGTGGTGCGAATTTCCTAGTTGTACGATGACGGACAACAGAATCAGTGAAGTCGCTGTCCGCTGTCGTGGCGCCTGAGGCCATGCTGGGCAGGCGAGGCGCGTGTCCCCGCTCCGGGGCAGCGCGCCTTGCCGTCGCCGCGCAGGCCGCACCGTTGCGGCGGCACCGAACAGCCCCTTTTGCAAGGAACTCCAAGCATGCAACGTCGAAGCCTGTTGTCCGCGGCCCTCGCTGGTGTCGCGCTGTTGTCTCCCCTGGCCGTGCAGGCCCAGGCCTGGCCGGCCAAGCCGGTGACGATGGTGGTGCCGTTCCCGCCGGGCGGCTCCACCGACATGATCGCCCGCACGCTGGCCTCCGGGCTGCAGGCGCGGCTGGGCCAGACTTTCGTGGTGGACAACAAGGCCGGCGCCACCGGCACCATCGGCGCGGCGCAGGTCAAGCGCGCGCCGGCGGACGGCTACACGCTGCTGGTGGCCTCGCTGGGGCCCTACGTGATCGCGCCGCACCTGCTCAAGAACGTGCCTTACGACGCGACCAAGGACTTCGACTACCTCACCGTGGCCGTCCAGGCCCCGAACGTCCTGGTCGTGCCGGCGGCCTCGCCCTACAAGACCGCGGGCGACGTGCTGGCCGCGCTGAAGAAGGAGCCGGGCAAGCTGACCTTTGCCTCCTCGGGCAACGGCTCCTCGGACCACCTCACGGCCGAGCTGTTCTGGGCCCAGACCGGCACCCAGGGCTCGCACGTGCCCTACAAGGGCGGCGCGCCGGCCATCACGGACTTGCTGGGCGCGGTGGTGGACGCCTCGTTCCAGAACATCAACGCCGTGCAGCAGCACATCGCCGCGGGCAAGCTGCGCGCGCTGGCCGTCACGGGCGACAAGCGCGCCGCGCTGCTGCCGCAGGTGCCCACGCTGGCCGAGGCCGGCGTCAAGGGCGTGGACGTCTACTCGTGGCAGGCCATCGCCGCGCCCAAGGGCCTGCCCGCCGAAGTCAAGACCAAGCTGGTCACCCACATCGCCGCCGTGCTCAACGAGCCGGCCGTGAAGTCCAAGCTCACCGATCAGGGCTTCGAGATCGTGGCCAACACGCCCGAGCAGTTCGCGAAGTTCCAGGCCGCCGAGTACGCGCGCTGGAAGAACGTGATCGAGACCCGGAAGATCAGCGCGGACTGAAGTCCCGCCCCCGCCCCGTTCCCGCACAGCCTTCTCCCGCACGGCGGGGGAGGGCGCCAACTTCCCGCCCGCCATGCCCACCTCCACGCCCACCGTCGTCTCCCTGAAGGCCATTCCCGTTGCCGGCCGCGACAGCATGCTGCTCAACCTCAGCGGCGCGCACGGCCCGTACTTCACGCGCAACCTGCTGGTGCTCACCGACAGCGCCGGCCGCACCGGCGTGGGCGAGGTGCCCGGCGGCGAGGCCATTCGCCAGACGCTGGAGGATGCGGGCGAGATCGTCGTGGGCCGCAAGGTGGGCGACTGGCAGGCCGTGCTGACCGAGATCCGCACCCGCTTCGCCGACCGCGACGCCGGCGGCCGCGGCCTGCAGACCTTTGACTTGCGCACCACCATCCACGCCGTCACGGCGGTGGAATCAGCGCTGCTGGACCTGCTGGGCCAGGAGCTGGACGTCCCGGTGTGCGCCCTGCTGGGCGAAGGGCAGCAGCGCGAGTCGGTGCCGATGCTGGGCTACCTCTTCTACATCGGCGACCGCAGGAAGACCGACCTGCCCTACGACAGCGACCCCGACGCGGCCGACGAGTGGCAACGCATCCGCCACGAGGAGGCGATGACGCCCGAAGGGATCGTCAAGCTCGCCGAGGCCGCGCAGAAGCGCTACGGCTTCCAGGACTTCAAGCTCAAGGGCGGCGTGCTGCGCGGCGAGGAGGAGGTCGAGGCCATCAAGGCTTTGAAAGCCCGCTTCCCCGACGCGCGCATCACGCTGGACCCCAACGGCGGCTGGCTGCTCAAGGACGCGATCCGCCTGATGCGCGACATGCACGGCGTGGTGGCCTATGCCGAGGACCCCTGCGGCGCCGAGGGCGGCTTCTCCGGCCGCGAGGTGATGGCCGAGTTCCGCCGCGCCACCGGGCTGCCCACGGCCACCAACATGATCGCCACCGACTGGCGCCAGTTCGTGCACTCGCTGGTGCTGCAGTCGGTGGACATCCCGCTGGCCGACCCGCACTTCTGGACCATGCAGGGCGCGGTGCGCGTGGGGCAGACCTGCCGCGACTTCGGCCTGACCTGGGGCTCGCACTCCAACAACCACTTCGACGTCTCGCTGGCCATGTTCACGCACGCCGCCGCGGCGGTGCCCGGTCGCGTCACGGCCATCGACACGCACTGGATCTGGCAGGACGGCCAGTTCCTGACCAAGAACCCGCTGCGGATCGTGGGCGGCGAGGTGGCCGTGCCCAGGAAGGCGGGCCTGGGCGTGGAGCTGGACATGGACGCGGTGATGAAGGCCAACGCGCTGTACCAGCAGCACGGCCTGGGCGCGCGCGACGACGCCGTGGCCATGCAGTACCTGATCCCGGGCTGGAAGTTCGACAACAAGCGGCCCTGCCTGGTGCGCTGAGCGCTTCGTGCGCCGGCCGGGGCCGCGGCTCCCGGCCGGCGCCTTTTTCCGCACCCGCGCCCGAGCCCCGGGCCCGGAACCCGACAACACGCTGGAGACGCCATGAGAGAGAACCGTTTGCGCACGCTGTGGAAATCCGGCGGCGCCGCCGTCAACGGCTGGCTGGCCATTCCCAACGGCTTCGCCGCCGAGGTCATGGCCCACCAGGGCTGGGACACACTGACCATCGACGTGCAGCACGGCGTGGTGGACTACCAGGCCATGGTGCAGCTGCTGCAGGCCATCTCCACCACCGACACCGTGCCGGTGGTGCGCGCGCCGTGGCTGGAGCCGGGCATCCTGATGAAGATCCTGGACGCGGGCGCCTACGGCGTGATCTGCCCCATGGTCAACACGCGCGAGGACGCGCAGAAGCTCGTGGCCTGGACCAGCTACGCGCCGCGCGGCGTGCGCAGCTTCGGCCCGGTGCGCGCGCTGTACTACGGCGGCGCCGATTACCCCGAGCAGGCCAACGACACGATCGTGCGCTTCGCCATGATCGAAACCGCCCAGGCGCTGGACAACCTGGACGAGATCCTCTCGGTCGAAGGGCTCGACGCGATCTACATCGGTCCCTCGGACCTGTCGCTGTCGCTGGGCTGCAAGCCCGCCTTCGACGACGTGGACCCCAAGGCGGCGCAGGCCATCGACTACATCCTGGAGCGCGCCAAGGCGCACGGCGTGGTGGCGGGCATCCACAACGGCCGCACCGACGTGGCGCTGGCGCGCATCGCCAAGGGTTTCCAGTTCGTCACCGTCAGCTCGGACGCGCGGCTGCTGGCCGCCGGCTCGCAGCAGATCCTCAGCGCGATGCGCGCGCAACCGAAGCCGGCGGATGCCGGCTCGGGCTCGTACTGAGCCGTTCACAAGCCAGACAAAGGAGATCACATGAACATTGGATTCATCGGCCTCGGGATCATGGGCGCGCCCATGGCGGTGCACCTGGCCAACGCCGGGCATCAGCTTTTCGTCAACACGCACGGCGCGGTGCCGCAGAGCGTGGCGGCCACGGGCGCCAAGGTCTGCGCCAACGCCGCGGAAGTGACGGCCGAGTCGGAAGTGGTGTTCACCATGGTGCCCGACACGCCGGACGTGGAGGCCGTGCTCTTCGGCGAGAGCGGCGTGGCCACCGCGCTGCAGGGCGGCAGCAAGGGCCCGCGCAAGGTGATCGTGGACATGAGCTCCATCTCGCCGATGGCTACCAAGACCTTCGCGCAGAAGATCAACGCGCTGGGCGCGGACTACATCGACGCGCCGGTCTCCGGCGGCGAGGTGGGCGCCAAGGCGGCGTCGCTGACCATCATGTGCGGCGGCGACGAGGCGGTGTTCGAGCGCGTGCGCCCGCTGCTGGAGAAGATGGGCAAGAACATCACGCTGGTGGGCGGCAACGGCGACGGCCAGACCACCAAGGTGGCCAACCAGATCATCGTGGCGCTGAACATCGCCGCGGTGGGCGAGGCGCTGATCTTCGCCAGCAAGGCCGGCGCCGATCCGGCCAAGGTGCGCCAGGCGCTGATGGGCGGCTTCGCCTCCAGCCGCATCCTGGAGGTGCACGGCGAGCGCATGATCAAGCGCACCTTCGACCCGGGCTTCCGCATCAAGCTGCACCAGAAGGACCTGGGCCTGGCGCTGCAGGGCGCGCGCGAGCTGGGCCTGGCGCTGCCGCAGACCGCCAACGCCGCGCAGCTGATGCAGGTGCTCGCCGCCAACGGCATGGCCGACCTCGACCACTCGGCGCTGGTGCGGGCGCTGGAGATCATGGGGAACCATGAGGTGGCGCAGGGGTGAGCTGAGCCGCTTGGCAATGCCGCGTGTGCTGCAGGGAAGGCCGCAAGACAAGATGTCGTCATGCCCGCGAAGGCGGGCATGACGGAGTAGGGCGCGGAGCGCATCAGCTTGCGGGATAACAGGCAGGACCGTTGTTGGCCGCCTACCCGAAGGATTTGTCCATGATCACCCCCGACCGCCGCCCCCTGCTGCGCCGCATGTTCGACGCCGCCATCGCCGCCGCGCAGCCCGCGCTGTGCCTGCCGCCGCACCTGCCCGCGAAGCCCAAGGGGCGCACCCTCGTCATCGGTGCCGGCAAGGCCTCGGCCGAGATGGCGCGCGCGCTGGAGCAGCACTGGGACGGCCCGCTGGAGGGGCTGGTCATCACGCGCTACGGCTACGAGGTGCCGTGCGAGCGCATCGAGATCGTGCAGGCCGCGCACCCGGTGCCCGACGCCGCGGGGCTGCGCGCTACCGAGCGCGTGCGCGCCCTGGTCAGCGGCCTCACGGCCGACGACCTCGTGATCGCGCTGATCTCCGGCGGCGGCTCCGCGCTGCTGGTGGGCCCGGCGCCGGGCCTGACGCTGGAGCACAAGCAGGCGGTGAACAAGGCGCTGCTGGCCAGCGGCGCCTCCATCTCCGAGATGAACTGCGTGCGCCGCCACCTCTCGGCGGTCAAGGGCGGGCGCCTGGCCGCGGCCTGCCACCCGGCGCGGGTGCTGACGCTGCTGATCTCCGACGTGCCCGGCGACAACCCCATGGACATCGCCTCCGGGCCCACCGTGGGCGACTCCACCACCCGCGCCGATGCGCTGGCGATCATCCGCCGGTACCGCATCGAGGTGCCGGCCGAGGTGCTGGCCTGGCTGGAGCGCGAGGACAGCGAGAGCGTCAAGCCCGAGGACCCGCGGCTGCAGCGCTGCGAAACCCGCATGATCACCGCGCCGCAGATCGCGCTGGAGGCCGCCGCGGCGGTGGCGCGCGAGGCGGGCATGACGCCCTACATCCTGGGCGACAGCCTCGAAGGCGAGGCGCGCGACGTGGGCAAGGTGCTCGCGGGCCTGGCGCGCCAGGTCGTCACCCATGGGCAGCCGTTCCAGGTGCCCTGCGTGCTGCTGTCCGGCGGCGAGACCACGGTGACGCTGCGCGGCCAGGGCCGTGGCGGGCGCAACGTGGAATGCCTGCTGTCCATGGCGGTGGCGCTGGACGCTCTGCCGGGCGTGCACGCGCTGGCGGGCGACACCGACGGCGTGGACGGCGCCGAGGAGATCGCCGGCGCCGTGATCACGCCCGACACCCTGGCGCGCGCCTGGGCGCAGGGCATCAACCCGCGCGCCAGCCTGGACGACAACGACGGGCACGGCTTCTTCCAGGCGCTGGGGGATTCCGTGGTCACCGGCCCGACGCTGACCAACGTCAAC
This sequence comes from uncultured Azohydromonas sp., assembly GCF_937926365.1. GTDB lineage: Bacteria > Pseudomonadota > Gammaproteobacteria > Burkholderiales > Burkholderiaceae_C > Azohydromonas. The sequence continues at coordinate 21,075 of NZ_CALAOH010000054.1, read as the reverse complement.
GACTTCCGGGCCATCGTCATCGACGCCCCGGCGGCGTGACGCGGACACAGGTGCCGCAGCAGCCCATGGCCGTCCCGATGCAGAGCCCGGCCCCGAGGGCCGCCACACCGGTGGAGCCCGCGGTGGCCGTGGCGCCGCGCGCGCTGCGGCGCTTCCTGTGGTCCATGCCGACATGGGGCTGCTGGGCATCAACCGGCTGGAGGAGCTGGGGCCGCAGCACCTGTATTTCCCACAAATTCCCAGAGGAGACAAACCATGAACCGCACCCGTCGAACCCTGACCGTGGCCGCCCTGGCCCTGGCCGCCGCGCTGCCGGTCGCGCAGGCGCAGGACCAGTGGCCTTCGAAACCCATCACCTACGTCGTCGCCTTTCCGGCCGGCGGCACCAGCGACATCGTGGCGCGGCTGATCGCGCAGAAGCTGGGCCCGGCGCTGGGCACCACGGTGATCGTGGACAACAAGGCCGGCGCCGGCGGCAGCGTGGGCTCGGAGCAGGTCGCGCGCGCGGCGCCTGACGGCTACACCATCCTGGGCGGCACCATCAGCTCGCACGCGATCAACGTCAGCCTCTACTCGAAGCTGGGCTACGACCCGGTGACGTCCTTCGTGCCCGTGGCGCTCATCGGCACCAACCCGGTGGTGCTGGTCACGCGCCAGGACAGCCCCTACAAGACCGTGGCCGACGTGATCGCCGCGGGCAAGGCCAAGAAGCCGATGACCTCGGCCTCGGCCGGCAACGGCACCTCGCAGCACCTGGCGCTGGAGCTGCTGAAGTTCAAGACCGGCATCGGCATCGACCACATTCCCTACAAGGGCAGCGCCCCGGCGATCCAGGACGTGATGGCGGGGCAGGTGGACATGATGTTCGACACCACCGTGGTGGCCGGTCCGCACATCGAGTCGGGCAAGCTGCGCGCGCTGGCCGTGACCTCGCCCAAGCGGCTGTCCAGCATGCCCAACGTGCCCACGCTGGCCGAGACGGTGCCGGGCTACGAGGTGGTGTCGTGGCAGGCCATCTTCGCACCCGCGGGCACCCCGAAGGCGATCCAGCAGCGGCTGCATGACGAGGTCAACAAGATCCTGGCCCAGCCCGACGTGAAGGAGCGCCTGGCCAAGCTGGGCATGGAGGCCGGGCAGATGGGCACCGAGCAGTTCACCGCCTTCCAGAAGGCCGAGGTCGCCAAGTGGGCGCAGCTCATCAAGGCGGCCAACATCAAGATCGAGTGACGCGCCGAGGCCGGCCGCGGGGTCGGCTTTTTCATACGAATCCGCAACCGCAAACAAAAGAAATTCGTCACGCCCGCGAAGGCGGGCGTCCACGCCTGCCGGGCTGTACCGCGTGACTCGTGGAGGCCCGCCTGCGCGGGCATGACGAAGCAGGGTGCGTGGCGCCTCGGCTACGGGACGCGCCGGACGCCTGCTCCGTTCTTCGCGTACAGCACCGCGCCTTCACCGGCATGGCGGACCCGTTTTGCCCTCGTACTGACCTGTAAGGAGACAACCCCATGAACTGCAGAACCACGTTCCACGCCCTGGCCGCCGCCGCGCTGGCCGTTTGTGCCGCCGGCGCCGCGCAGGCCCAGCAATGGCCCACGAAGCCGCTTCGCATCGTGGTGCCGTACCCGCCGGGGGGCTCCTCGGACATCATCGCCCGCGCCATCAGCCAGCCGCTGTCGGAGGCGCTGAAGACGACGGTGATCATCGAGAACAAGCCCGGCGCCAACGGCAACACCGGCACCGACTTGGTGGCCAAGTCCAACGACGGCCACACGCTGCTGCTGTGCGACGTGGGCGCGCTGGCCATCACCGCGTCGGTCTACAACCGGCTGCCCTTCAATCCCAGTAAGGACCTCAAGGGCGTGACCATGCTGGCCTACTCGCCGCACCTGCTGGTGGTGCATCCCTCGGTGCAGGCCAGCAACCTCAAGGAGCTGGTGGCGCTGTCGCACAAGCAACAGATGGACTTCGCCGTGACGGCCATCGGCAGCGCGCCGCACGTGGCGGGCGTGGCGGTGGAGAAGGCCACCGGCGCCAAGTGGGAGTACATCCCGTACAAAGGTGGCTCGCAGGCCATCAACGACACCGTGGCGGGCCAGGCGCACGTGCTGATGAACGGCATGCTGGCGACGCTGCCCTTCGTGCAGTCGGGCCAGCTCAAGGTGCTGGGCGTGTCCAAGTCCACGCGCGTGGCGCTGCTGCCCAACGTGCCCACCATCGCCGAGCAGGGCGTCAAGGGCTTCGAGTCCGGCACCTGGCAGGGCGTGCTGATGCCGGCCAACACGCCGTCGGCGGTGCTCGAGAAGGTCGCGGCCGAGCTCACCCGCATCATCCGCACGCCCGAGGTGCGCCAGCGCCTGAGCGGGCAGGGCGCCGAGGTCCACACCATGACGCCCACCGAATTCACCACCTTCTTCGAGCGCGAGCGCGCCAACTGGGCCAAGGTGGTGGCACAGGGCGGCGTGAAGATCGACTGATGGAAAGGACCCTCATGACTGACAAACCCCGCGTGCTGCAGATCGGCCGCCTGACGCCCTGGCTGGAGCAGCAGCTCGCCGCCGATTTCGAGCTCACGCTGCTGGTGCAGCAGCCCGATGCGCGGGCGTACCTGGCCGGTCACGGCGCCGAGTTCGTCGCCGCCGTGACCTCGGCGGCGGTGGGCATCGACGCCGCGCTGATCGAGTCGCTGCCGAATCTGAAAGTGATTTCCAGCTTCGGCGTGGGCCTGGACAAGATCGACCTGGGCGCCGCCGCGCGCCGCGGCATCCCGGTGGGCTACACGCCCGAGGTGCTCAACGACTGCGTGGCGGACACCGCCTTCACGCTGCTGCTGGACGTGGCGCGCCGCGCCACCGAGGCGGACCGCTTCGTGCGCCGCGGCGGTTGGCTGAACGAGAAATTTCCGCTGGCCACGCGCGTGAGCGGCAAGCGGCTGGGCATCGTGGGGCTGGGGCGCATCGGCCGCACCATCGCCAGGCGCGCCAGCGGCTTCGACATGGAGATCCGCTACCACAACCGCCGTCCCGCCGAGGGCGTGTCCTTCGGCTACGAGCCGAGCCTGGTGGAGCTGGCGCGCTGGGCCGACTTCCTGGTGATCGCGGCGGCGGGCGGGGCGGAGAGCCGCAACCTGGTCTCGGCCGAGGTGCTGGACGCGCTGGGGCCGCAAGGCTTCCTGGTCAACATCGCGCGCGGCACGGTGGTGGACGAGGCGGTGCTGGTGAAGTGCCTGCAAGAGAAACGCATCGCCGGCGCGGGCCTGGACGTGTATGTGGACGAGCCGCGCGTGCCCGAGGCGCTGCTGCGGCTGGACAACGTGGTGCTGCTGCCGCACGTGGCCAGCGCCACCAGCGAGACGCGCCAGGCGATGTCGGCGCTGGTGCTGGAGAACCTGCGGGCGTTCTTTGCCGAAGGGAAGCCGAAGGTGGCGGCGCCGGTGGCTTGAGACGAGGCGCCGGACAATGGCGCCGATGCATTCCTGCGACTTCCTCGGCGCCGATTTCTCCAGCCGCCCCACCCGGCGCAAGCCCGTGGTGGTGGCGCAGGGGCGTGCCGTGGGGGGCGCGGTGAAGCTGGAGGCGCTGCACGCCTTCGACACGCTGGAGGCCTTCGGTGCCTTCCTCAAGCGGCCCGGGCCCTGGGTCGGCGGCTTCGACTTTCCCTTCGGGCTGCCGCGCGAGCTGGTCGAGCACCTGGGCTGGCCCACCGAGTGGCTGCCGCTGATGCGCCACTACGCGGCCCTGGAGCGCTCCGCCATCCGCGACACCTTCGCCGCCTTCTGCAACGCGCGCCCCGTGGGCGGCAAGTTCGCCCACCGCGCCACCGACGCCCCGGCCGGCGCCAGCAGCTCGATGAAGTGGGTCAATCCGCCCGTGGCCTACATGCTGCACGCGGGCGTGCCGCTGCTGCTGGAGGCGGGCGCGCACCTGCCCGGGCTGCTCGACGGCGACCGCACGCGCGTCGCGCTGGAGGCCTATCCGGGGCTGCTGGCGCGCGAACTCATCGGCCGCCGCTCCTACAAGAACGACGACGCGCTCAAGCACACGCCGGAGCGGCTGATCGCGCGCAAGGACATCGTCGCCGCGCTGGAGCAGGGCCGCACGCGCCTGGGCCTGCGCTTGAAACTCACGCCGGCGCAGCACGACGCGCTGATCGCCGATGCCAGCGGCGACCGGCTCGATGCCGTGCTGTGCCTGGTGCAGGCCGCCTGGGCCGGCAGCCGCGAGGACTGGGGACTGCCCGCCGATTTCGACCCGGTGGAGGGCTGGATCGTCAGCGCGTAGGCGCGCGGGCCCGGGATCGAAGCGAAGGGCACGCTGCGCCGGCCGAACCTGGAGGCCGGCAGCGTCTCCCGGGAAACCCACCGGGCGCTGCGGGGACAATCCCCTTGTCTCCGGGGCCGAGCGCCCCATCTTTAACGGCCTTTGGCCCGATACCCGCCGCGGCCGCATCGGCCGACCCTGCCATGCCGAACCTGCCCGACCTTCCGCCCCCTTCCGATTCCGCCTCCGAGGACCACCGGTCCGGCGAAACCGCGCCGCGGGGGCGGCGCATCCTGATCGTGGACGACAACGCCGACAGCGCCGACAGCCTGGCGATGCTGCTGCAGCTCGGCGGCCACGAGGCACATACCGCCTACGACGGCCTGCATGCGCTGGAGCTGGCCTCGCGGCTGCAGCCCGAGGTGCTGCTGCTGGACCTGGGGCTGCCGGGGCTGGACGGCTGCGAGCTGTGCCGGCGCATCCGCCAGCAGCCCTGGTCGGCGCGCTCGCTGCTCATTGCCGTCACCGGCTGGGGCCAGGCCGCGGACAGGCAGCGCTCGCAGGACGCGGGCTTCGACGGGCACCTGGTCAAGCCGGTGGACCTGCAGGCGCTGGAGAAGCTGCTGGCCGGCGGCGGCGCCTGGGGGTGACGGGCCTCAGTTCGCCGCGAAGCAGTAGAACAGCCCCGCGCCCCCCGTCGCCTTGAGCGCGTCCTGGCTGCAGCCGCGCGTGGGGTGCGAGGTGTTCCAGGACTTGGCCGCCGCGCTGTCGTCCAGCCCGGTGCGGTCGTGGTGGCCGACCATGGCGGCGCCTTCGCCGCTGTGGGTCCAGTTGCGGCAGCTCATGTCGTTGCCGCCGGCGGGGTAGGCCGTGCCGTCGGCCTGGGAGCCGGTGAGGATGTCGTGCATGTTGGGCGTGTCGCCCCGGCCGCGCACGGTGTCGCCTTTCTCGGTCAGCGCCGTGTCCTTGGTGATGCGGTTGTCCTGGTGCAACTGCGCCACGTTCTCGGCGATGACCACGCCGCGCGCGTTGCGCCAGGGGCCGGTGCCGATGCGGTCGCGCGCGTTCACGGCCGGCGTGCCGCCTTCGGCGCTGGTGCTGAGGTAGGCGCGCCAGGTGCGCCCGCCGGCGCCCACGTCCTCGGCCAAGGCCTGGCAGTGCTTGTCCGCGCCGGCCAGTCCGCCCAGGTCCGCGCCGCGGCCCAGCCCGGTGCTGGTGACGAAGAAGCCCAGCTGCGACCCCGGTGACGCGCCGGGCTGCTGCGCCGACGTGCAGGCGGACAGGAGGGCGGCGCACAGCGGCAGCAGCAGCGTCTTCTTCGTCATGGCGGGCATTGCAGTCTCCTCATGGCAGTGGACACAGGGCAGGCAAGGTAGCGCAGCCGCCGTCGCGCGGCCACCGGCGGCGCTTGGGGCATGCTCGCCGTGTACGTCCGAACCCCGCCCGTGCTTCCCTCGCCCGCCTTGCGCATGCGCCCCGACTTGCCGTCCGAACCGCCCGGCGCCGCCGCCGAGGCCTGGTTCGCCGCCCAGGGCTGGACGCCTTTCGCCTTCCAGCGCGAGGTGTGGGCCGCGATGGCCGCGGGCCACAGCGGCCTGCTGCACGCCACCACCGGCTCCGGCAAGACCTACGCCGTGTGGTTCGGCGCGCTGGCGCGGCGCAGCGCGGCGGCGGGGCTGCAGGTGCTGTGGATCACGCCCATGCGCGCGCTGGCCAGCGACACGGCCCAGGCGCTGGCGCGTCCGCTGGCCGAGGTGGCGCCGGGCTTCGGACTGGCGCAGCGCACCGGCGACACCAGCACGGCCGAGCGCCAGCGCCAGGAGCGGCAGCGTCCGCAGGCGCTGGTGACCACGCCCGAGTCGCTGAGCCTGCTGCTCACGCGCGCCGATGCCGAGGCCGAGCTGCGCCACGTGCACACCGTGGTGGTGGACGAGTGGCACGAGCTCATCGGCAGCAAGCGCGGCGTGCAGGTGCAGCTGGCGCTGGCGCGGCTGCGGCGTTGGAACCCGCGGCTGCTGACCTGGGGCCTGAGTGCGACGCTGGGCAACCTGGAGGAGGCGATGTCCACCTTGACCGGCGCTGGGAGCGCCCGGCTGGTGCAGGGGCGCATCGACAAGCGGCTGGTGATCGACACGCTGCTGCCCGATGCCCCGGCGCGCTTCTCCTGGCCGGGCCAGCTCGGCCTGCGCATGCTGGACGCGGTGGTGCGCGAGATCGAGCCGGCGGGCACCTGCCTCGTGTTCACCAACGTGCGCTCGCAAAGCGAGATCTGGTACCAGCGCCTGCTGGAGGCGCGCCCGGACTGGGCCGGCGTCATCGCGCTGCACCACGGCTCGCTGGACCGGTCCCTGCGCGAGTGGGTGGAGCAGGGGCTGAAGGAGGGGCGGCTCAAGGCGGTGGTGGCGACCTCCTCGCTGGACCTGGGCGTGGACTTCCTGCCGGTGGAGCGGGTGCTGCAGATCGGCAGCCCCAAGGGCGTGGCGCGGCTGCTGCAGCGCGCGGGGCGCTCCGGCCACGCGCCCGGGCGCGCCAGCCGCGCCACGCTGGTGCCCACGCAGTCGTTCGAGCTGCTGGAGGCGGCGGCGCTGCGCCGCGCTGCCCAGGCCGGTGCCATCGAGGCGCGGCGCAGCCCCTGTAAACCGATGGACGTGCTGGTGCAGCATCTGGTGACGGTGGCGCTGGGCGGTGGCTTCGAGGCCGAGCCGCTGCCCGATGGCGGCTGGGGCGCGCCGGCGCTGTTCGAGGAGGTGCGCGGCGCCCCGGCCTACCGCGATCTCACGCGCGAGGAGTTCGACTGGGCGCTGGCTTTCGCGGGGCAGGGCGGCAAGAGCTTGGCGGCGTACCCGCAGTACCACCGGCTGCGGGTGGTGGACGGGCGCTTTCGCGTCACGGACCGCGCCATCGCGCACCGGCACCGGCTGCAGGTCGGGACCATCGTGTCCGAGACCACCATGCGGCTGCGGATGGTGGGCGGCGCCGCGCTGGGCACCGTCGATGAGAGTTTCATTGCCCGCCTGGCGCCGGGCGACTGTTTCTGGTTCGCCGGGCGGCTGCTGGAATTCGTGCGGGTGCGCGAACTCACGGCCTACGTGACGCGGGCGACGAAGAAAAGCGGGCGCATCCCGGTCTGGTCCGGCACGCGCATGGCGCTGTCCGACGAATTGGCGAATGCCCTGCGCGAATTGCTGCACGAGGCGGCGCGGGGAGAATTCAATGAGCCGGAAATGCGCGCGGCGCGGCCGATGCTGGAATTGCAGGCCGGCGTGTCCCGGTTGCCCGGGCCGGATGAATTGCTGGTCGAGCGCCACCGCTCGCGCGAGGGCCATCACTTGTGGATTTATCCCTTCGCCGGCGGTCCGGTGCACCTGGGCCTGGCGGGATTGCTGGCCTGGCGGCTGGCGCAGGCGCAGGCCAATACCTTCTCGCTGGCGGTCAACGAATATGGGCTGGAATTGCTGAGCGCGCGCCCGCTGGCTCTGGGCACGCTGCTGGACGGCTCGATATTCGCCACCGCGCAGCTGGAGGCGGATCTGCTGGCCAGCCTGGATGCACGGCAATTGGCGCAGCGGCGCTTCCGGGAGATTGCGCGCGTGGCGGGGCTGGTATTCGGCGGCTATCCGGGCGCGGCCAAGAGCGCGCGGCAATTACAGGCGTCGAGCGGTCTGTTCTACGACGTGTTCCGCCAATACGACCCGGACAACCTGCTGCTGGCACAGGCGCGCAACGAGGCGCTGGCGCAGGAGCTGGAAATAGGGCGGCTGGAGAAGACGCTGCGCCGGCTGGCGGCGCAGCGGGTGCTGCTGGTGGATCTGAGGGAGCCCAGCCCGCTGGCCGTACCGCTGATGGTGGAGCGCTGGCGGGAGCAGCTCAGCAACGAGAAGCTGGCGCAGCGGCTGGCCCGGATCTTGGGCGAGCCGGGCGCGGGTTGAGCGCCGGGTTCAAATACGGGCGGAATAGTCCAGTGTCATCGTGCCGGGTCGCGCTGGCTTCAGCGCACCAGGCCCTGTACCCGCTCCAGCTTGAGCACGACCTCGCTGAGCAGGGAATTCGCCAGTTCGCCGTAGGCCGTGCCCACGCTGTTGGCCAGAAAAACCGAAATCACGATCAGCAGCAGGTATTCCTTGAGGGCGTTCATGGCGCAATCCTGGGCGCCGGCATGGGCGGCGCAGTGGTAAGGAATTTGTTTATGCGCCACCTTTGGAAAATCCACGAGGGGCCGAAGGCGGAAAATCGGTGCTGGCGTGGAAAGCTGCACGAAAATGGAACGGCGCCCGTGGGCGCCGTTTGAAGGGAGGGGCTTGCCATCGCCGTGGCTACAGCGGCTTTGGGGGCATCAGGGTGGTATTCCCTGGATTTGTCGATGCACATCGGCAGTCAGAAGTTTGCCGAATCGACATGCCATCAAGGGCTGAAGCCGTGGGCATGGAAAACCCGCGTGCAATTCATCAAGACACAGGGGGCAAGAACTCAGATGGGTCGCTGAGATTTATCGTTCCCCGGAGTTTCAGGAGCAGTCTGTTCACTCGACGTTCTAATGAAAGCCTCCTTTCCGACGTATTGCCTGGAGCGGTGCCACCTTACTGCATCGCGGCGCCGTGGATGTATTTATGCCCAATTGCGGGCCGAACGGGTAGAGGCGGAAATGGCGATTGGCCGGCGCCGTGCATTACTGCGCACAACTCGCCGGTGCCGCTCGCCGTCCCCTGGGCAGCCCGCAAGCGCAGGACTATGGTGGGGAGTTCAGCTGTACAGGAGCCGTCCTGCCGCCGCTCCAGCGCCGTTCGTCTGTCATGCCTGCTTCGGACCAGTCCCGCTCGCCGCCGCTTGCGCTCCTGGTGCTCGTGCTGGGACTGGCGCTGAGCCTGGGCGCGGCGTGGTACGTGCAGGAGGCGGCCCGCACGCGCGCGCGGCTGGATTTCGAGGCGCGCGCGCGCATCGTGGCCGAGGTGGTGGAGCGGCGCGTGGACGGCTGGGCCGAGGTGCTGCGCGGCGTGCGCGGGCTGTTCCTGGCCTCCGACACGGTCACGCGCGACGAGTTCAGGCGCCTGGCGCAGCAACTGGAGCTGCCGCGGCGCCACCCGGGCTTCCGCGCGCTGCGCTTCGTGCGCTATCTCGCGGCTGAAGACCGGTTCGCCTTCGAAGCCATGGTGCGCGGTGACATCAGCGTGCGGCCGCAGGGCTACCCGGACTTCGAGATCCATCCGCCGGGCGACCGCGACGACTACTACGTCGTCGACTACCTCGAACCCCTGGAAGGCAACGAGGCCATGCTCGGCTTCGACATCGCCTCGTCGCCGGACCGCCGCCGCGGGCTGGAGGAGGCGCGCGACAACGGCCGCTTCATCGCCTCGGCGTGGTCCAACCTGGAGCAGGCGCGCAACCTCGGCCCTCTGCTGGTGCTGCGCGAGCCGGTGTACCGCCCGCTCATGCCGCTGGACACGTTGGAGCAGCGCCGAACCGCCTTCCTGGGCACGGCCGAGGTGGTGCTGCGCATGAGCGACTTCATCGACGCCACGCTGGGCGGCGAGTTGCTGCAGGGGCTGGATCTGCGGCTGCACGACCTGGGACCGGCCGGCCGCGAGGCCTTGCCCTCGCGCGGCAACCTGCTCTACGACGGCCAGCAGGCCGGGCCGTCACGCGTGGCGGCCGAAGCGGCCACGCGGACGCAGTCGCTGCGCGTGAACGTGGGCGGCCGGGTGTGGCTGCTGCACCTGCGCCAGCAGCTCGACTCGCCCGTGGAGGCCGCCGCGATGCTGGTGCTGATCGGCGGCACGCTGGCGAGCCTGTTGCTGTTCCGGCTGCTGCGGCTGCAGCACCGGGTGCGTGCCGAGCTGGCCTCGCGCGTGGCGGCGCGCACCGCCGAGCTCGCGGCCGCCAATGCCGCGCTGCGGGCCAGCGAGCAGCGGCTGGAACTGGCGCTGGCCGGCGCCGACCTGGGGCTGTGGGACTGGAGCATCACCACCGGCACCCTGGCCTGGAACGCGCGCTGGCTGGCCATGCGCGGCTGCGGCGCGGCGGAGCCGCTGCCCAGCGTGGCGGGCTGGAAGGGCCTGGTGCATCCCGAGGACCGTGAGGCGATGCAGGCGGCGCTGCGGGCGCACCTGGAGGGCCGCAGCGCCGCCTACGTGGCCGAGTACCGCGTGGGCACCGGTGCGGCCCCTTGGCGCTGGGTGCTGGACGTCGGCCGCGTGGTGGAGCGCGACGCGCAAGGGCGCGCGCTGCGCATGGCCGGCACCAACCTCGACATCAGCGAGCGCAAGTACGCCGAGGAGGATCGCGCGGCGCGTGAGGCCGCCGAGCGCGCCAGCCGCGCCAAGAGCGAGTTCCTGGCGCGCACCAGCCACGAGCTGCGCACGCCGCTCAACGCCATCCTGGGCTTCGCGCAGATGATGCAGCTCGACGCGCGCTCGCCGCTGCCCACGGCGCAGGCGCAGCGGCTGCAGCGCATCCAGGGCGCGGGCGAGCACCTGCTGACGATGATCAACGAGATGCTGGACCTCACCGGCATCGAGTCCGGCAGCCTGCGCCTGGCGCTGAGGCCTGTGGCGCTGGCGCCGCTGGTGCCGTCCTGCCTGGACGCGCTGGAGCCGATGGCGCGCGCCGCCGAGGTCACGCTCAGCGCCGAGCTCGGCGGCGCGGCCGAGCAGGTGCAGGCCGATGCCACGCGGCTGCGCGAGGTGCTGCTCAACCTGCTGAGCAATGCCATCAAGTACAACCGCCGCGGCGGCTGGGTGCGGCTGACGGTGCGCGCCGCCGGTCCCGGGCGCGTGGCCATCGCCGTGGAGGACTCGGGCCCGGGCCTCAGCGACGCGCAGCTCGGCCAGCTCTTCCAGCCCTTCAACCGTCTGGGCGCGGAGCGCTCGGGCATCGAGGGCACGGGGCTGGGACTGGTGATCTCGCAGCGCCTGGCGCAGCTCATGCACGGCAGCCTGCGCGCGGGCCGGGGCGAGGAGGGCGGCAGCGTGTTCACCCTGGAGTTGCCCGTGGCCCCGGCTGAAGCGGTCCCGGTGCCCGCGCCGCCATCGCCGGCACCGGTCGCTGCTTGCGCACCCACCTCCCCTCCTGCCGCCGCGATGCCGGCCACCGGCGCGGCGCCGCTGGTGCTCTACATCGAGGACGAGCCGGTCAACGCGCTGTTGGTGGAGCACATCATGGCGCTGCGGCCACAGTGCCGGCTGCGCATCGCGGAGAGCGGCGAATCGGGCCTGGCGCTGGCGCGCAGCGAGCTGCCGGCGCTGGTGCTCATCGACCTGAACCTGCCCGACATCAGCGGCCACGAGGTGCTCGCACGGCTGCGTGCCGACCCGCGCACGCGCGGCCTGCGCTGTGTCGCGCTGACGGCCGACGCCATGCCCGACAACGTCGAGCGCGCCCGCGCCAGCGGTTTCGACGGGTTCTGGAGCAAGCCCATCGAAATTCATGCCTTCCTGCAGCGGCTGGACGAGTTGCTGGTCCGGGAGGAGCGCCCGGCGGCGCAGGGCGTGGAGCAACCGGGTTGAGCCGCCACCGCGCGGCACGGGTTGCGGCGGGCCGCCTGCACGGGCTGCGGGTGGCGTTGCTGGCCACCGGGCTGCTCATGGCGCCGGCGGCGGCGCTTGCGGCTCAGGCTGCGGCCGAGCTGCGTGGCCGCGCCGAGCGGGTGGTCGATGGCGACACCCTGTGGCTGGTCCCGAGCGACGGGGGCCGCGCCCTGAAGCTGAGGCTGCAGGGGCTGGATGCGCCGGAGCTGTGCCAGCCCTGGGGCCCACAGGCGCGTGACGCGTTGCGCGCGCTGGTGCAGGGGCGCGAGCTGCGCGTGCACGTGGTGACGCGCGACGACTACGGCCGGCTGCTGGCGCGGGTGGCCGATGCGCAGGGCCGGGACCTGGGGGAGGAACTGGTGCGCCAGGGAGCGGCCTGGAACGACGGCTGGCATCGACGCCCCGGCCCCTATGCCGCCGCCGAGCGCGCGGCACGGGCGCTGGGCCTGGGCCTGCATGCCGACCCCGCGGCGCTGACGCCGCGCGAATTCAGGCACCGCCAGGGGCCTTGCGTCCCAGGCTGAGCAACGCGGTGCGGCGAGATAGCAACGTCACCATGGTTTCATGTAAACACCTGTAGCCGCCACATGCGAGGTTCGGGCATGCTTCTCGCTCGGGTTTCTTAAAGGACGCGCGCCGCGAGGGGTGGAGGGCAGCGCCGTCCGGGGGACCCGGAAGAAGTATTCATGACCGAGCTGCTGAATCTGCTGGCCGCCATTGCCCTGCTGGTATGGGGCACCTTCATCGTGCGCACCGGAGTGCTGCGCATGTTCGGAGAGGACCTGCGGCACGTGCTTGCGCGCGGCATGGGCTCGCGTCCCTCGGCGCTGCTGGCGGGCATGGGCGTGACGATGCTGCTGCAGTCGGGCACCGCCACCTGCATGCTCATGGCCTCCTTCGTCGGACGGCAGCTGGTGCCGACCTCGGCGGCGCTGGCGGTGATGCTGGGCGCCGACATGGGCTCCAGCCTCATGACGGTGTTCTTCTCCTTCGACCTGTCGTGGCTGTCGCCGCTGCTGATCTTCGTCGGCGTGGTGATGTTCATCTCGCGCGAGAAGAGCGCCACCGGGCGCCTGGGCCGCGTGCTCATCGGCCTGGGGCTGATCACGCTGGCACTGCACCTGATCATGGAGAGCACGCACCCCCTGGTGGCCTCGCCGGTGGTGCGCACGCTGCTGGCCTCGCTGCCGCGCGAAGTGGTGCCGCAGCTGCTCATGGGCATGGTGCTGGCGGTGCTGTCCTACTCCAGCCTGGCCATCGTGCTGCTCACCGCCACGCTGGCGGCGCAAGGGCTGCTGGCGCCGCTGGTGGCGTTGGGCCTGGTGCTGGGCGCCAACCTCGGCAGCGGCGTACTGGGCGTGCTCTCCACGCTGCGCGGCTCGATGGCGACGCGGCGGCTGCCGGTGGGCAACCTGCTGTTCAAGGTCGCGGGCTGCCTGGTGGCGATGCCGCTGCTGCCGCAGATCCACGCCTGGCTGCAAGCCAGCGCGCCCTCGGTGGCGCGCCAGGTGGTGCTGTTCCACCTGGGCTTCAACGTGGCGCTGGCGCTGCTGTTCGTCGGTGCCACGACGCTGCTGGCCCGCTGGCTGGAGCAGTGGCTCACCGAGCCGCCGGTACCGGCGGCGCCGGCACGCCCGCAGCACCTGGACCCGATGGCGCTGGAGACGCCCTCGCTGGCCATCACCTGCGCCGCGCGCGAGGCGCTGCACCAGGCCGATATCGTGGAGACCATGCTGCGCGGCATCGAGCCCGTGCTGCGCCACGACGATCTGGCGCTGGCGCAGCAGCTGCGCAAGATGGACGACACGGTGGACGCGCTGTACTCGGCCATCAAGTTCTACCTCACGCAGATCTCGCGCGAGGCGCTGTCGGAGCGCGAGGGGCGGCGCTGGACCGACATCGTCTCCTTCACCATCAACATGGAGCAGATCGGGGACATCATCGAGCGCGTGCTGCAGGACATCGAGGATAAGAAGATCCGCAAGAAGCGCCGACTCTCCGACGCCGGCATGGCCGAGATCGTGCACCTGCACCAGCGCCTGCTGCAGAACCTGCGCCTCGGGATGAGCGTGTTCCTCGACGGCAACGTGCACGACGCGCAGAAGCTGCTGGAGGAGAAGGCGCGCTTCCGCGCCCTGGAGCACGAGTACGCCGCCACCCACATCGTGCGGCTGCAGGCCAACACGCCCTACAGCATCGAGACCAGCAGCCTGCACCTGGACCTCATCAGCGACCTGAAGCGCATCAACTCGCACATCTGCTCCATCGCCTACCCGATCCTGGAGTCCGCCGGCGCGCTGGCCAACACGCGGCAGCGCCCCGCGACGGCGCTGCCGCAGGTGCCGCCGGTGCAGGATGCGCAGCAGCAGGGATGAGGGGCGGGAGCAGCTGTTGCGGCCTCAACGCGGAGGCCGCGAAGCCGCGTTCATGAGCAGCCTCAGCGCGCCGGGCGCCGCACCAGCGTGCTCTTGCCGAAGAGGCTCTGCACCATGTCCACGGCGACCTCGGCGGTGCGGTTGCGCACGTCCAGCGCCGGGTTGAGCTCCATCACGTCCAGCGAGGCCAGGCGGCCGGTGTCGGCGATCATCTCCATGCACAGCTGCGCCTCGCGGTAGGTGGGGCCGCCCATGACGGTGGTGCCCACGCCGGGGGCGAAGGAGGGGTCGAGGAAGTCGACGTCGAAGCTCACGTGCAGGTGCGTGCTGGCGTCCATCGTCGCCAGGGCCAGCTCCATGGTGTGGCGCATGCCCATCTCGTCGATGTAGCGCATGTCGAACACCTCCAGCCCGGCGTCGTACAGCAGCTGCTTCTCACCGGCATCGACGCTGCGGATGCCGATCTGCTTGACCCACTTGGGGCTCAACGCCGGCACGTGGCCGCCGATCTCCACCAGCGGGCGGGGGCCGTAGCCGCACAGGCAGGCCACGGGCATGCCGTGGATGTTACCGCTGGGGGTGATCTGGTCGGTGTTGAAGTCGGCATGGGCATCGAGCCAGAGCACGCGCAGCTTCTGGCCGGTGCCGCGGCAGTGCCGCGCCACGGCACTGATGGAGCCCAACCCCAGGCAGTGGTCGCCGCCCAGCAGGATCGGGAAGCGCCCCGTCTGCAGCTCCGCGTACACCGCCTCGTGCACCGCGCGGTTCCAGGCCAGCACCTCGTCGAAGTGGCGGTAGCCCTCCACCGGCGGCAGCCAGGGGTTGGCCGGGCCGGTGAGGTTGCCGCGGTCCACCACGTCCAGGCCCATCTCGCCCAGCAGCGGGCCGATGCGCGCCACGCGCAGCGCCTCCGGGCCCATGCTGGCGCCGCGGGCCCCGGCGCCCACGTCGGTGGGCGCGCCGATGAGACTGACATTGCGGTTCATGCGCGGCTCCTGCGGCAAACGGGTGGCAATCGATGGTGGGCAGCCGCCGTGCCGGCTACCTCCCATGTGCCCGTTCGTCCCGAGCTTGTCGAAGGGCTCAGCCCGAACGGGGCGCTTTCCTTCAGATGTCGTCGGCGAACTCGCCGGTCTGCGTCACGGGGGCGTCGAAGCCGTAGATCTCGGTCAGCCGTGCCCAGGCGTCCTCGGCGGTTTCGACGAAGTGGAACAGGTTCACGTCGCCGGGGCTGATCATGCCGGTCTCCACCAGCCAGTCGAAGTTGATGAGCTTGGTCCAGAACTCGCGCCCGAACAGCAGCACCGGGCGCGCGCGCGACTTGCCGGTCTGGATCAGCGTCAGCACCTCGAACAACTCATCGAGCGTGCCGAAGCCGCCGGGGAAGCACACCAGCGCGATGCTGCGCATGAGGAAATGCATCTTGCGCAGCGCGAAGTAGTGGAACTGGAAGCACAGCTCCGGCGTGATGTACGGGTTGGGTGCCTGCTCGTGCGGCAGCACGATGTTCAGGCCGATGCTCTTGCCTTCCACCTCGAAGGCGCCGCGGTTGCCCGCCTCCATGACGCCGGGGCCGCCGCCGGTGACGACGTAGATCGGCGTGTCGTGCGAGCGCGATTGCGTGGTCACCAGCGCCGCGAAGCGCCGCGCCTCGTCGTAGAAGCGGCTCATGAGCACGCCCATCTCGGCGCGCCGCAGCGCCTGGGGTTCGCCCAGCTCGCGCGCGGCCTCCAGCCGCAACTGCGCCTCCTCCGGCGGCAGCACGCGCGCGCTGCCGAAGATGACGATGGTCGACTCGATGCCCTGCTCGCGCTGCACCAATTCGGGCTTGAGCAGCTCCAGCTGCATGCGCACCGGGCGCAACTGCTCGCGCAGCAGGAAGGCCGTGTCGGTGAAGGCCAGGCGGTAGGCGCTCTCGGGGCCGGCGTAGCGGGAGGCTTCAAGCTGCGACAGCGCTTCTTCCTCGGCCGTGGGGAAGTTGCGGGCGGTCAGGTCGGGGCGCTTTTCCATGCGATGTACGGGAATGGTTTGTTGTGTCAGTGCGCCGCGCCACGCGTGGCGCACACCGGGCACTGGGCGGAGCGGCCGATGCGGATCTCCGTCCACTCCATGCTGCGCGCGTCCAGCATTTGCAGCCGTCCGGCCAGAGAGCTGCCCACCCCGGCAAGCAACTTCAGGGCCTCGGCCGCCTGCATGCTGCCGATGATGCCCACCAGCGGCGCGAACACGCCCATGGTGGCGCAGCGCACCTCCTCCACGCCCGATTCCGGCGGAAATACACAGGCGTAGCAGGGTGCCTCGGCGTGGCGTGTGTCGTACACGGCGATCTGGCCGTCGAAGCCGATGGCCGCGCCCGACACCAGCGGCCTGCCGTGGCGCACGCAGGCGGCGTTGACGGCGTGGCGGGTGCGGAAGTTGTCGCTGCAGTCGAGCACCACGTCGGCGCCGTACACGAGCTCGTCCAGCCGCGCCGCGTCAACCTTTTCCTGCAGCGTGAGGACGCGCGTCTCCGGGTTCAGCGCATGGATGCTGGCCGCGGCGGACAGCACCTTGGGCTGGCCCACGTGCGCCATGTCGTGCGCGATCTGGCGCTGCAGGTTGGTCAGGTCCACCGTGTCGTGGTCCACCAGCGTGATGGTGCCCAGCCCCGCAGTGCCCAGGTACAGCGCCACCGGCGAGCCCAGGCCGCCGGCGCCGATCACCAGCGCGCGGCTGTCCAGCAGCTTCTGCTGGCCTTCCACGCCAAGTTCGTTGAGCAGAATGTGGCGCGAGTAGCGCAGGAGCTGATCGTCGTTCATCGCGTCAGCATAGCCGCCGCCACAGAGCACAAAGCCCGCGCATGGCGGGCTTTGCGAAGGCAGTGGCCGATGGCCAAGCGTGGTGCCGGCTCAGTTGGTTTCGCTCTCGGGCTTGCGCTCGCTCATGGTCTTGCTGACCACCACCGGCTTGTTCTTCAGCCGGTTGAGCGCCTGCAGCAGTTGGAAGTCCTCGGCACTGCCGAACTCGGGCAGCGGCTTGGGCGGCTCGGCGCGCTTGGCCAACTGCTCTTCGAGCTTCTGGCGCGCCTCCTCGCGGGCTTTCTCGCGCGCCTCGTCGCGCTTTTCCTCGGCGGTGCCGAGGTGCTTGTCGAGGTCGGCCTCGCGCATGCGCAGCGCGGCGAAGACGTTGCCCTCGGCGGTCTCGTCCAGCCACACGTCGGGCACGATGCCCTTGGCTTGGATCGAGCGCCCGCTGGGGGTGTAGTAGCGCGCGGTGGTGAGCTTGAGCGCCGTGTCCTGCGTCAGCGGGCGCACCGTCTGCACCGAGCCCTTGCCGAAGGTCTGCGCGCCCATGATGACGGCGCGCTTGTGGTCCTGCAGCGCGCCGGCGACGATCTCGCTGGCCGAGGCCGAGCCCTCGTTGACCAGCACCACCATCGGCACCTTCTTGACGGCTTCGGGCAGCCGCTTGAGCGGATCGGCGCCGCCACGGCGCTGGTAGAACTCCGACGAGGCCTTGAAGGTGGCCTTGGAGTCGGGTAGCTGGCCGTTGGTGGAGACCACCACCACGTCCGAGGGCAGGAAGGCCGCGGAGATCGCCACGGCGCCTTCGAGCAGGCCGCCCGGGTCGTTGCGCAGGTCCAGCACCAAGCCTTTGAGGGCGGGCTCCTGCTTGTAGATTTCCTCGATCTTGCGCACGAAGTCTTCCACCGTGCGGTCCTGGAACTGGCTCACGCGCAGCCACGCGTAGCCGGGTTCCACCACCTTGGCGCGCACGCTCTGCACGCGGATTTCCTCGCGCGTGATCGTCACCGGGAAGGTGCGGCTCTCGGCCTTGCGGAAGATGGTGAGCTGCACCTTGGTGCTGGGCTCGCCGCGCATGCGCTTGACGGCCTGGTCCATGGTCAGGCCCTTGACGGCGGTGTCGTCGATCTTGGTGATCAGGTCACCCGCCTTGAGTCCGGCGCGGAAAGCCGGCGAGCCCTCGATGGGCGACACCACCTTGACCAGCCCGTCCTCCATGCCGATCTCGATGCCCACGCCCACGAAGCGGCCGCTGGTGCCCTCGCGGAATTCCTTGAAACTCTTCTTGTCGAAATACTGGCTGTGCGGATCGAGCCCCGAAACCATGCCCGCGATGGCATCGGTCAGCAGCTTCTTCTCGTCCACCGCCTCGACGTAGTCGCTCTTGACGATGCCGAAGACGGCGGCGAGTTGCTGGAGCTCCTCCAGCGGCAGTGGTGAAGTCGCGTTGCGTGCCACCGCCTGCAGCTGCATCGTGGTGAGCGCGCCCGCCACGGCGCCAATGGCTACGAGGCCGGCGACTTTCAATTTGGCACCCATGTGAACAGCTTTCCCGCGAGATGAAGTAGCCGGGGCAGTATACGTTTCGCCCCCCAGGGATTAAGGACCGCAGGGCCATAACTTGCGCTCCGCAGGCGACTTTCAAGGCAATTTCACGCCGGATGCCTGCAGAAGCCGCGCTTGGATGCGCCGCGGCGGCGCGAGCCCAGCCTAGCCGCACTCAGCGCACCCGGCGCAGCGGCACGACGGCGTGCGCGGTGCCCAGCCACGCCGGCTCGCCGAAAGTGCAGACGCGGTGCTTGCCGCCGCGCTTGGCGGCGTACGAGGCGGCGTCGGCCGCTTGCAGCAGCGTCGGCGCATCGGCGCCGTGGCGCGGGAACATGGCCAAGCCGATGGAGGCCCCCAGCCGCGCCGCGCCGCCGCCGGGCAGCGCCAGCGGGGCCTCCACGGCGCGCAACAAGCGCTGCGCCACCAGATGCGCGCCAGCCTCGTCCAATGGTGCCTGCAGCGCGAGCACGAACTCGTCGCCGCCGGTGCGGGTGACCAGTCCGTGTTCGCCCACGGTCTCTTGCAGCCGCGCCACGATGGTGCGCAGCGCTGTGTCGCCCGCGCCATGGCCGTGGCGGTCGTTGACGGCCTTGAAGCCGTCCAGGTCCAGCGCCAGCAGGGCCAGCGGCTGCTGCCGCTGCCGCGCCTGGTCCAGCCGGTGCGCCAGGTGCAAATCCAGCCCGCGGCGGTTGTAGGCACTGGTGAGCGGATCGCGCAGCAGCGCTTCCTCCAGCGCGGTCTCCGCGCGCAGCCCGGCCTGCACCAGCGCCCGGGTGCGCCGCTGCAGCAGCAGCACACCGGCGAAGCCCAGCAGCAGTGTGGTGCCGAGCATCAGTTGCAGTTGCACGCCGCGCGTGCGCCAAGCTTCCTCGTGGCGGCGCAGCGTGGCGAGCTCGGCCTCCTCGGCCTGCAGCAGCAGCCGGTGCATCTGGCCGATCGCGGGCAGGGGCAGCGGCGCCGTGGACGGGCCGCCATCCAGCGCCTGGCGCAGCAGCGGCAGCAGGGTCTGGTCCCACTCGGTGACGCGCTCGAACAGCGCCTGCTGCGCCGGTTCGTCAGCCTGCGCCCGCAGCCCCGCGGTGCTGAGGCAGGGTAGGGCGCAGCGCAGGTATTGGCGCAGCAGCACGTCGTTGTTGGTGGTCTGGTAGACGCGCAGCGCGTCCTCGGTATCGAGCAGCCGCTCGCGCAACTGGTGGATGTCGGCCACAAGGGCCTGCGTGCGCCGCTGCGCCGAGAGTTCCCGCATCGAATCCCAGCCCTGCGCCACGCTCAGCAGCGCCAGCAGCAGGAACAGCCCCCCCAGGCACAGCAGCTTGAGCCGCTGCAGGCGTTGGAAGGGCTGGAACGCGCTGGGTCGTGCCGTCGGGGCGGCGGCACTGTCGCAGGGCAGATCGAGTGGGGGAGACATCGCCGCCCTCATCGGTCCGATCAGGGCGGCGTGAAGTAAGCGGTGGTTGCCGAGGGTTGCATCAGGTTTGCAACCGGGCCCATTGCGAGGCGTGGGCGCGAGAGGAGGGCTGGTCCCGCCAGTGGCAAGGCAACCCCTGCACCGAGGTTGGCGCGCCAGCCCCGGCTGGCAGCGCCAGCAACTCGGCGTCTTGGCGCCTGGCCCTGGTAGGCGATACCTCCAGGTACAGCCCCGCACTGTCCGTCAAGCGCCGCCGCTGCAACTCAGGCGGGCAGGTGGCATTCACGCAGTCTGCATTCGTCATCATGGTCTGTTCCCCGGTTCGGGACGCGCTGCACAGCCTCATTGCGGGTGAACATGGCAAGAAAAAGGCCCCTAAGTCGTTGATCTACTTAGGGGCCTTGAGTGAACCTGGGACTACATGAGTCCCTGCTTTGGTCCGCCGACAGGAAGCACATTTCCCTATGGAAATGACGCCACGAAGTGAAGAGTTGCCCCCAAAGTTGCCCCCGGGTGGCGCAGGCGTCACCCAACTTGGAATATCGGTTCGATCCCTTGGCGTGAGGCCGATACCAAGGTGCGCCCGGGCTGGCAGTGGTGTTCAGCCTGGCGTACATGTCCAGCGCCGGCCCTATGCGCGCCTGCTGCGGCCCGCAGGCGGGACATGGCCCAGCTCCACCACGGCGCCGCGCTGGTAGATCGACGGCCAGCGGGCGGGATCCGCGCCAAGTGCAGCAGCTCGTGCACTGCAGCGCCTGTGCTTAGGCTGATTGATGGAAAACCGGAAATCTCTTGCCAGCACTGGGGGCTCGCATTACCTGCGGCCTGCCCTTTCGGGAAAGGCCTGCAGCGGTCAGGGACTGTCAGCCCCTGCTGCATCACATAACCCCCTTGGCGCGGACTGCAAGTAGTTCGCGCCCGGGGTTCGCATTACCCGTGTTGCACTTGTTGGCAGAAGAACCTACAGGGGTGTGAGTGCACCGGGAGGCTGGGGCGCGCCCGGCCAGCGGCGTCACGGGCTCGAAGGGCTGTGGCCCCATCGGCGGCCAAGCGCAGCAGCACGCGCGCCTGGAGGTGGACGGCCACGAGGTGCAGCTCGGCAGCAGGTGCACCGGCTGGTGGCCGGCACGGCGCCCGGCCAGCGGCGTCACGGGCTCGAAGGGCTGTGGCCCCATCGGCGGCCAA
>NZ_CALAOH010000053.1 GCF_937926365.1 uncultured Azohydromonas sp. | reverse complement strand
CGCGGCGGACGGTCCCGGCGCGGCGACCGGCGCGACCGCCGCCGCCGGCCCGGACCGCGACACCCCGCTGCTGGTGCTGGCCGGCACGCGGCTGTACCTGCGCCGCTACTGGGACTACGAGCAGCGCGTGGCAGCGCAGGTGCGTGCGCGCGGCGTGCTGCGCGAGGACGTGGACCTGGCCGCGGCGCGGGACTGGCTGGATCGCCTCTTCCCGCCGGCGTCCGGCGTCCGGGCAGCAAAGCCCGACTGGCAGAAGATCGCCTGCGCGGTGGCGCTGCGCGGGCGGCTGTCCGTGATCACCGGGGGGCCGGGCACGGGCAAGACCTACACCGTGGCGCGGCTGCTGGCGCTGCTGCTGGCCACCGCGCCGGCGCCGGAGCGGCTGCGCATCGCACTGGCCGCGCCCACGGGCAAGGCGGCGGCGCGGCTGAAGCAGTCCATCGAGGGCTCGCTGCAGGCGCTGGCCGAGCGGCTGGGGCCGACGCCGGACCTGGCCGGGCTCACGGCGCGCATCGGCGCGGCGCGCACGCTGCACGGGCTGCTGGGCGGGCGGCCGGACACGCGGCGCTTCGCCTTCGACGCCTCGCATCCGCTGGACGTGGACGTGCTGATCGTGGACGAGGCCTCCATGGTCCACCTGGAGATGATGGCCGCGCTGCTGGACGCGCTGCCCGCCTCGGCGCGCGTGGTGCTGCTGGGCGACAAGGACCAGCTCGCCTCGGTGGAGGCCGGCGCGGTGCTGGGCGACCTGTGCGGCGAGGCCGACCAGGGGCACTACGACGCGGACACGCGCGCCTACGTGCAGGCGGCGTGCGGCATCGAGCTGCCCAAGGACTTCTGCAAGGGCGCCGGGACGGCGCTGGCGCAGCAGACGGTGATGCTGCGCGAGAGCCGGCGCTTCGGCGGCCCCATCGGCGCGCTCGCGCTGGCCGTGAACCAGGGCAAGGTGCCCGCCGCGCAGCGCGTGCTGCGCGATGCGCAGGGCCCCGAGCTGCGGTGGCTGGAGAGCGTTTCGCCGCGGGCCGTGGTGCGGCTGGCGCTGCAGGGCCGTCCCGGCGCGCCGGGCGGCTACGCGCCCTACCTGGCGCTGCTGCGCGAGCGGCCCGGCGGCGAGGACGAGGCCGCGCACGCCGAGTGGGCGAAGCAGGTGCTGCTGGCTTTCGAGCGCTTCCGGGTGCTGTGCGCGGTGCGCGAGGGCGAATGGGGCGTGGAGGGCCTGAACGAGGCCATCGAGGCCGGCCTGGCCGGCGCGGGGCTGTTGAGGAAGAGCGGCGAGTGGTACGAGGGCCGGCCGGTGATGGTCACGCGCAACCAGGGCGCGCTGGGCGTGTTCAACGGCGACATCGGCATCGTGCTCAAGGCGCCGGGCGCGCGCACCGCGCTGCGGGTGTACTTCCTGGAGGGGCCGCAGCTGCGCTCGGTGCTGGCGAGCCGGCTGTCGGACGTGGAGACCGCCTTCGCGCTGACGGTGCACAAGTCGCAGGGCTCGGAGTTCGAGCACACGGTACTGGCGCTGCCGGAGGGCGGCGCCGCGCAGCTGCTCACGCGCGAGCTGGCCTACACCGGCATCACGCGGGCGCGCAGCGCGTTCACGCTGGTGTCGCCGCAGCCCGGGGTGCTGGCCGCGGCGGTGGAGCGCAGGACGCGCAGGGCCAGCGGGCTGAGGGAGGCGCTGGCGTAAGGCTCGCGTCCGGCCTGGCCCAGGTCCTCGGTGAGGCCGGAGGAGCGCAGCGTCTCCACCACCAGCCACAGCACGAAGCCCGCGGCGATGGCCAGGCACGCCCGCAGGAACCAGACGTAAATCCGCATGATCGTTTCCATCGGGCGCCTCCTGCGATCACGGTTGAAGCGGAACCATCACCAAGCCGGGGTCCACCGTAGTCAGCCGGTGTGAGGCGCTCCATAGGCGATTTGTCCCGCGCGGGCGGGACAAAGCTGGGGGAGCGGGTGTGCCGGGCCCGCCGCTCAGGCCCCGGCTCCGCCGGCCGTGAGCCACTCGGGCTTGAACCAGCGGTCGGCGTCGCCGTCGTAGGGCAGCCGCGTCACGTCCCAGTGCCGGATGAAGGGCGCGTAGGCGTCCCACACCGCCGGGCCGCCGCCGATGAAGACCACGCGGCCGGGGTAGCGCGCCAGCACTTCGGCCGGCGCCTCACTGGAGTGGATCACCGCCACCGTGCGGTCCGCCTTCGCGAACTCCGGGACGCTGGCGATGGTGCGCGGCCCGGCCAGCAGCACGTGGCCGCGGGTGATCTCGAAGAAGCGCGCCACGTCCTCGCGGAAGGCGCGCCCGCGCTCGCCTTCCCAGGGCATGCGCCCGTGCAGGCCCAGCTGGCCGCGCAGGCCGATGGCGCAGATGGCTCGAACGTCGGTCATCGCGAAGCTCCTTCGCAAAGGCTGGGGCGCCGGGCGGCCTGGTCGTGGTGCCGTACCACGGCGGGCCGCTCGGCGTTCGTCATGAAGCGTCCCGCACCCGGGGCAACCGCCGTGCTTGAGCTGGCGCAAGGCCGGCCGGCGGGGGGCGTGAATCATGCGCCGGCATGCCGCGCCCCTATCACGGGCGAAAAACCAAGGGTTAACGATCATAGGGTTTGGCCCTGCCGGGAACGTGAAGTAAGCCCGCTGCAAAGCTGGCGGCGCACGCTGCGGCCCGCACCCCACCAAGCACACAGCCCATCAAGGAGCGAGACATGGAAACCGATGCCGATCTGAAGCGAGACGTCGAAGCCGAGCTGGCCTGGGACGCGGCCGTGAAGGCCTTGCCGATCAAGGTGACGGTGCGCGACGGCGTGGTGACGCTCTCGGGCCAGCTGGAGGCCTACACCGAGCGCTGCGCGGTGGAGCGCACGCTGCAGCGCATCAACGGCGCGCGCCGCATCAAGCTGGACCTGGAAGTGGTGCTGCCGCCGGAGCTCCAGCGCGGCGACGCCGAGATCGCCCAGGCCGCTCGTGCCGCGCTGCAGTGGAGCGCGCCCTCGCTGATGGACGACGTGAGCGTCAGCGTGGACGACGGCTGGCTCACGCTGGAAGGCGAGGTCGATCGCGCCTCGCTGCGCAAGCGCGTGGAAGACGCCATGCGCGACCTCACCGGGCTGGTTGGCCTGACCAACCGCATCACGCTGCGCAGCCGCGGGGGCGCGGCCCTGCGCATCGACGCCGCGCTGATGCGCTGATGAGCGCGCGGCCGGGGGTTGTGGCCGCAACGCTCCCCGCTGCTTGCTTGCGCTGAGCGCGCTGCCGGCGCCTGGCCGCCGGGGCCGCTACTGCAGTGGCTCGCGCAACATCCCGCGCAGCGCCTGCAGCACCATTTCCGGCGTGGGATGCGCCTCCTGCGACAGCTCGGGACGCGAGCGCACGATGCACAGCACGGCTTGCCGGTCCTCCCAGGAGGCGCAGCGGCAGGCCTCCATGAGTGCGTCGCCAACGAAATTGGAATCCGCCAGGTGCACCGCGTGCGCGATCAGCGCCATGGCATTGAGTGTGTGCATGTCCTGCCTCCGGTCGTCCCCAACGACCCGTGCGATGGCGTTCACTGTGCCGCCGCACGCCCCTCGCGGCCCAACGCCCTGCTCCCCGGCGAATGCTTGTGTGGCGCCTGTCTGACGAGGTGTCTCACCTGTGCAGGGGATGGCGCAGGCTGCGTGGGCAATTTTCCGGACTGGTTGCGCCTGGAACCGGACATCCAGGGTGCCTGTTCCGGGGTTCTCTGACCCCCCCACCAGAAGGCGTCCGCATGAATGCGGTATTGCCAAGCGCTGTTGTTATGGGGTAGCGCTGGTATTTCCGCGTCGGAATGGTCAGAAATGGTATAAATCATTTACACCATTCCAGGAGCGATCCATGCCCCGCAAGACCGAACGCCCGGCGCCCGCCGTGTTGCTGTCCGCCACCACGCCGGAGGGCGCGGACGCCGCCCTGCCCGCGGCCGTGGCGACACCCAGCGCGCCGCCCGCGGCGGTGGCTCCGCTGGCCGCAGCCGCTGCCGCCGTGGTGGAGGCGTCGGCCGAAGCGCTGGCCCCGGCCGCGCCGCCCAAGCGGCCGAAGGCCGTCAAGCCGGCGGCCCGCACCCTCGCGGCGGACAAGCCGGCCCCGGCCGCCAAGGACACGCCCATGAACGGCAAGGCCATCAGCCCTGCGAAGCCCGCCAAGTCCGACAAGCCGGCCGCCCCGGGTGCGGATGCGGAGCCGGCCAAGGCCTTCGTGAAACCCAAGCTCGTGCGCGACAGCTTCACCATGCCGCGCGGCGACTTCGCGCTGATCGCCGTGCTCAAGGAGCGCGCGCTGGGCTTCAAGCGCCCGGCCAAGAAGAGCGAGCTGCTGCGCGCCGGGCTGCATGCGCTGGCCGCCCTGGACGACGTGAAGCTGCAGGCCGCGCTGGAGGACCTGACGCCGCTGAAGGCCGGCCGCCCGAAGAAGGGTTGAGATCGCACCCGCCCGGGCCCGCCGCCTGCCTGGACGCGCCACCCGTCGCAGGCCGCCACCCCTTTCCCCGGGCAGCCCTCAAGCCGGCTGGCGCCGGCGCAGCGTCCCGCGCCGCTCCAGCAGCTCGAACAGCCCCATGCCGGCGAGCATGGCGAGCACGAAGGCCAGCGCCTTGGCTTCGCCCATGCCCAGCATCACCAGCCCCGGCCCGGGACAGAAGCCGGCGATGCCCCAGCCGACGCCGAACAGCAGGCTGCCGCCCACCAGCCGGCGGTCGATGTGCCGCGCGGTGGGCAGCTTCATCTCCTGGCCCAGCACGGAGCGCGGGCGGCGTTTCGCCAGCGCGAAAGCCACCGAGCCGACGCCGATGGCGCCGGCCATGACGACGCCCAGCGACGGGTCCCAGGCGCCGGCCAGGTCGAGGAAGGCCAGCACCTTGGCCGGGTCGGCCAGGCCCGAGGCGATCAGGCCCAGGCCGAAGACCAGGCCGGCCAGCAGTGCAGCGATGGTGGTCATGGCAGCTCCTCAGGCGCCCAGCAGGTGGCGCAGCACGAAGACGGTCGCGAAGCCCGCCCCCATGAAGGCCAGCGTCGCCACGAGCGAGCGCGGCGACAGCCGCGACAGCCCGCACACGCCGTGGCCGCTGGTGCAGCCCGATCCGTAACGGGTGCCCAGGCCGACCAGCAGCCCGGCCAGCATCACGGCGCCGAAGCCGGCGTCGATGCGCGGCAGCGGCAGCGCCGCCACGAGGCGGTACACCAGCGGCGCCCCCACCAGGCCGAGCACGAAGGCGGCGCGCCAGGCGACGTCGCCCTTGGCCGGCTTGAGCAGGCCGGCGAGCACGCCGCTGATGCCGGCGATGCGTCCGTTGAGCAGCACCAGCAGCGCCGCCGCCAGGCCGATGAGCACCCCGCCGGCCAGCGCCGGCCAGGGCGTGAACGCGCTCCAGTCGATGGTCATGACTCGCTCTCCTTGGGGCAGTACAGGCGGTAGAGCACCGCCAGGATCTCCAGCAGGGACGGGTCGCCAACGCTGTAGAAGACGTTCTTTCCCTGGCGCCGCGTGTTGACCACGCCCTCGGTGCGCAGCACGCCCAGCTGCTGCGACAGCGTCGGCTGGCGGATGCCCAGCCGCTGCTCCAGCTCGCTCACGCACAGCTCGCCCTGCGAGAGCTGGCACAGCAGCAGCAGCCGCTCCTCGTTGGCCAGCACCTTCAGCGCGGCCACGGCGCGCCCGGCAGCGTGACGCAGCACGTCCGGGTCGATGACGGTGGGGGTGTCGGACATGAACCTCTTGCTCGATTCGTTTGACAACAATCTATCAAATAACATAATGTAAATCAATAGAACGTTGCCAAGGAGCCTTCCATGAGCACCCGCACCACCATCGCGCCTTTCTTTGATCCGGCCACCCGGACGGTGTCCTACGTCGTGGCCGACCAGGCCACGCGCCGCGCGGCCGTGATCGATCCGGTGCTGGACTTCGACTTCAAGTCCGGCCGCACGGGCACGGCGTCGGCCGACGCCATCGCCAACTACGTGCAGGCGCAGGGGCTGACGGTTCAATGGATTTTGGAAACCCACGCGCATGCCGACCACCTGTCGGGCGCGCGCCACCTGCAGCAGCGCCTGGGCGGGCTGATCGCCATCGGCGAGCGCATCCGCGAGGTGCAGGCCACCTTCAGGAAGCTCTACAACCTGGAGCGCGAGTTCCTGCCCGACGGCAGCCAGTTCGACCATCTGTTCAAGGACGGCGAGACCTTCCGCATCGGCGAGGTCGAGGCCACGGCGCTGCTGGTGCCCGGCCACACGCCGGCCGACATGGCCTATCGGGTGGACGACGCCGTGTTCGTGGGCGACACGCTGTTCATGCCGGACGTGGGCACGGCGCGGGCGGACTTTCCCGGCGGCGACGCGCGCACGCTGTACCGCTCGATCCGGCGCCTGCTGGCGCTGCCCCCGGCCACGCGCCTGTTCGTCTGCCACGACTACCCGCCTTCGGGCCGCGGGCCGGCCTGGGAGACGACGGTGGCCGAGCAGCGGCGGGCGAACATCCACGTGCGCGACGGCGTGAGCGAGGACGCCTTCGTGGCCCTGCGCCAGGCGCGCGACGCCACGCTGGAAGTGCCCGCGCTGATCCTGCCGTCGCTGCAGGTCAACGTGCGCGCGGGGCAACTGCCCCCGGCGGAGGACAACGGCGTGGCTTACCTGCGCATCCCGCTCAACGCGCTGCCGGCGGCGCGGCGGGGCTGACGACGGGCTCGCCCTTCACGCATCCACCGCCGCCAGCGCCGCGCGCACGCGTTCGGGCACCGGGGCGGCGGCGCCGGGCAACTGGTCGAAGTCGCCGCGCAGCGCCTTGAGCGCATAGCGCTCGCGCTCGATCTCGCGCGTGGTGCGGATGCCCAGGCGCCGCATCACCGGCACCGGCGGGCACCAGCCCTGCAGCGCATGCTGGCCGAAGAAGCCGAACACGGCCGCGGGCAGCAGCAGGAAGCGCCGGCTCACCGTCGCGGCCAGCAGCAGCCCCAGCGTCGAGGCCACCGAGGCATTGAGCTGCAGCCGGCGTTCGATGTCCCATTCGGCGTCCAGCGCCCGCAGCCGGGCTTCGATGGCTTGCGGCTCGGCTTGCTCCAGCCGCATCACCTCGGCCTCGGTGCGCTCGCGGATGGCTTGGTTCAGGTGCGGCGCGGTGTGCAGTTCCACGCGCCGGCTGGTGGGGGGCAACTGCTGGGCAATGTGGGGCATGGCGATCTCCCGGCTCAGTGAAGGTCCGACCGCGGCGGCACGGCCACGGCGGGCGCCGGGGTGGGCTGGGCGGTGCTGGTGTCCGCATCGCCCAGGCCGGCGAAGTCGCCGCGCAGCGCCTTGAGCGCATGGCGCTCTCGTTCGATCTCGCGCGCCGTGCGCACGCCCAGGCGGCGCAGCAGCGGCATCAGCGGGTGGCGGCCGGTGAGCGCGTGCGTCATCAGGGCCAGCGCCACCACGCCGGGCAGCACCAGCAGCCGCGGTTTGGCCACGGCCAGCGCCAGCGCCATCAGGCCCAGGGCGGCGGTCTTGCTCTCCAGCACGCGATCGGCGTCCCACTCGCGCTCCAGCGCGTCCAGGCGCTGTGCGATGGCCTGCGGCCCGCCGGTGGCGCACTGCGCCAGGCTCGTCGCCGTGGCGTCGTCGATGCGCCGCAGCACCTCGTGCGCCGTGTGGCGGCGCACCCGGTCCCCCTGCAAACGCCCCTCGGGCGCCACCGGATGGGGCAAGTCCGTCACGCTGCCCGGCGCGTAAGCCGCGGTGGACGAGGTCCCGAGCTCCATGGCTGTTCCTGTGCGAAGTGAGGGTGCCGGCGGCGGGCAAGGCGCGTGCCGAAAGCGCCCTGGGCGATCCGCCCGCGCCGGCGGCCGCTTCCCGCCGTGAGAACCTTGGCCCCATGCGTCACGACCTCACCAGCCTGGAGCTCTTCGTTGCCGTTGCCGAGTGCGGCAACCTCACCCGCGCCGCCGAGCGGCAGCACCTGGCGGTGTCGGCGGTGAGCAAGCGCATCGGCGAGCTGGAGGCGCTGGCCGGCACGCCGCTGCTGGTGCGCCAGCCGCGCGGCGTGATGCTCACGCCCGCCGGGCAGTCGCTGCTGCACCACGCGCGGCGGATGCTGCAACTGGTGCAGCGCATGGACGAGGAGCTGCACGAGTACGCCGGCGGCCTGCGCGGCCACATCCGGCTGCACGCGGTGGCCTCCGCGCTGACGCAGTGCCTGCCCGGCGAGCTGGAGGCGTTCCTGGCGCGCTACCCGGGCGTGCAACTCTCGCTGGAGGAGCGCACGGGCAAGGCCGTCATGCAGGCGGTGGCCGATGGCAGCGCCGACGTCGGCATCGTCGCCAGCCAGGTCTCGTCCAGCGGCCTGCGCACGCGGCCGTACCGCAGCGACCACCTCATGCTGGGCGTGCCGGAGGGCCACCCGCTGGCCGAACGCGGGTCCGTGCGCTTCGAGGAGGCACTTTCGTATCCCTTCGTCGGCCCGCATGCCGACAGCTCGCTGGCCATCCTCATGGCCCAGGGCGCGCAGGCCTGTGGCCGCGCGCTGCAGCAGCGCATCCAGGTCAGCAGCTTCGACGCGATGTGCCGCCTGGTCCAGACGCGGCTGGGCATCACGCTGCTGCCCTCGGCCGTGCTGGCGCCGCACGTGGCGGCCGGACGCCTGCGCGGCGTCGAGCTGGACGAGCCCTGGGCGCAACGCCAGTTGTCCATCGTGTTCCGCGAACCCGGCGAGCTCAGCCACATCACACGCGAGTTGATCGACCACTTGGAACAAGCCGCCGCGACCGTGGTTTGAGCGCCGCAGTGTTCTCCGATGGAGAACGCTCTTGTGGCAAAAGATCAATTTTCGGCAGGCAGGCGCCTGCCTAGCATTCGCCCACTTTCCGGCCCCGAGCCGGGCCACGAGAGGAGACATCGAATGCTGTCCAGGCGTCGTTTCACCGCCCAGGTGCTGGGCACCGCCGCGCTGGCCGCGGCGGCCCCGGCCACCGTGCTGGCGCAGGCCCATTACCCCAGCAAGCCCGTCACGATCATCGTGCCCTTCTCGCCCGGGGGCGGCGTGGACGTGATGGCGCGGCTGTTGGCCGAGAGGCTGCGCCCGCTGCTGGGCCAGGTGGTCAACGTGGAGAACAAGGCCGGCGGCAGCGGGATGATCGGCGCCGTCGCGGCCGTGCGCGCTCCGGCCGACGGCCACACGCTGCTGATGGCCACCGCGGGCGAGACCGCCATCAATCCGCACGTCTACAAGGCCAGGATGCAGTACGCGCCGGAGAAGGATCTGGCGCCCGTGAGCCTGGTGGTGAAGGTGCCCAACGTGCTGGTGGTCAACCCGGCGCTGCCGATCAAGAGCACGGCCGAGCTGCTGGCCTACGCCAAGGCCCATCCGGGCGTCAGCTACGGCACCAGCGGCATCGGCAACCCGCAGCACCTCGCGGGCGAACTGCTGGAAAAGCTCTGCGGCCAGGCGCTGACGCACGTGCCCTACCGCGGCGCGTCGAACCAGCTCACCGACACGGCGGGCGGCAGCGTGGACATGACCTTCGTGAGCCTGGCCGGCGCCCGCCCCTTCATCAAGGACGGCCGCGTACGCGCCATCGCCATGACCTCGCCCAAGCGCTCGGCGCTGGCGCCCGAGATCCCGGCCCTGTCCGAGACCAAGGGCCTGGAGGGCTACGCGCTGGAGAACTGGTTCGGCCTGTTCGCCCCCGCGGCCACGCCCGCGGCGGTGGTGGAGAAGCTCAACGGCGCGGTGGCGCAGGCGCTGAAGGACCCGGACCTGGTCAAGCGCCTCAACGAGCTGGGCGGCGAGGTCGCGCCCATGGGGCCGGCGCCGTTCAAGGCTTTCATCCAGGACGAGTCCAGGCGCTTCGCCAGGATCGTCCAGGACGCCGACATCAAGCCGGAGTGACGCGCCCATGTACGCCTACGTCGGCTGCCGCACCACGCGCGAGCGCAACGCACGCGGCGAGGGCCTGAGCGTGTTCGAGGTCCATGCGGACGGCACGCTGAGCCTGGTGCAGCTGGTCCGCGACCTGGTCAACCCCTCGTACCTCGCGCTCAGCCGCGACGGCACGCGGCTCTACACCGTGCACGGCGACCAGAGCGAGGCCAGCGCCTTCGCCGTGGACCGCGCCACGGGGCGGCTGAGCTTCCTCAACCGCCAGGGCACCGAGGGCAGGAACCCGGTGCACCTGGCGCTGGACCCCAGCGGCCGCTTCCTGGTGGTGACCAACCACCTCGGCGCCAGCCTGGCCGTGCTGCCCGTGGCCGAGGACGGCTCGCTGCGGCCGCTGAGCCAACTCGTCAAGGTGGACGGCCCCATCGGCCCGCACCGCGTCGAGCAAAAACAGCCCAAGCCGCACTTCAACGCCTTCGACCCTTCCGGCCGCTTCGTGCTGGTGCCGGACAAGGGTTGCGACCGCACCTGGAGCTTCCGCTTCGACGGCGGGCGCCTGGTGCCCTGCGGTATTCCCTTCGTGGCCGCCCGCGAGGGTGCCGGCCCGCGCCACGTGGCGTTCCATCCGCGCCAGCCCTGGGCCTACGTGGTCAACGAGCTGGACTCCACCGTCAGGGCCTACCGCTTCGACGCCGCCACCGGCGCGCTGCAGCCCTTCCAGTGGCTGCCCGCGCTGCCCTTCGACTACACCGGCGACAGCCGCTGTGCCGCCATCGCCGTGGACGCCGCCGGGCGCTTCCTCTACGCCTCGAACCGCGGACACGACAGCATCGCCGTGTTCGGCATCGACCCGGCGACGGGTCGGCTGGGTTTCGTTGAGGCCACACCCACGCAGGGCCGCACGCCACGCGCCTTTTCGCTCTCGCCCGATGGCCGGCTGCTGTACGCGCTCAACGAGGACAGCGACAGCATCGTCACCTTCGCCGTCGATGCCGACTCCGGGCGGCTCACGCCCACCGGCGCCCGCGTGTCCACCGGCAGCCCGGTGTGCATGCTCTTTTCGCCGGCCTGACCCGGGTTCATGAAGCTTCCGGGCCTTCCAACCCGTTCATCCTTCGATACCTCAGGACGAACGGGTCAATGGGGTTCAAGAACTTCGCGAACCCCGTATGACTTCTTCTATTCGCAGTCCCATGTCCAAGTCCACCGCCCACCCCGCCGGCCGGCTCAGCGTCAACGGCGCCGACCTCCGCTTCATCGACCTGCCCGCGCTCTTCGGCCCGCGGCTGTTCCAGCTGCCCACCGTGCTGCGGCTGCTGCTGGAGAACGTGCTGCGCCACCTGCAGGACAGCGAGCGCGAGGCCGCGGTGGCGGCGATCTTCGGCTGGCTGGAGCGCGCGACCAGCGAGGCCGAGATCGCCTTCCAGCCCGGGCGCGTGCTCATGCACGACACCACCAGCACCCCGGCGCTGGTGGACATCGCCGCCATGCGCGACGCGCTGGCCGAGGCCGGCATCGACCCGGCGGTGCTCAACCCGCGGCTGCCGGTGGACGTGTCGGTGGACCACTCGCTGGCGGTGGAGGTCTACGGCCGCCGCGACGCGCCGCAGCTGAACCTGCGGCACGAGCTGCGGCGCAACCGTGAGCGCTACCGCTTCCTGCGCTGGGCCTCCAAGGCGCTGCGCGGCGTGCGCATCAACCCGCCGGGCACCGGGATCATGCACACCATCAACCTGGAGCAGCTCGCCACGGTGGTCACCACCGAGCAGCGCGCGGGCGAGACCTGGGCCGTGCCGGACGTGATGCTGGGCACCGACAGCCACACGCCCATGGTCAACGGCATCGGCGTGCTGGGCTGGGGCGTGGGCGGGCTGGAGGCGCAGACGGTGATGTTCGGCATGCCCACCATGCTGCGCGTGCCGGACGTGATCGGCGTGCGCCTCACCGGCGCATTGCGAGCGGGCGTGCTGGCCACGGACCTGGCGCTGACGGTGACGCAGCGCCTGCGCGCCATCGGCGTGTCGGGCGAGTTCGTCGAGTTCCACGGCCCCGGCGTGTCCACGCTCACGGCCGGCGAGCGCTCGGTGGTCGCCAACATGGCGCCCGAATACGGCGCCACCACCGGCTTCTTCGCGGTGGATGGGCAGACGCTGGACTACCTGCGCATCACCGGCCGCTCCGAGGCCCAGGTCGCGCTGGTGGAGGCCTACACGAAGCACGCCGGGCTGTGGTTCGACCCCGAGGCCCAGCCCCGCTTCACGCGCGGCATCGAGATCGACCTGGACAGCGTGGGCATGCACATCGCCGGCCCGACCCGGCCGCAGGACCTGCTGGCCTACGGCGACGCCGCCCGCGTGCTGGCCGCGCGTGGCTTCATGCCCAGTGAACCGCACGCGCGGATGCCACGCCACCCGGTGGCGGTGGCCGCCATCACCAGCTGCACCAACACCTCCGACCCCGCTTTGCTGATCGCCGCCGGGCTGCTGGCGCGCAAGGCGCGCCAGCGCGGATTGAAAGTGCCGCCCTGGGTGAAGACCTCCCTGTCGCCCGGCTCCCCGGCCGCGGCGGCGTACCTGGAGCGCGCGGGGCTGATCGAGGACCTGTCGGCGGTGGGCTTCGACATCGTGGGCTATGGCTGCGCCACCTGCATCGGCAATCCCGGCCCGCTGCCGGACGTCATCCGCGAGGAGCGCGCCAAGGGCACGATCCACCCGGTGGCGGCGACTTCGGGCAACCGCAACTTCCCCGGCCGCATCCACCCGGACCTGGACCTGGGTTTTCTCATGTCGCCGCCGCTGGTGGTGGCCTTCGCGCTGGCGGGCAACGCCGAGGTCGATCTGAGCCGGGAGCCGGTGCAGGCCGCGCCGGACGGCGAGCCCGTGTCGCTGGCGATGCTGTGGCCCACCCGCGAGGAGGTGATGCAACACGTGGCGCAGGCGCTGGACCGCGAGGACTTCAGGCGCGAGTTCACCAAAGCCAGCGCCAACCCGATGTGGCAGGCGCTGGAGGCGCCGGAAAGCGCCCGCTTCCCCTGGGACCCGGCGTCCACCGCGCTGCGCCGCCCGCCCTTCGCTTCCGCCGAGGAGGGCAGCCAGCTCGGCCGCTACAGCGCCTATCCGCTGCTGGTGGTGGGCGACGACGTGACCACGGACCACATCTCGCCGGCCAGCGCCATTCCGCCCGACAGCCTGGTGGCGGACTTCCTGGTGGAGCGCGGTGACGACCGCGACGACCTCAACGTGTTCGCCTCGCGGCGCGGCAACTGGGAGGTGATGCTGCGCGCGGCCTTCCACAGCAAGTCGCTGGTGAACCTGCTGCGTCCGGGCATGCCGGTGGCGCACACGCTGCACGTGCCCAGCGGCGACGTGCAGCCGATCTGGGAGGTGGCGCGCCGCTACCGCGAGGCGGGCGAGGCCGTGGTGCTGGTGGCCGGCGAGCGCTACGGCACCGGCTCCTCGCGCGACTGGGCCGCCAAGGGCCAGCGGCTGCTGGGCATCCGCGCCGTGCTGGCGATGAGTTTCGAGCGCATCCACCGCTCGAACCTCATCGGCATGGGCATCCTGCCGCTGCGGCTGCCCAAAGGCGCCGATCCGAAATCGCTGCAGTTGTTGCCGGGCGACCGCATCGAGGTGGATGCGATGCCGGCGGCGCTGTCGCCGCGTGGCCCGGTGCCCGTGCGCGTGCTGCGCGCCGACGGCCGCGTCGAGGCGCTGATGGCCACCGCCGCGGTGGAGACGCAGCTGGAAGTGGCGCTGCTGCGCGACGGCGGCGTGATTCCCTCCATCCTCAAGAAGACCATGGCCGAGCAAGGCGCCACCGCCCAGCCCGCCCACGCCTGAGCCACGACAGAGAAGCCACGCCATGAATTTCGACCAGGACCTCGTCACCGCCTTCGTGCCCACCGGCCGGCTGCGCGCCTCCATCAACCTGGGCAACCCCATCCTGGCCGGCCAGGACGCGGCCACCGGCGCCGCCAAGGGCGTTTCCGTGGACCTCGCCACCGAACTGGCCCGGCGCCTGGGCGTGGAATTGGAGCTGGTGGTGGTGGACGCCGCCGGCAAGTCGGTGGAGGTGGTGGCGCAGGAGCGCGCCGATGTCGGCTTCTTCGCCATCGACCCGCTGCGCGGCGCGGACATCGCCTTCACCGGCCCCTACGTGCTGATCGAGGGCTGCTACCTGGTGCGCGAGCGCTCGCCCATCCGTGCCAACGAGGAGGTGGACCGCAAGGGCCACGTGGTGGTGGTCGGCAAGGGCAGCGCCTACGACCTGTTCCTGACGCGGGAACTGCAACACGCGCGTATCGAGCGCTCGCCGACCTCGCCCACGGTGGTGCACACCTTCATGGCGCTGGGTGATCGGGCGGACGTGGCCGCCGGTGTGAAGCAGCAGCTCGAAGCCGACGCGGCGCGCCTGGGCGGGCTGCGGCTGCTGGCCGGGCGCTTCATGGTGATCCGCCAGGCGATGGGGGTGCCCAAGCACCGCGGCGCGGCGGCGGCGCAGGCGCTGGCGGCTTTCGTCGAGGAGATGAAGGCCAGCGGCTTCGTGGCCCGGGCGCTGGCGCGGCATGGCATCCAGGGCGCCTCGGTGGCGCCGGCAGGCCAAGCCGACGCCGCGTGAAAAAGCCGCCCGCGGGCGGCTTTCGTCTCAAACAGTTCCTGATCCCGACAAAGAAAATCCCGTCACACCCGCGAAGGTGGGTGTCCACGAGCTCCAGGCGGCATCACGGACAGCGTGGATGCCCGCCTGCGCGGGCATGACGAAGAAATGTTTCAGCGTTGGGCAGGAACCGACTCAGTCCGCGTACTGCCCTGCGGCCTTGATGACCGGCGTCCACTTGGCGATCTCGTCGGAGACGAACTTCTTGTGCTCGGCCGGGTTGACGCGCGCGTCCGTGACCACCACGGCGCCCAGGTCCTCCTCGCGCTTGATGAAGCCCGGGTCCTTCAGCGCGGTCTTCAGCGCGGCATTCACCTTGTCCGTCACCGCCTTGGGCGTGCCCTTGGGCGCGTACAGGCCGTGCCAGATGCTCACGTTGAAGCCCTTGAGGCCCGAGGCGTCCAGCGTGGGCAGCTTGGCCAGCGCCGGGGTGCTCAGCGGCTTGAGCGTCGTGACGGCGTAGGCCTTGACCTTGCCCGAAGCGATCTGCGCCGTGGTGTTGGTGGTCTGGTCGCACATGACGTCCACCTGGCCGCCCATGAGGTCGGTCATGGCCGGGCCGGTGCCCTTGTAGGGCACGGTGGTCATTTGCATCTTCAGGCTCTGCTGGAACAGCAGCCCGCACAGGTGCGAGGCCGCACCCAGGCCGGCGTGGGCCAGATTCACCTTGCCCTGGTTGTCCTTGAGCCACTTCTGCAGCTCGGCCCAGTTGTTGGCCGGCAGCCCGGGCTTGCCGATGATGGTCATCGGCACCTCGTTGATCAGGCCCAGGTACTCGAAGTCCTCCACGGGCTTGAACGACAGATTGCGGTACAGCGCCGGCGAGGTCGCCATGCCGATGTGGTGCAGCAGCAGCGTGTAGCCGTCCGGCGCGGCCTTGGCGACCTTGGCCGCGCCCAGCGTGCCGCCGGCGCCGCCGACGTTCTCGATGACGATCGTGGCCTTCAGCGGCCCGCGCAGCGCCTCGGCCAGGTCGCGCGCGACCTTGTCGGTGGGGCCGCCCGCGGCGAAGGGCACGATGATCGTGACGGGCTTCTCGGGGTACTCCGCCAGCGCGGCGGAAGTGGCGGCCAGGGCCAGCGTGGCGAACAGCACTTTTTTCATTGGAACGTCTCCTGAGTATTGGAAAGGGGGTACAGGAACTGACCCGGCTTGACGCCGCGGCCATGGATGCCTGATTGCCGGCCATCGGGGAAAAGTCCCCGCATCGGGTTGGGACGGGCCTGTATCGGCCCTTCCTGCCGAGCGCGTTTCCATTGCAAACCGGATGCCAGAAGCATCTATTTCGCCAAGTGCTTGATGGGCCGGGCTTCCATTGCCGCTGCACGACGCGCGCGGTCCGGTATCCCGGACAGCGGCGCCTTCGACGGTCCGGCAAGCCGGACGCCTGGTCGTTCGGCGCCGGGGCCGAGCTTCTGCCCGCCCGGGAACGAGCGTTGCACGTTCCGCGCAGGGGCCGTGCCGGCAGCGGCACCCGCAAGGAGACGCACATGAAGCAGGTATGGACAGCGCTTGGCGCACTCGTCGCTGGAGCCGCGGCGATGTACCTCACGGATCCCGATCAGGGCACTCGGCGCAGGGCGCGGCTGCGCCACCGGGCCGGCGGGGCAGCCGAAGCCATGGAGCGCGTGGGCTATCGGTTCTCGGACCGCCTGCAAGACCTGGCCGATGAGGGACGAGCCGCCAGCCGGCAATTCCTGCACCGCAGCGAGGCCTTGGCCGAGGAAGGACGGGCCGCCGGCTGGCGGCTCCTGCGCCGGGCCGAATCCCTGGCCCGCGCGGGGCGCGAGGCATGGGCGGCGCGCGCGCAGCGGGAGCCGGCGCGCTGGCGTCCCGGCACCGAGGCCTCGGTGCTGACCGCAGCCAGCGGCATCGCCGTCGGCGTGGCACTCGGGGCGGCGGCGATGTTCTTGCTCGATCCCCGGCAGCGGCGCCGTCGCCTGGCGCTGGCGCGCGACCAGGCGCTGCATCTGGGCCGCTCGGCCACCGGCTTTGCCGACGTGGCCCTGCGCGACCTGGGCCATCGCGCCAAGGGCGTGGCCGCCCAGGCGACGCGTCTGGTGCGGCGCGGCGTGGCGGACGACGCGGTGCTCACGCAGCGCGTGCGCGCCGCGCTGGGCCGCGTGGTGTCGCATCCGCATGCCATCTGGGTGACCGCGGCCGAGGGCTGCGTCACCGTCGGCGGCCCGGTGCTGGCAAGCGAGCGGGCGCCCCTGCTGCGGTGCGTGGGCTCGGTGCACGGCGTGCGCGAGGTGCGCGATGCGCTGGAGCCGCACGACGCCGCCGCCCGGGTGCCGGCGCTGCAAGGTGGCGTGCCGCGCAGCGGCCCGCGTGCCGAGTTGAGGCAGGCGCACTGGGCGCCGGGGCCGCGGCTGCTGGTCTTGGCCGGCGGCATGCTGCTGGCGCTGTACGGCGCGTCGCGGCGCGGCATGCCCGGCCTGCTGGCCGGCACCGCCGGGCTGGGCCTGGCGGCACGGGCCATGTGCAACGAGGGACTGGGCCAGGGCGTCGGCCGCGTCATGGGATGGCATCGGGACGCGCCGGAGGCTGAGGCGGCGCACCCGCCGGGCGCCGGCCGCGCGCCGCAGGCGTCTACCCAGGCACGGCCCTGGCAGCCGGCGCTGGACTCGCCGGAAACGCGCGGCGGGGCGCCGCTGCATTAGGAACGAGGCCTCCGGGGACGACCGGAAGGCATAGGGGGGACGGCGCATCGCGTGGGCTGCCGCGGCGCGATGCGCCATCCGCCGCTCACAGCCCGCTGGGATAGGTTCCCGGCTCCTCGGTGTGCTCCCAGGGATGCTCGTGCTCCAGCGGCCGCAGCGCGCGGGTCTGGTCCAGGTGCACCACGGCATCGAACTGGTCGGCCAGCGCGGGAAGCGCCCGAAGCCGCCCAGCGCCTGCGGCGCGGAAGCCTCCGTGGAGCGTCCCCGCACCCAGCGGCTGGGCCGCGCGCTGGATGGCCTGAACGGCGTTGTCTCGGGTTCTCCCCATGGCGCTGTCCTCCGCTGGCGGGTGCGCACCCGGACACGCCGCCGTGCGATCGCTGGACTTGCACGGCAACGGATCGGACACCCGGGGCCGGCAACGCTCGTGCCGCCAGGGGATGGAATGGGCTCGAAAATTTCCCAGGTGGTCTGGCCGCTCAGACCTTGGGCACCGTGGGGCCCGGCGTGGGAGGCAGCTTTTCCGGCTGCTCCATGGGGGAGTCCGGCACGGTGGCTTGCGGGCGATCGGGATTCATGGCGCGCTCCTCAAAAGCCTGGGACATGCGTGGCAAGCGCCGTTCCCCGCCTCGGCGGGCTTCAGAGCGCCATGCGCCCGTCGATGCAGGTGACGGCCTGCCCGGCGACGCGGATGCGCTGCGTCTCCATGCCCACGCGCACCCGCCCGGCGCGGCCCAGCAGCGCGCCCTGCGCCGCCACGTAGTCGCGCCCGATGCGCGGCGCCTGCCCCGAGTCGCGGATGAACACCCCCACGCAGCCGTTGCCACTGCCGCACACCGGGTCCTCCTCGATACCGCAGGCCGGCGCGAAGGAGCGCACCTCGATGCGCGCCGCGGCGCCGGCCGCGTGCTCGCCGAAGATGGTCACGCCGGTGGCGTGGTCCTGCAGCTCCTGGCGCTTCATGCGCGCGAAGTCGGGGCGGCACGCCAGCACGGCCTGCGCGTCCTCCAGCTGCGCCACGACCCAGCGCGCGCCCACGTCGATCAGCCGCGGCGCCGCCTCGCCACGCCGCACGCGCTGGCCCAGGATGGACTCCAGCTCCGCCACGTGGGCCTCGTCCAGCGGCGTCACCTTGGGCTGCGGCAGCTCGAAGGCGATCCAGGGCGCGCCGCCCTCGCCCGGCTCCAGTTGCAGCCGCACCAGCCCGGCGGCGCATTCCTGCACCAGCGCGCCGTCGCGCGCGGCCACCGTGCCGTTTTCCAGCAGCGCATGCGCGCTGCCGATGGTGGGATGCCCCGCGAAAGGCAACTCGCCGCCGGGCGTGAAGATGCGCAGCCGGTAGTCGGCCCCGGGCTGCGTGGCGGGCAGCACGAAGGTGGTTTCCGACAGGTTGGTCCAGCGCGCGATGCGTTGCATCTCCTCGTCGCTCAAACCCTCGGCCTGCAGGATCACCGCGACCGGATTGCCCAGGAACGGCTGCTGCGTGAAGACATCGACCTGCTTGAAAAGCGTGCTGCGCATGGGGTTTTTTGAAATCTCAAGGTTGATGGTCCCCGCCGGCGCGGCCGGCGGCCATGGGTCGGATGCTAGGCGGCGCCGTGGCGGCGCGACAGATGCAGTGACCTGCCAATCCGACCGTTACAGACGCTTTTGCGGGCAGACGCGCCAGTCTTGAACCCGTTCAAGGAAATATGCCGCCAAAGACCTACGATGCCACTCAGGCAATCGCGAAACGCCGTTGTTGACTCAACCACCCAAGGAGGTGCCGCCACTGACATCCCCCGTTTTTTTCTGTTGTCCTCCTCTCCGTGTGCATCCACCCTTTTGTTTCCATTGCCACGGATGTGTTTTGGGCCGGTGCTCGTTCGTGCACCGGCCCGTTTTCTTTTCACGCTTGGCAAAGCGTGTCGACGGGCGTTGGTTGATCCTTGAACGGGTTCAAGGAAATTCCTGACTGAATCACTAGGCTGAGTACCTGTCGCAAGTCAAACCTAGGAGGGCTCCCTCATGAGCCAGAGCAGCGGCGGGTTCACCAAGCAGAAGGCCCGCAACATTTTCTGGGGCGGCAGCGTGTTCTTCGCGCTGCTGTTCACCGGCCTGATCCTGGATGCCGAGCGGCAGATACCGCACCGCTCCAATGCGGCGCAGATCACGCCCGCGGTGGAGCGCGGCAAGGCGATCTGGGAGACGCGCAACTGCATCGGCTGCCATACGCTGCTGGGCGAAGGCGCGTACTTCGCGCCCGAGCTGGGCAACGTGCACCAGCGCCGCGGCGGCGAGTTCATCAAGGCATGGATGAAGGCGCAGCCCAGCGGCGCGCCGGGCCGGCGCCAGATGCCGCAGTTCAACCTGAGCGAGCAGCAGCTTGACGACCTGGTGGAGTTCCTGAAGTGGACCGGCCAGATCAATACCGAGAAGTGGCCGCCGAACATCGAGGGCTGACACCATGAAACCCATCGCACTCAAGTACAAGTCGCAGGCCGTCGCGAAGCTGTATTTCATCGCTGCCCTGGCGCTGTTCGCCGGCCAGATCCTGTTCGGCCTGAGCCTGGGCCTGCAGTACCTCGTGGGGGACTTCCTCTTCCCCTACATCCCCTTCAACCAGGCCCGCATGGTCCACACGAACCTGCTGATCGTGTGGCTGCTGTTCGGCTTCATGGGCGCGGCCTACTACATCGTGCCCGAGGAGACCGAGACCGAGCTGTGGAGCCCGAAGCTGGCCATCGCGCTGTTCTGGATCTTCCTGACCGCCGGCGCGCTGACCATCGTGGGCTACCTCGCGGTGCCTTACGCCAAGCTCGCCGAGCTCACGGGCAACGACCTGCTGCAGACCATGGGGCGCGAGTTCCTGGAGCAGCCGCTGCCGACCAAGCTGGGCATCGTGGTGGTGGCACTTGGTTTCCTGCTCAACCTGAGCATGACCATGCTCAAGGGCCGCAAGACCAGCGTGGGCCTGGTGCTGATGATGGGCCTGTGGGGCCTGGCGCTGCTGTTCCTCTTCAGCTTCGTGAACCCGCACAACCTGGTGCGCGACAAGATGTACTGGTGGTTCGTGGTGCACCTGTGGGTCGAGGGCGTGTGGGAGCTCATCATGGGCGCGCTGCTGGCCTTCGTGCTGGTCAAGACCACGGGCGTGGACCGCGAGGTCATCGACAAGTGGCTCTACGTCATCATCGCCTTCGCGCTGATGACGGGCATCCTGGGCACCGGCCACCACTTCTACTTCATCGGCCTGCCTGGCTACTGGAAGGTGATCGGCAGCGTGTTCTCGGCGATGGAACCGATCCCGTTCTTCATGATGGCGGTCTTCGCCTTCAACATGGTGCAGCGCCGCCGCCGCGAGCACCCGAACCAGGCCGCCGTGCTGTGGGCCGTGGGCACCGCGGTGATGGGCTTCCTGGGCGCGGGCCTGTGGGGCTTCATCCACACGCTGTCGCCGGTGAACTACTACACGCACGGCACGCAGGTCACGGCGGCCCACGGCCACCTGGCGTTCTACGGCGCCTACGTGCTGGTGGTGATCGCGATCATCAGCTACGCCATGCCCATCCTGCGCGGCCGCGAGGCCAACCCGCGCCGCGCGCAGTCGGTGGAGATGTGGAGCTTCTGGACCATGAGCATCGGCATGGGCGTGATGGTGCTGGCCCTCACCGGCGCGGGCATCCTGCAGGTGTGGCTGCAGCGCCTGCCCGAGAGCGGTGCCATGCCCTTCATGGCCACGCAGGACCAGCTCGCCACCTTCTACTGGGTGCGCCTGGCCGGCGGCGTGGTGTTCCTCGGCGGGCTGCTGATGTACCTGTCGAGCTTCTTCATCAAGGCCTCGGCCGACGAGCTGGAAACCTTCCGCGGCGGCGCCCAGCTCAAGGTGAGCCCCGCGCAACGCGCCTGATTCACCAGGCACACGGCGGACGGGACGGGGCCACGCCCCTTCCCGTCCACGGCCGGCCCCAAGCCGGCCCGCGCCCTGAGGCATCGGCCGGCGCACCACGCCCCGATGCCTCAGGACGTACCTCCCCCACAACGCACACAGGACACCTCTGATGGAACTCGCATCCGCCAGGCAAGTCGCCGCCGTGCCCTTCTACATGGCGCAGGCGGCCGAATGCGGCCTCTTCGAGCATGCGTTCCGCGAGCAGCTGCCGCTGCTGATCAAGGGCCCCACAGGCTGCGGCAAGACGCGCTTCGTGGAGCACATGGCCGCGCGGCTGGGCCGCCCGCTCATCACCGTGAGCTGCCACGACGACCTCAGCGCCGCCGACCTCGTGGGCCGCCACCTCATCGGCGACGGCGACACGGTCTGGTGCGACGGCCCGCTCACGCGCGCCGTGCGCCAGGGCGCCATCTGCTACCTCGACGAGGTGGTGGAAGCGCGCAAGGACACCACCGTGGTGCTGCACCCGCTGGCCGACGACCGCCGCGTGCTGCCCATCGAGCGCACCGGCGAGATGCTGCAGGCCGCGCCCGGCTTCATGCTCGTCATCAGCTACAACCCCGGCTACCAGAACCTGCTCAAGAGCCTCAAGCCCAGCACGCGCCAGCGCTTCGTGGCGCTGAATTTCGGCTACCCGGTGGCCGAGGTCGAGCAGCGCATCCTGGAAGCCGAGGCCGAGGCGCCGCCGCAGCTGGCCGCCACGCTGGTGCGCCTGGCGCAGGCGCTGCGCCGGCTCACCGACCACGACCTGGAGGAGACCGTCAGCACCCGGCTGCTGGTGGTGGCCGCGCGCCTGGTGCGCTCCGGGCTGCCGCTGGCCACGGCCTGCCAGGCCGCCATCGTGGACGCACTCACCGACGATGCCGAGACGGCGGCGGCGCTGACGGAGCTGACGAGCGCCGTCATCGGCGGCTGAGGCTCCCGGGGCGGTTTCACCATGGCTTTGGAAGGTCCGCCCCCGGGGCATGAAGACGGCGGCAGCGCTGGCGGTGGCAACGCGCCCGCCCCGCGCCGCAAGATGACGGTGCGCAAGCCGGCGGCCTCGTCGTCGTCATCCTCGTCGTGGCCCACCGTGCGCAACGCGCACCGGCTGCAGCGCCGCCGGCACTGGATGCAGGCCGGCTTCTTCGCCTTCTTCGTGCTGGCGCCGGCGCTGAACCTGCTGCGTTTCGACCTCAACGAGACCCAGCTCTGGGTGCTGGGCATGCGCTGGTCGCTGGGCATCGACGCCTTCACGGCCGGGCAGATCACGGCGCCGCAGGTGGCGCTGAATTTCCTGTTGCGCGCGGTGCTGCCGGCGGTTGTGCTGGTGGGGGGCTTCCTGGCCGTGGCCTGGCGCTGGGGGCGCCTGTGGTGCGGCTGGCTGTGCCCGCACTTCTCGGCGGTGGAGCTGGTGAACGACCTGCTGCACCGCGCCTGCGCGAAATTCAGCCTCTGGGACCGGCATGCCACGCCGCGCAGCGACCGGCCGGCGAAGAAGCGCTGGTGGCCGCTGTTCGGCCTGTCGTGCCTGATCCTGGGCTTCACCTGGGCGGTGACGATCCTGAGCTACCTGCTGCCGCCGGCGGAGATCTGGGGCAACCTGGTGCACGGCACGCTCACGCCGAACCAGGCGAAATTCCTGCTCATCGGCACGACCGTGTTCACGCTGGAATTCGCCTTCGCGCGGCACCTGTTCTGCCGTTTCGGCTGCGCGGTGGGGCTGTTCCAGAGCCTGGCCTGGATGGCCAATCCGCGCGGCATGGTGGTGGCTTTCAGCCGCGACCGCGCGCGCGACTGCCGCGGCTGCGAGACCGTGAAATCGCCCTCCGGCAGCGCCTGCGACAACGCCTGCCCGATGCGGCTGCACCCGCGCAACATCAAGCGAATGATGTTCTCCTGCGTGCAGTGCGGGCGCTGCCTGACGGAGTGCGACGTGTCGCAGACGCCGCAGGACAAGGATCCGCTGCTGACGTGGGAGCAAGGCGAGGCGGCGCGGCGGGAGACGGAGCGGCAGAGGCGGGAGGAGCGGGGATGAAACCGCGCTTCCTGACCGGCCCTGATTCCAAGGACATCTCATGGAAGAACTCGTAGGCGCCTGGTGGCACCGCGCCGTGACGCGCGTGGCCGACCGTTCGCATCCCGAAGCCGCCGTCGAGCTGCCGCAGGTGCAGCGCGCCATCGGCATGCTGTTCCGTGGCGCCGGCGGCGCCGCGGCCGTGCGCATCGCGCCGGCCACCGAGCGCCGCAGCGGCGGGCCGCGCGGCTGGCTGCAGCGCATCGCGGGCACGGGCGAGCGCGCCGCGCTGCCGCGGCTGGAGCACGAGGTGCTGGCGCTGCCGCCGAGCATCGCCGTGTTCCCCGACACCGCCCTCAACCGCGACCTGTACCTGTGGCTGGCGGCGCTGTCGGCCGGCATGGACGAGGCCGCGGCCGATCCGCTCGCCGCGGGCGCGGGCTGGATCGCGCTGAACCTGGCCGCCGGGCGCGTCGCCCTGCAGCGCTTCCCGGGCCTGCGCGAGCGCCACGCGCGGCTGGTGTCGGCGCACCTGGCGCAGCGCCCGCACCCGCAGCGGCTCAAGGGCCGTGCCGCGGAAGCCGAGGCCGCCGTGCAGGCCGCGCTGCGCGCCTCGCTGCAAGCCGGTGCCGACCTCCCCCTGCCCGGTGTCGAGGTGCGCCCCGACGAGGTCGCGCCGCTGTGGCTGTGGGTCGAGCATGCGCCCGGGGCGGCACCCCTGCCCGCGCGGCCGGACGCACCGCTGCCCGAAGGCGGCGAAAAGCGCGCGCCCGG
Organism: uncultured Azohydromonas sp.; assembly: GCF_937926365.1. Taxonomy (GTDB): domain Bacteria; phylum Pseudomonadota; class Gammaproteobacteria; order Burkholderiales; family Burkholderiaceae_C; genus Azohydromonas. The sequence continues at coordinate 57,488 of NZ_CALAOH010000053.1, read as the reverse complement.
CGTGACGGACAAGAAGCGCCGCGCGGCGCAGCGGACCACCGACGACCGCGACGGCAACCCGTTCCTGCTGGCGTTCCGCGCCGAGGCGCTGCTGTCGTGGAGCGAGCACGTCAAGGTCAACCGCGGCGACGACGACAGCGACGACGGCAACGCGCTGGACGCGGCCAACGACATGGACAAGCTCTCCATCGCCCCCGACGGCCAGACGCTGGCGGCGCGGGTGAAGTTCGACCTGGACCTGCCCAGCGCCAGCGCCGATGACCTGCCGCTGGGCCCGGGCCTGAAGCTGCCGGAGTGGGATTACAAGGCCGGCGTGCTGCGCCCCGGGCACTGCGCGGTGCAGACCTTCGTGGCGCGCCCCGGCGAGGCCTTCGTGCCGCCGCCGGCGCTCAAGGCCACGGCGCGGCGCGTGCGCCGGCGCCTGGAGCTGCTGCGCGCCGCGCCGCGCTGGCAGCGTGGCGAGGTCTCGGGCGACGAGCTGGACCTGGACGCCTGGGTGCGGCTGCAGTCCGACGCCGGCCCGCGCAGCGAGGCGCCCGCGGTGCACGCGCGCCGCGTGAAGTGCGAGCGCAGCCTGGCCACGCTGCTGCTGGCGGACCTGTCGCTGTCCACCGACGCCTACGCCACCAACGACGCGCGCGTGATCGACGTCATCCGCGACGCGCTGTTCGTGTTCGGCGAGGCGCTGTCGGCCAGCGGCGACGCCTTCGAGATGCTGGGCTTCAGCTCGGTGCGGCGCCAGCACGTGCGCATGCAGCACCTCAAGGGCTTCGACGAGGCCTGGGGCGCGGGCCCGCGCGCCCGCGTGGGCGCGGTCAAGCCCGGCTACTACACGCGCATGGGTGCGGCGATCCGGCTGGCGACGTCGCGGCTGCAGCGCCGCGGCGAGCGCCAGCGCCTGCTGCTGCTGCTCACCGACGGCAAGCCCAACGACCTGGACCAGTACGAGGGCCGCTACGGCCTGGAGGACACGCGCCACGCGGTGCAGGCCGCGCGCGCGGCGGGGCTGGTGCCCTTCTGCGTGAGCATCGACGACCAGGGCCACGACTACCTGCCCCTGCTCTTCGGCAGCAAGGGCTACGCGCAGGTGCACCGCGCCACGGAGCTGGTGGGCCGGCTGGCGCAGGTGTACGCGACGCTGACGCGCTGACCCGGCGCGGCCGGGGGCGACACGAAGGCCTTGGGTTCGACGCACCGGCGCGGCGCCTTCGCGCGCCGCGGCGTGGCCCCGGATTGACTGAGGTCAAGCACCAGGCCGGGGCTTCCGATCACACTCCTGCGTCCAGAACAAGAGGAGGCCTTTGCCCATGGACCTGCGCCAGTTCGACACCGCGCGCTATCTCTCGGTGCTGCCGCTGTTCAACGCGCTGCAGCCCGTGGAGCTGCAGCGCCTGGCCGAAGGTTGCGTGCTGCAGCGCTATGCGCGCGGCGAGGCCATCTACCGCACGGGCGAGCCCTGCGAGGCTTTCCACGTCGTCGTCACCGGGCAGGTGAAGCTGCATGCCATCTCGCCCGCGGGTCAGGAGAAGGTGATCGAGCTGGTTGGCCCGGGCAACAGCTTCGGCGAGGCGCTGGTGTTCACGGACAAGCCTTGCGTGGTCAACGCCTCCGCGGTGACGGACTCGCTGTTGCTGGGCGTGCGCAAGGAAACCGTCTTTGGCGAGATCTCGCGCGAGCCGAGCTTTGCGCTGCGCATGCTCGCGGGCATGTCGCGGCGGCTGCACGGGCTCATCCACGACGTCGAGTCCTATGCCCTGCACAGCGGGCTGCAGCGCGTCATCGGCTACTTGCTGCGCGAGCAGTCGGGCGAGGGCGGCGAAGGCAGCTGCACCGTCTCGCTGCCGGTGAGCAAGGCCACCATCGCCTCGCGGCTGTCCATCACGCCGGAGTACTTCTCGCGCGTGCTGGGCGAGCTCGAAAGCGCGGGGCTGATCGAGGTGGACAAGCGCGACATCCGCATCCTGGATACGCAGCGGCTGGCGCGGTATCCGATGCAGTGAGGGCGCGGATGGCGGGGCTCTCCCGCCCGGCCCTTGCGCTCAATGCGAGGTCCCCTCCGAGCGCGTGATCTTGTTCCACACGTTGTACTTGCCCACCGGCTTGCTCATGGGCAGGCGTTTCACTTCCTTGAGCGTGCGCGCGTCGTAGACCACCAGCGCGCCGTCCTTCTCCCACACGCTCACCAGCGCGTAGCGGCCGTCCTTGGTGAACTCGGTGTGCGCCAGCGTGCGCCCGGGCTCGCGGATCTGCGCCGCCACCTGCAGCGTGCGCTTGTCGATGAGCGTGAGCGTGTCCCTGGCGCCGGGGCTCATCATCGAGTCGGTCCAGGCGTAGGGTGTGGCCTCGTGGCTGCGCATGAAGAAGCCCGGGCCCGGCGTGGGGATGCTGCGCAGCGGCTTCCAGGTCTTCATGTCGATCACGTCGATGGCCCCGCCCTGCAGGTTCGGGCTCGCCAGCACCGTGGTGCCTTCCCACGCGAAGGTGGTACCAGAGCCCAGGTGCGGCATGCCGGCGATGGGCAAGTCGGCGATCTTCTTGCGCACGTCCAGGTTCACGACCTGCGCCGTGGGCGTCGGCGCCGCTGCGGCGCCTGAAGCTCCGGAGGCGGCCGGCGTTGCCGCCGTCTTCGGCCGCGTCGCCCCCAGCGCGTGGGTGTAGCTCTGGTCGAAGAAGAAGTCGTCCAGCGGCTCGTCCAGCAGCGTGCGGCGCACGTTGAAGGTGCCCGGCTTGGCGATGCCCTCGCCCATCTTGTAGTCGTGCACGTAGCCGTCGAAGATCGGCGCGGCCTTGGGGTCGTAGCTGATCTCCCACAGCTCCGGCAGGTCCTTGAGCGCCACCACGAAGCTCTTGCGCGGCGCCGCGTCGTAGACGGCCGAGACGCGCGAGCTGCTCTTGCCGTCCAGCGTGGCGGCGGCGTAGCCCTTCACCAGGTTGAGATCGGCATCGAACAGCGCCAGCGTGTGCGGCAGGTAGTTGGCCGCCATCACCCACTTCCCGTCGCCGCTCACGGCCACGTTGCGCATGTTCAGCCCGGCGCGCACCTCGGCCACCACCTGCAGGTTCCACAGGTCGTACTTGGTGATCCAGCCGTCGCGCGAGCCGAAGAACACGAAGCGCCCGTCCGGAGTGAACTTCGGGCCGCCGTGCAGCGCGAAGCGCGAGGCGAAGCGGTGGATGACCTCGAAGCGGTCGCCGTCCACCAGCGAGACGTGGTGGTCGCCGCCCTCCACCACCACGAACAGGTTCATGGGGTCGGCCTTCCACAGCGGCTTGTGGGGCAGCTCCTTCGCCTTGGGCGTCTCGGTGCGCGAGGCGCGGATGTCCGCCTCGGCCCAGGCGGGCGCGGGCGACACCGGCGCGTAGATCCACTGCGCCAGCGCCTGGATGTCCTCGGCGCCGAGCTGCGCCTTGAAGGCCGGCATCTGCGTCGCGGCGCGGCCGTGGGTGATGACCTGCTTCGCCTCGGCGGGCTTCAGCCGCTCCAGGCTCTGCGGCAGCAGCGCCGGGCCCATGCCGCCCAGGCGCTGCTCGCCGTGGCAGGCGGCGCAGTGCTCCTTGTAGAGCGCGGCGGCGCGCACGGTGGCGTCGGTGCCTTGCGCGTGCGCGAGGTCCACGCCCATGGCGACCAGGCCCGCGGCCACGGCCACGCGCCAGGCGGTGCTCAGCCAGGCGGTGTCCATCACGCGGCCCTCACGGTGATGGTGCGCGGGCGGTGCTTGAAGGGCGTGATCTCGACGCGGTGCGAGGGCTGCCGCAGGCCGATCTCGGCGTCCTCCAGGTAGCAGCCCGGGTCCTCGGCCCACGGGTCGCCGGTGAGCTGTTGCGCGCGCACGCGCGTGTTGCCGCCGCAGATGGCCAGGTGCCGGCAGTCGGCGCAGCGCCCCGTCACGGCGCGCGGCTGCTGCTTCAGGCCCGCCATCAGCGGGTCGGAGAGGTCGTTCCAGATGGCCGAGAACGGCCGCTCGCGCACGCTGCCCAGGTCGTGGTGCCACCACATGGTGTCCGGGTGCACATGGCCGAGGTTGTCGATGTTGGCCACATTCAGGCCCGAGGCGTTGCCGCCCCACTGGCGCAAGTGCGCTTGGAGCTGCGGCGCCCAGTGCGGCAGGTGCCGTTGCGCCCACATCAGCAGGTAGGGGCCGTCGGCGTCGTTGTTGCCGGTGACGTACTCCTCGCAGCCGCCACGGCGGGCATCGTCCCAGGCGCGGTCGAACAGCAGGTCCAGCGCCTCGCGCGTGGCGGCGAAGCGCGCGTCGCGCCCGCGGTGGATGTTGCCGCGCCCGGCGTAGTTCAGGTGCGAGAAGTAGAACTTCGGGATGCCCTCGGCGCGCATGAGCTCCAGCAGCGGGCGCAGGTCGCCGGCGTTCATGTCGGTCATGGTGTAGCGCAGGCCCACGCGCACGCCGCGGTCGCGCAGCAGCCGCACCGCCTTGAGGCTGCGGTCGAAGGCGCCTTCCAGGCGGCGGAAGCGGTCGTGCACGGCGCCGATGCCGTCCAGGCTGATGCCCACGTAGTCGAAGCCGACCTCGGCGATCCGGTCCGCCAGCGCGGCGTCGATGAGCGTGCCGTTGGTGGACAGCCCCGCGTAGAAGCGCATGTCGCGCGCGCGGCGGCCGATGTCCAGGATGTCCGATCGCAGCAGCGGCTCGCCGCCGGAGAGGATCAGCACCGGCACGCCGAAGGCCTTCAGGTCGTCCATGACCGTGAACACTTCCGCCGTGTCCAGCTCGCCGGCGTAGTCGTGGTCGGCCGAGAGCGCGTAGCAGTGCTTGCAGGTGAGGTTGCAGCGGCGGATCAGGTTCCAGATCACCACCGGCCCGCGCGGCTTGCGGCTGCGCGTGTCGGGATAGAGGCCGGTGCGCTCGGCCTGCGCCAGCGCGTGCATGTAGTGGGAGATGCGGAACATGGTCAAACCCCTTACGGGTGCAGGCGCAACCCGGTCTTCTTGAGCACCGCGCTGCTGAAGAGGATGTCGTGCGCGCGGCAGGCCGGGCCCAGCACTTCGGCGATGGCGCGCGCCTGCGCGTGCACCGCCTCGCGCGAGCGGCCGTGCAGCATCGCGAACAGGTTGTAGGGCCACTCGGGCGCATGGCGCGGGCGGCGGTAGCAGTGGCTCACGCCGGGCAGGCGGCCTACGGCCTCGCCCAGCGCATCGACCTGCGCGTCGTCCACGTCCCACACGCTCATGCCGTTGGCGGTGAAGCCCAGCCGGACGTGGTGCGGCACGGCGCCGATGCGCCGGATCACGCCGCGCGCGAGCATGTCCTCCAGTGTCAGCCGCACCGTGAGCGCATCGGCACCGACCACGGCGCCCACGGCTTCGTAGGGACGCTCCACCAGCGGCAGCCCGCTTTGCGTGGCGGCCACCAGCGTGCGCTCGAAGTCGCTCAGCGGCTGCGCCTCGCCGGGACGCGGCCCGGGGCGCGGCGGGGCCTTGGGCAGCGGCGCGTCCTTGCCGCCGGCCGCCGCGCGCAGCGGCAGGCGCAGCTCCACGTGGTACTCGCGTTCCTTGGGGAAGGCCCAGACCTTGAGCGCCGTGGCCTGGGCGATGCGTCCCAGCGCGGCCTGCGCGCCTTCGGGCGTCTCGGCCGCGACCACGAACCACATGTTGAGCTCGTGCTCGCGCCGGTAGTTGTGCGCCACCTCGGGCATGGTCTGCAGCAGCGCGGCCACCTGGTCGAAATCGGCCTCGGGCACGGCCATGGCGGCCAGCACGAACAGGCCGCCGGCGCGCTCGATCTGGTACAGCGGCCCGAAGCGCGAGAGCAGCCCGCGCGCCAGCAGCCGGTGCAGCCGCTCGATGACCTGCGTCTCGCCCATCTCCAGGCGCCGGGCGACCTCGGCAAAGGGCCGCTCGGTGAGCGGGAAACCACCGTGCAGCGCCTCGATCAGCAGCGCGTCGGCCATGCTCAGCGGCGGCTGCGCCGCACTGGCCGCAGTGAGGTTGCTGGAATCACGCATGTCGAAACTCCCGCGGCGCGCCGAAGTAGCGTGCGCCGCGCTGGGTGAAACGTCGCCGGCTGAAGAGCACGGCGCGGGGCACGGCGAGCAGGTCCACCGCCGTGGCGGCGGCCTCCACCTGCGCCAGCACCTGCGCGCGCTCGCGGCCGTGCACCATGGCGAAAAGGTTGTAGCGCCAGCCCGTGTCGCGCTGGCGCCGGTAGCACAGGGTCACGCCCGGCTGCCGCGCCAGCAGCGCGCCGGCGGCATCCACCCGGTCGTCGGCCACGTCGAACACGCACATCGCGTTCTGGTCGAAGCCCAGTTCGTGGTGGCGCACCACCACGCCGAAGCGGCGCAGGGTGCCCTGCTCCAGCCAGCCCCGCAGCGTGGCGAGCACCGCGCCGGTGGATCGGCCCAGCCGCGCGGCCCAGGCGGCGTAGGGCTCCTCCACCAGCGGCAGCCCCTCGCCGGCCAGCGCGGCCAGCGGCCGGTCGGCCTCGGCCACCGGGGCCGCGGCCCGCGCGGGGCGCTGTGCCTTGCACTGGCGCCGCGTGCCGAGCAAGTCGAAACCCAGGTCGATGCGGTAGGGCCGCAGCATGGGCAGGCGCAGCGCGCGCAGCCCCGTGGCGGCGTCGAGCGCGTCGATGCCGGCCTGCACCGCGGCACGGTCGCTGCCGGTCATCACGAACCACAGGTTGAAGGCGTGCTCGCGCTCGTAGTTGTGGTTGACGCCCGGATGCGCCGAGACGGTGGCGGCGACCGCCTCCAGCCGTTGCGGCAGGGTTGCGTAGGCGCACAGCGCCGCCGCGCCCCCGGCGCCGGCGGCGAACACGCCGCCGATGCGGCTGAGGCTGCCCGCCGCCTGCAGCGCGCGGTATTGCCGCAGCACCTCGGTGCGCTCGCAACCCAGCTCGCGGGCTAGCGCGTCGAAGGGGCGCGGCCGCAGCGGAAAGCCGTGCTGCCAGTCGTTGAGCAGGCGCAGGTGGGGGGCGTTCACAGTCCCACCCTCGCGGCGCGGCTGGTGAAGAAGATGCCGCTGGGCGCTTGCAGCGGCAGTTGAGCCAGCGTGTCGAAGCTGTCGGTGGCGATCACGGACACCCGGTTGGCGTCGCGCGAGCTGATCCACACCGCCTCGCCGCGCGGCGTGAATTCCATGTGCAGCACGGCCTCGCCCGGCTCCAGCGTGCGCACCACGCGGCGCGAGGGCGTGTCGATGACCTGCACCCGGTTGTAGTGGGGCACGGCGAAGTTGACCCACACCTGGCGCCCGTCGGGGCGCGCCATGGCGAACACCGGCTGTCCGGCCACCGGGATGCGGTCCACCTCGGCCCAGGTCTCGGTGTCCACCACCAGCACCTCGTGGCGGCCGATGGCGGGCAGGTACGCGTGGCGCCCGGCCACGGCCCAGCCGCGCAGGTGCGGCATCTTGAACACCGGCAGCGGCGCCTGGCCGCGCCCGTAGCCGGCGAGGATGCGGCGCGCGCGCGGCTGCTCGTCCCACAGGTCGATCAGCGCCAGGCCGTCCTCGCCGAACAGCCCGGCGATGTAGTGGCGGCCGTTGGGCGTGACCAGCGCGTCGTAGGGCTGCCGGCCGATGTCGCGGAACTTCGTCACCTTGGGGGCCTTGGGCTCGGACAGGTCGGCGATCCAGATCTCGCCCGCGTCGAAGAGCGCGTAGATGAAGCGGTGGCCCGGCAGGTCGGCCAGGCCCACCACGCGCGAAGCCTTGCCGTCGGCACCAATGGCGGGGATGTCGGCCACGAGCTCCAGCGTGCGGGCGTCGAAGACCTTGATGCCGCCGGGCTGGTAGTTCTGCGCGGCGACGAGGCGGCCGTCCTGCGAGATGGCGCCGCCGATGGAGTTGCCGGCCTGCATCACGCGGCCGGTGAGGCGGCGCTGCAGCAGGTCCACGCGGCTCATGGCGCCGTCGCGGCCGAAGACGAAGGCGCTGGCGGCGTCGCGCGAGAACACGACGGAGGCATGCGACAGGTCGCCCAGCCCCTCGACCTCGGCCAGCACGCGCGGCTGGCTGGTGTTGACGATGGCGAGTTTTCCGGTGGCGCGCTCGACCACCACGCCCAGGTCGCCGGTGCCGGTGCTGGATGCGGATGCAACGGAGAGCGGCGTGCCGGCGCAGCCGGCCAGGCCCAGCAGCGCGGCGCTGCCGGCGGCGGACTGCAGCCACTGGCGGCGGTTGATCATGGGGTCTCCTCCGGCACGCCCGCGAGCAGCAGGCGGGCGAGCCATTGCGCCTCCTCGGCGCTCATGAACGAGCTCCACGGCGGCATGGGCGTGCCGGGCCGGCCGTGGTAGATGGTGGCGGCCAGGCTGTCCAGCGGCACGTCCGCCAGCGCCTGGCGCGTGAGGGCGGGGCCGAGCCCGCCGGTGAGCCGCATGCCGTGGCAGGAGCCGCAGTCCTGGCGCAGCAGGCGCTGGAGCTGTGCCTGGCGCGCGGGGGACACGTCCTGCGCCCAGGCACCGGCGCAGGCCAGTGCGAGTCCGAGGGCGGCCAGCAGCGGCTTCGTCATGGCCGGCTCAGGACTTGAGGATCTGCTCGACCGCGGCCTTGAGGTCGCCGTCGCTGATCTTGTCCGCGCCGTGGGGCGGCATGGGGATGGGGCCGAAGTTGCCGGCACCGCCCTTGCGCACCTTCTCGGTGAGCCGCGCGGTGGCGTCCTGGCCCTTGTACTTGGCGGCGACGTCCTTGAAGGACGGACCCACGAGCTTCTTGTCCTTGGCATGGCAGGCCATGCAGCCGGCCTTGTTCATGGCGGCGTCGGCATCGGCGAAGGCGGGGGCCGACAGCAGCGCCGCCGTGGCCGCGGCGGTGGCGATGAGCAGGGATTTCATGGTGGTGTCTCTCCTGTGCGCCGGCCCTCTCCCCTGCCCCTGTCCCGCCTTGCGGGCGGGGGGCAGGGATGGACCGGTTGCCGTGTCAACGGGTCAGTAGACGTCGTGCTGGGTGTTGTGGATGTTGAAGTGGCCCGTGGGCGTGACCAGGCGCGGGTCCTTGATCACGGCCTTGAGCTTGAGGGTCTTGTCGTCCACCACGACCAGCGCGCTCTGCTTGTCCTTGGCCGACCACACCGCGAACCACACCTCGTCGCCGTCCTTGTTGAACTCCGGCTGCACGACCCGCATGGCGCCGCCGTCCTTGATGCCCGACCATTCGGCGATCGGCAGCACGGTGAAGCCCTTGTCGAGGTTCTTGATGTCGTACACCGCCACCGACTGCGACAGCTTCGGGTCGGGGTTGAGCGGCGTGTCCACGTACAGGTGCTGGGACTTCGGATGGCTCTTGAGGAACAGCGAGCCGCCGCCCTGGCCCTTGAGCGTCTGCACCACCTTGAAGGCGTGCTGCTTGTTCTTGACCGGGTCGGTGCCGATGAGCGAGATGGTCTCGTCGCCCAGGTGGCCGGTGGACCACACCGGGCCGTACTTCGGGTGCACGAAGTTCGCGCCGCGGCCCGGGTGCGGGATCTTGCCCACCTCCACCAGCGCGGCGAGCTTGTCTTCCTTGGCGTCGATCACGCCGACCTTGTTGCTCTGGTTGGCCGCCACCATGAAGTAGCGCTTGCTCGAATCCCAGCCGCCGTCGTGCAGGAAGCGGGCGTTGGCGACCTCGGTCACCTTCAGGGCGTCGAGGTTGGAGTAGTCCACCATCAGCGTCTTGCCGGTTTCCTTGACGTTGACGACGAACTCGGGCTTGAAGTGCGAGGCCACGATCGAGGCCACGCGCGGCTCGGGGTGGTACTCCTGCGTGTCCACGGTCATGCCGCGGGTGCCCATGATCTTGAGCGGCTCCAGCGTGTCGCCCTTCATGATCACGTACTGGGGCGGCCAGTAGGCGCCGGCGATGGCGAGCTTGTCGGTGAAGTCGCCTTCCTTGCCCTTGTACTTGCTGGTGTCCACCGAGCGGGCTTCCAGGCCGATGCGGATCTCGGCCACGTTGTCGGGCTTGGGCATCCACAGGTCGATCATGTTGACCTTGCCGTCGCGCCCGATCACGTACAGGAATCGTCCGGAGGCCGAGGTGCGCGAGATGTGCACCGCGTAGCCGGTCTTGACGATGTTGATGATCTGCTTGGTGTCGCCGTCGATCAGCGCCACTTCGCCGCTGTCGCGCAGCGTGGTGGAGAAGATGTTGGCGATGTTGTAGTTGTTCTCCTTCTTCGTCGGGCGCTTCTCGGGCGGGATCAGCACCTTCCAGGTGCCTTTCATCTCGGCCATGCCCCACTCCGGCGGCTGCGGCGGGTCCTGCTGGATGTAGCGGGCCATCAGATCGACTTCCTTGTCATCCATCTCGCCCGAGGTCAGCCAGTTGGGCATGCCCGCGGCGGAGCCGTAGGCGATGAAGACCTTGAGGTAATCGGTGCCCTTTTCCAGCGTGATGTCGGGCGTCAGCGGCTTGCCGGTGGCACCCTTGCGCAGCACCCCGTGGCAGCCGGCGCAGCGCTCGAAGTACACCTTGCGCGCCTTGTCGAACTCCGCCTGCGTCATCGGCGGGGCCTTGGGGTTCGTGCTCTGGTACATGGGCTCGTTGCCCACGGGAGAGCCGCCGGCCTGGTAGCCGGCCTCGGACGGCGAGACGTGAGGCTTGGCGTCCTGCGCGTGGGCTTGCAGCGCCACGGCCGCGATGAACGCCGCGGTGGCCAAGGGGGTGAGTTTGTGGATGTTCATGCGCTTTCTCCGGCTGGTGCAGCGTCCTTGCTGTGCCGGGGGCGATGCTCCGCCTGCCCCTGCGGGCCGTCCTTGAACTGGTTTAAGGACGCCGGTTCAGCCCGCGCGGAGCATTGCGCCAACGCAATTCATCCCATGCCGGTGAGCCATGAGCGTCCTCGACGAACCGCTGTTCTTCAGCCCCGCGCCCTTGCCGGCTTCGCCGCGCGCGGCCCGCGTCACGCTCGTGGGCGCCGGCCCGGGCGACCCGGAGCTGCTGACGGTGCGCGCGGAGCGCGCGCTGCGCCGGGCCTCCCTGGTGCTCTACGACCACCTGGTGTCGCGCGACGTGCTGCGCCTGGTGCCCGAAGGGGCCGACCTGATCTACGTGGGCAAGGAGAGCGCGCACCACACGCTGCCGCAGGAGGACATCTGCGCGCTGATGATCCGCCTCGCGCGCAGCGGGCGCGCGCTGGTGCGGCTCAAGGGGGGCGACCCCTTCATCTTCGGCCGCGGCGGCGAGGAGGCGCAGGCGCTGGCCGCCGCGGGCGTGCCCTTCGAGGTGGTGCCGGGCATCAGCGCGGCGCAGGCCGCCGCGGCCGAGGCCGGCATGCCGCTGACGCACCGCGACCACGCGGCTTCGGTTGTGCTCGCAACCGGCCACCGCCGCAGCGAGGCGGGCGTGCTGGACATGGACTGGGCCGCGCTGGCGCGCCCGCGCCAGACGGTGGTGATCTACATGGGCGTGTCCACGCTGGCGTCCATCTGCGCGCAGCTCACGGCGCATGGGCTGGGCGCCGACACGCCCGCGGCGCTGGTGGAGCGCGCCTCGCAGCCCGACAGCCGCCGCGTGGTGGGCTCGCTGCGGACGCTGCCCGGGCTGGCCGTGCTGCACGCGGTGCGCTCGCCCGCGCTGCTGATCGTGGGCGGCGTGGTGGGCCTGCACGCCACCCTGGCCGCGCCGGCCCGCTGCGCGCTCGCCGGGCAGCCTGGCTGAAGCCAGAGGTTGCTCAGGCCAGCTCCCGGGCCGGTAAGCCGTGGACGCGGTTGCGTCCGGCCTTCTTGGCCTGGTACATGGCCTCGTCCGCGGCCGTCATCAGGCTCTCGGGCGTCGTGTGCCGAGGACCGTGGAACTCGACGCCGATGCTGGCCGATACCGTGCACGGGCCCTTGCCCGGAATGATGATCGGCTCGGACACCACGGACCGTATGCGCTCCAGAATGGCTGCGCACTGGGCCCGTTCCTCCAGATCGTTAAGGATCACGACGAACTCGTCGCCACCGATGCGGGCCACGGTGTCGCACGCGCGAACGGCGCCCTGCATGCGTTGCGCGGCAACGCGCAGCACCACGTCGCCGGCATCGTGCCCATGCGCGTCGTTCACGGCCTTGAAGCCGTCCAGATCGATGAAGGCCACGGCGAGCTGGCTGGTGAATCGCTCGCAGCTCTGCATGCACAGCTTCAGGCGTTCGAGCATCAGCCGCCGGTTGGGCAGGCCGGTCAGCAAGTCGTAGAGCGCCGCGTGCACGACCTCGTCGTGCTGCAGCTTGTCCTTGGTGATGTCCAGCGTCATCCACACCATTTCGCCGGGCTGGCCTTGCATCCACGTACCGCTGGCGTCCACCCAGATCGGCTCGCCGCTCTTCCTGCGCAGCATCAGCGGGGCGCGGAACGCACGGCCGGCTTCGAGGTGGGGATAGGCAAGCTTGCCGAACTCCTCGAAGGTCTGGTCGTCGCCGTAGAAGATCCGGGCCGATTGGCCGATGAGCTCATCGGCCCGGTACCCGAACATGCGCTCCAGCCCCTTGTTGACCCAGGTGATCCGCCGGTGCTTGAGCCGCACGATGCCGATCAGCTCGCTGTCGAGCATCAGCGCCTGCTCGGCTACCAGCCGCGACACTTCCTGCTGGGCGTGGTATTGGCGCGTGCGCGACCGCAACACCAGCGCCGAGGAACCCGCGAGCAGGAGCGTCAGCGCCGCGAGCAGCGCAATGTTTGCGGCCGCATCGACACGCCAGGGTGCGAAGAACTCGTCCGTGGCGAGGCCCGCCAGAATGTAGAGCGGAAACGAATCGATCCGGCGGTAGGCGTTGGTGCGCTCGATGCCGTCCAGCTTCGTGCGCGACACGAAGAATCCCTGCGCCGGCGCGGCCTTCACCGCGGCAGCCAGTTCGGCCGACACGCGGGCGCTGCCCACGGGCTGGGGCCCCGTGTCTCCCGGCGTATGGCGGGCCACCAGCCGCAGCGAGCCGCTGCGCAGCGTGATGGCGCCATGCTGGCCCAGCGCCATGCCCTCGAACATGGCACTGAAATGCCCGGTGAGCAGCGTTCCGTACACGACACCGGCAAAGCGTCCCTCGGTATCCGCCATGCGCCGCGCCAGTACCACGATCCACTTCCCGTTGATGCGGCTTTCAAGGGGTTCCGAGACGAACACCTCATCGCTGGAAGCGTCGCGTGCACGGCGGAAGAAGTCGAGGTCACTGATGTTGACCCGCGGGGCCGTCGGCACGCCGGCGCCGAAGAGCAGGTTGCCTTGCGCATCCGTGACACGCAGGCTCTCCATCTGCGGCACGAGCGACTGCTGCTCCGACAGCACGCGATGGACCTCGTCGCGCTCCAACGGGGCGTGCTGCCGCAGATGCCCGAGCGCGAGCCGCGTGTTCAGCAGCGCGCTGTCCACGAGTTTCAGGTGGGCCGAGATGCTGTCCTTGAGCCCTTCGACGAGGTTTTCGGTCGCATTGCGGGCGCGGTTCGCGTGGACCTCGTGGCTGGCGTTCAGGGCCTGGAAGATCGCCAGCGCCAGCACGCCGCCGACGATGACGTTGACGGCAACCAGCCAGCGCACGAAGCGCCTGAGCTCCCTGGCAGCGACGCAGGGAACCGGCGCATTCGCCTCAGCTTCGGCTTGCCGCGGCGCGGTCGCGCTGGACTTTGAACCGGGGTACTTCATACGGAACCGCAAGGCTTCCGGCAACCGTCTCGTGAGGCGTTGTCTCTACACAGCGCAAGCCGCTCACGCGTCCCGCCGCTGACGCGGAATCCGCGAAACAACGAACATCCACAGGGCGAGTGCCCGGCGCTCCCTCAAGTGCTGCTCACTCCATTCGGCCGACGTCCCTGTCATTCGGCCAGCGCATCAGTGAGTTGAGCGCGCGGGCCGTAGAAATCGGCGATGGCGTAACAAATTACCGAAAAGCGCAATGCCCGCTGTCGCGGGCATTGGAAGGGATGGCGGCGTCAGCGGCGCCCGTCATGGCAGGGCATCGCGTGGCGTGTTCAAACCCCCACCGTCCCGCCGTCCGTGATCGGGCTCCGTGCTACTCGATGCGCAGCCCCTTCAGCGCCGGGTCGCCCTCCGGGTAGTGCAGCTCCAGCCCCTGCAGCGCGCGCTCCAGCAGCGTGGCGATCATCAGGTTGCGGTGCGTCTTGGAGTCCGCCGGCACCACGGTCCACGGCGCCCAGGGCGTGCCCGTGGCCGAGAGCAGGTCGGCGTAGGCCGCTTGGTAGTCGTCCCAGTGGCGGCGCGCCTCCACGTCCTCCATCAGGAATTTCCAGTGCTTGGCCGGGTCGTCCAGCCGCGCCTGCAGCCGCCGCTGCTGCTCCTGGCTGGAGATGTGCAGCATGAACTTGCAGACCACGGTGCCGGTCTCGGTGAGCATGCGCTCGAAGTCGTTGATCTGCGCGAAGCGCTGCTTGAGCTGCCTGGGCGTGAGCTGGCCCTTGACCGCCGGCACCAGCACGTCCTCGTAGTGGCTGCGGTTGAACACCGTGATCTCGCCCGCGGCGGGCACGCGCTGGTGGATGCGCCAGAGGAAGTCGCGGGCACGCTCGTCCTCGGTGGGCGCGCGCCAGGAGACGGCATGCACGCCCAGCGGGCTCATGCGGCCGAAGACGTGGCGCAGCGTGCCGTCCTTGCCCGAGGCGTCCGTGCCTTGCAGCACCACCAGCAGCTTGTAGCGGCGGTCGGCCCAGAAGCGGTTCTGCAATTCGTCCAGGCGCACGGCGAGTTGCTCCACCGCCGCCTTGTCCCGGACCTTGTCGCCCTGGGAAAAGGGCTTCGAGGACGGATCGATGCCGGAAAGGTCGATCCGCGCCTTGGGATCGCGGTGCACCAGGCCGTTCAGGCGCTTGTCGTCGGACCTGCTCATGCCTGGTGCTCCCGTGTGGATGCGGTCACAGCGACCGCAACGGTTCAGCGCCGGCGCGGCGCAAGGCGGCGACGGCGGCCTGCGCCCTCAGCTCGTTCATCGGGTGCACGACCACCGCGTGGGCGCCGCGCGCCAGGGCCGCGCGCACCTTGCGGATGACGATGGCATGGTCCGGGCGCAGCGTCAGCAACCCGGCGACCAGGCCGCCGAAGAAGGCGCCCATCATCCCGAGGAACCCCATGGCGAAATAGGGCGAGTCGGCCACCGCTCGGATGTCCGCCGCGGCCAGCGCCAGCGCAACGGCCACGCCCAGCAGCGCGCCTGCGGGCATGAACAGCGCATGACTGCGCAACAACGTGCGCCAGATGCCCCGCTGCTCCGGTTCGAGTTTGCGCCCGATGCGCCGGTCGCCCGGGTGAAGGACGGTGGTGTGCAGGCCCGGGGCCTGGCGCAGCGAGGCCGCGGCCTGCTCGGCGCTTTCCACGTCATCGAAAACGCCGGCCACCAGGGTCAGCGAGTGTTCACCAAAGGGACTCAGTGAGCTGTTGTTCATGTTTGACCTCTCGTTTCGTGAAACGCCATGCAGCCATTGGGCTCCACGCGCCGTTGCGCCGCCATCGAACGGCGCCGCGTTTCCTGGTCAGACTTCTCCTACACCCTTGGCAGCCGCGGCTCAGAGCAGCGAAGGCGACTGCACC
Source organism: uncultured Azohydromonas sp. (assembly GCF_937926365.1). Taxonomy (GTDB): domain Bacteria; phylum Pseudomonadota; class Gammaproteobacteria; order Burkholderiales; family Burkholderiaceae_C; genus Azohydromonas. Next base: position 42,036 of record NZ_CALAOH010000053.1, on the reverse strand, counting down.
GTCAACAGCGCCACCTGCTGGCCGCCGTTCCTTTCCCTGCAGCGCAGCCACCAGATGGCACCCTTGCGGATGCTCCAGGGCTGCGCGGTGCCGCAGAGCAGGCAGGCCGCCGCCAGCCCCAGCGTGGGCTGGTGGCCCACCACCAGCACCGGTTCGCGCGCCTCGGGCCAGCGCGCCGCGTCCAGCAGCGCGTCCACCGAGCCGTCGGGCGCCAGCGCCGCCACGGTCCTGAACTTGCGCTCCAGCGCCGCGGCCGTCTGTTGCGTGCGCACCGCGGGGCTCGCCAGCACGCGCGTGGTGGCCGGCAGCACCTGGTTGAGCCAGTGCGCCATGCGCGCGGCGTTGCGCTCGCCCTTGGGCGTGAGCGTGCGCGCGAGGTCGTTGGTCTCGCCTTCGCGCAGGTCATGGGCCTCGGCATGGCGCCACAGGATCAGGTCCATCTCGCTTCACCCCTGGTAAAGATCCATCAGCGCCTGCTGCGCCCCGATGCCCTGCGGCTCGGCCAGGCTGCGCCAGCTGCCGTCAGGCTGCAGCGCCCAGGCGTCGCGCGTGTCGTGCAGGTAGGGCACCAGGCATTCGTCGATGACGCGCTGGCGCAGCACGGGGTCGCGCATCGGCCAGGCCACCTCGACGCGGCGCAGCATGTTGCGGCTCATCCAGTCGGCGCTGCTGAGATACAAGGCCTCGTCCTCGTCGCCGGGGCCCCAGCGGAAGTAGAAGACGCGCGTGTGCTCCAGGAAGCGCCCCACCACCGAGCGCACGCGGATGCGGTCGCTCAGGCCCGGCACGCCGGGCGGCAGCATGCAGGCGCCGCGGATGATCAGGTCGATGCGCGCACCGGCCCGGCTGGCCAGCACCAGCGCGTCGATGAGCAGCGGGTCGGTGAGCGCGTTGCACTTGACCACCACCCGCGCCGGCAGCCCGTGCAGCGCCGCCTGCGTCACCTGCACCAGGTGGTCCAGCATGGCCGCCTGCAGCGCGAAGGGCGCGGCCAGCAGCCGGTGCAGCTTGCCCAGTTCCACCTGGCCGGTGAGCTGCTGGAACACCGCATCCGCGTCCGCCGTCAGCTCGGGGTCGGCCGTCATGCAGCCCAGGTCCGTGTAGAGCCGCGCGGTGCGCGCGTTGTAGTTGCCGGTGGACAGGTGCGCGTAGCGGCGCAGCACGCCGTCCTCGCGCCGCCCGCTGGCGGTCCTGGCACCTTCGCGCCGCGTCACCAGCAGCAGCTTGGCGTGGGTCTTGAGGCCCACGATGCCGTACACCACCTGCGCGCCCACGGCCTCCAGCCGCTCGGCCCAGTTGATGTTGGCCTCCTCGTCGAAGCGTGCCTTGAGCTCGACCACCACCGTCACTTCCTTGCCACGGCGCGCGGCTTCGAGCAGTTGTTCCATCAGCACCGACTCCGTGCCGGTGCGGTAGATGGTCTGCTTGATGGCCAGCACGTCGGGGTCGGCCACCGCCTCGCGCAGGAACTGCACCACCGGCTCGAAGCTCTCGAAGGGATGGTGCAGCAGCACGTTGCCCTGCTGCAGCCGCTCGAAGATGGAGGTGCCCTGCGGCAGGCTCGCCGGCCAGGCCGGCTTCCACGGCGGAAAGCGCAGCCCGCGCGCGTCGGCCTGGTCGATCAGCTCGGTCAGCCGCACCAGGTTGACCGGGCCACCCACGCGGTACAGCGCCCAGGGCGGCAGCTGGAACTGTTGCAGCAGGAACTGCACCAGCGTTTCGGAGCAGCTGTCCACCACCTCCAGCCGCACGGCCTGGCCGAAGTGGCGGGTGTAGAGCCCGCTGCGCAGGGCCTGGCGCAGGTTGGTGGCATCGTCCTCGTCCACCTCCAGCTCCGAGTCGCGCGTGACGCGGAACTGCGAGAAGGCCAGCACCTGGCGCCCGGGGAACAGCTCGTCGAGGTGCGCGCGGATCACGCTGCTGAGCAGCACGAAGGCCTGCCGCCCCTCCGACACCTCATCGGGCAGCCGGATCACGCGCGGCAGCACGCGCGGCACCTTGACGATGGCGATGGCGTTCTCGCGCCCGAAGGCGTCGCGGCCACCGAGCTGCACGATGAAGTTCAGCGTCTTGTTGGCCACCGTCGGGAACGGGTGCGCCGGGTCCAGCCCCACGGGCACCAGCAACGGGCGCACCTGCGCCTGGAAGAAGCCCGCCACCCAGCGCCGCTGCGCCGCGTTGCGCTGGTGGTGCTGCACCACGCGCAGGCCTTCGCGCTCCAGCGCCGGCATCACCTCGTCGTTGAACAGGGTGTACTGCTCGTTCACCAGCGCGCGCGCCTCGGCCGCGATGGCCTGCACCTCGCCCACGGTCACCGCGGTGCCGGGCAGCCGCGCCGCTTCCATCACGTCGGCGAAGCGCACCTCGAAGAACTCGTCCAGGTTGGAGGAGACGATCGTGACGTAGCGTAGCCGCTCCAGCAGCGGCACGTCCTCGCGCCGCGCCTGCGCCAGCACCCGGCGGTTGAAGGCCAGGATCGCCTTCTCGCGGTCGAGCATCACCAGGCCCGGCGCGGCGGCCGCCGCGCTGGCCGGGGCGGCGGACACGGGCATGGAGCCGGCCTCCGTGGATGAGAAATCGTTCATCGGCAAGGACTCTATGAAGCGATTGCGACAACTCCGTGACCAGGCGGGCGTGCCTGCTCCGTGAAAGGTGTGCCACGCACGGCGGACGCGCCAGCCGCAACGGCCATGCGGCAAGCGGCCGGCCTTGGCACGCTGCGCCACGAGGGGCGCGTGGCGCGCGGCCACAAGACCGCCGTGATCTCGCCGCCACGCGCGGAGCTGGAGTTGCTGCGCTGCCTGGTCGAGCACCAGGGGCGCGTGGTCAACCGCGAGCAGATCATCGCGGCGGCCTGGGGCCCGGACCACGCGGTGGACGTGCGTACCGTGGACGAGCACATCAAGCGGTTGCGCCGTCACCTGGACGGCAGCCGGGGCCGCTCCATGGTCCGGACCCGGCGCGGCGACGGGGACCGGCTCAACGTCGGGGCGTTGGGCGTGCAGGCCTGAAATGAAAACGGCGCGGGAACACCCGCGCCGTCGTCCTGGTCCTCAGGGCTGCAGTTTCAATGCAGCGCCTTGTAGATGTTGAAGGCGCTGATCAGCGTGATCAGCACGCCCACGATCGTCATCAGCGTGCGCGGCTTGAGGCTCTTGCACAGCAGCGCGGCCAGCGGCGCGGCGAACATGCCGCCGAACACCAGCCCCGCCACCATCAGCCAGGTCGCGGGCTCGCCGGCCAGCAGGATGAAGGACGTGGCGCTGGAGAGTGTCAGGAAGAACTCGGCGAAGTTCACCGAGCCGATGGTGGTGCGCGGGTCGCCGCCGGCGCCGATGATGTTGCTGGTGACCACCGGGCCCCAGCCGCCGCCGCCCGCGGCGTCCACGAAGCCGCCCACCAGGGCCAGCTTGCCCACGTGGCGCGGCTCCTGCTGCTGGTTCTTGAACTTGCCGCGCCAGGCCTTGCGCAGGATGTACACGCCCATCAGCAGCAGGTAGGCCGAGATGAAGGGCTTCATCACCGCGCCGTCGAACTGCGTCACCAGCACCGCGCCCAGCACCGCGCCCAGGATGCCCGGCACCAGCAGCCGCACGAACAGCGACTTGTTGACGTTGCCCAGCTTCACGTGCGAGATGCCCGACAACCCCGTGGTGAAGACCTCGGCGATGTGCACGCTGGCGCTGGCCGCCGCCGGCGTGGCGCCAGCCGTGAGCAGGAACGTGGTGGCCGTGATGCCGTAAGCCATGCCCAGCGCGCCGTCCACCACCTGCGCCAGGAAGCCCACCGCCAGCGCGCTCCAGAAGGTGGGACTGGACAGCGCGCCGCTGATCAGCTCGAAGCCGCTGTGGCCGCCGTTGTCCCCGAAGAACAGCCGCCACACCACCGCCACCACCAGCGTCGCCAGCACCGCCACTGCCGCCCACATCGCCATGCGCAGCACCGGGTGCTGGTCCGGGTGCGAAACGACGTCCTCCACCGGAGGCAGACCTGCCGCCTGGTGCTGCAGGTTGATCGGGCTGGCGCTGAGATCGAGGTCGCGAATTTTCATGATGTGGGAAGGTCAGCCCGATAATTCATGCCTTATGACTGACTTGTATAAGCAAGCGCACAAAGATACGCTGCACTGCTTATGACCCAAAAGAAGATTTGCGAGCTTGAGTATGCGTTTTACGTGCTTAAAGCTTCAGCGCCGTTGGAAGCTCGTGGTGCGTGAGGGAGTCCGCACCACCGGCCGTACCCGCGTCGCCGGCGCCAGCAGTCCGCATCAGTTGACGGCGGCCAGCACCTTGCCGTCGGCGCTCTTGATGGTCGTCCATTGCTTGCGCACCAGGGCCTTCAGGGAGGCGGGCAATGCCACGTACTCCAGCTCGGTCGCCATGGCGTCGCCGTTGGCGTAGGCCCAATCGAAGAACTTCAGCGCCGCGGCGGCGTTGGCCGGCTTCTCGGGCGTCTTGTGCATGAGGATGTAGGTCGCCCCGGTCAGGGGCCAGGCGTCCTTGCCGGGCTGGTCGGTGAGCACCTGGAAGAAGCTCTTGTTCCAGTCGGCGCCGACGGCGGCGGCCTTGAAGGTCAGGTCGTCCGGCGCCACGAAGTGGCCGGCCTGGTTCTTCAGCAGCGCATAGCTCATCTTGTTCTGCTTGACGTAGGCGTACTCGACGTAGCCGATGGCGCCCGGCAGGCGCTGCACGAAGGCGGCCACGCCCTCGTTGCCCTTGCCGCCCGCGCCCGTGGGCCAGTTCACCGCCGTGCCCTCGCCCACCTTGGCCTTCCAGTCGGCGTTGACCTTGGACAGGTAGTTGGTGAACAGGAAGCTCGTGCCCGAGCCGTCGGCGCGGCGCACCACGGCGATGGGCGCATCGGGCAGGCTCACGCCGGGGTTGATAGCGGCGAGCGCGGGGTCGTTCCACTTGGTGATCTTGCCCAGGTAGATGTCGCCCAGCACCTGGCCGGTGAGCTTCAACTGGCCGGGCTGCAGGCCCTGGACGTTGACCACCGGCACCACGCCGCCGATGGCGGTGGGGAACTGCAGCAGGCCCTCGGCGGCCAGCTCCTCGTCCTTGAGCGGCATGTCGGAGGCGCCGAAGTCCACTGTCCTGGCCTTGGTCTGCTTGATGCCGGCGCCCGATCCGACGGACTGGTAGTTCACGCGCACGCCGGTGGCCTTGTGGTAGGCCTCGGCCCACTTGGCGTAGATCGGCGCGGGGAAGGTAGCGCCCGCACCGGTGACGTCCTGGGCGGCGGCGTTGCCGGTGGTGGCGACGAACAGGGCTGCGGACAGCAGCGGCAGGGTGAAGGCAATGCGATTCATCACGGCTCCTGGGTGAAAAGCGGATGGCGCCAGCTTCGTTGCGGCGTGTGTCACGGCGATGACAGCGGTGCGGCGCTTCGCGGCCGCATGGCGCGTGTGCCGCGGCAGCTGCGGTCCCTGGTGGTGACGGCCGCGCATGTCATGGAGGCGTCACGCGGGCGCCTTAGGCTTGGCGGCGCTTCCCTGCCGTGGAAGACGAGAAGTACGAATATTCGCGAGGGCCGCATGGCATGCGGCCTGCCCCGCGCCTGAAAGCCCGCCCCTGCCCGCCACGCCCATGAACGACGCCGCGACTTCACTCCCCCTGGCCGCCATCGACATGGGGTCCAACAGCTTTCGCCTGGAGATCGGCCAGCTCAAGGGCGGGCGCTACCAGCGGCTGGACAACCTCAAGGAGGTGGTGCGGCTGGGTGGCGGGCTGGACGCGCAGGGCCTGCTGCAGGAGGAGGCGGCCGAGCGCGGGCTGCAGACGCTGCGGCGCTTCCGCGATCGGTTGTCGGGCTTCGAGTTGGGCGGCCTGCGCGCCGTGGCCACGCAGACGCTGCGCGAGGCGCGCAACCGTGACGAGTTCCTGGTGCGCGCCTCGGAGGTGCTGGGCTCGCCGGTGGAGGTGATCTCCGGGCGCGAGGAGGCGCGGCTGATCTTCATTGGCGTGGCGCAGCTGCAGCCCTCGGCCTTGCCGCGGCTGGTGGTGGACATCGGCGGGCGCTCCACCGAGCTGGTGCTGGGCTGCGGCCGGGTGCCGGGCGAGGCGGAGTCCTTCCAGGTTGGCAGCGTGTCGCTGTCACTGCGCTACTTCGCCGACGGGCGGCTCACGCCCCAGGCTTTCGAGGCCGCGCGCGTGGCGGCGCAGGCCGAGTTCGAGGAGGCCGAGACCAGCTTCGAGCCGCACCTGTGGCGGGAGGCGCTGGGCTCCTCCGGCACGGCCGGCGCGGTGTCGCTGCTGCTCGCGAACCACGGCATCACCGACGGGCGCATCACGCCCTCGGCGCTGAACTGGTGCATCGAGCGCTGCATCGATGCCGGTCACATCGACCGCTTGCAGCTGCGCGGCCTGCGCGACGACCGCCGTCCCGTGATCGCCGGCGGGCTGGCGATCCTGGCGGCGCTGATGCGCGAGTTCGGCATCAAGGAAATCGCGCCGGCCAAGGGCGCGCTGCGCCAGGGGGTGATCGTGGACCTGTACGAACGCCAACGCAGCGCCGGCGGCGAGGTGCCGGACCTGCGCGACGCCTCCGTCGCGGCGCTGCAGCAGCAGTTCCACTGCGACCTGGCGCAGGCGCGGCGTGTGCACGACGCGGCGCTGGCGCTGCATCACGACATTGCCCCGGACGCCGGCGCCGACGAGCGCCGCGAGCTGGCGTGGGCCTGCGCGCTGCACGAGATCGGGCGCTGCGTCTCGCACCACGACTACCACCGCCACAGCGCCTACCTGATGGGCCACGTGGACGCGGCCGGCTTCTCTCAGAGCCAGCAGCGGCGCATCGCCGAGCTGATCCTGGCGCAGCGCGGCGGGCTGAAGAAGGTGGAGGCCTCGATGGCGCGGCGCTCCTTCGCGCGCCAGGCGCTGTGCCTGCGGCTGGCGGCCATCCGCTGCCATGCGCGGCGCGACACCGACGGCCCGCAGCTGCGCATCGACGCCCAAGGCGCCAGCCGGCTGGCGCTGCGCTGGGAGCCCACGGGCGTGCCGGCCGACCCACGCACGCTGCACCTGCTGCGCGAGGAGATCGCGCTGTGGGCGCAGCAAGGGCATTTCACGCTCTCCCTCAAGAGCTGAACCGATGGCGCAGGACGGCGGCCTTCTGAATCTCTGACCGTCAACGATTTCCAGGAAGCGGGTGGTGGTCCGACTTGCGGTACCAGCCCGAGATGGCCTGTCCGTCCCAGACCAGGCTGACGTGCGCGCCCTGCACGACGGGAATCTGGACCGCCTTGGGCCTGAACACCGCCACGCACTCGCCTCCCTCGCGCCGCACAGACCGGTACAGCAGTCCCCACGAGCCGGCCGCCCGGTATTCACGCGCCAGTTGCTTGGAGGCGGCGTAGCCGTGCGGATCGTGGGCTGGTGCCCAAGGCTCACCGCGGATGTCGTGCATGGGTTGCACGATGTGGGCGACGCAGGCCCGGTAGTCCACCTCGATCGGCGGCTGACGGGTTTCGCCGAGGAAGCGCTCGGCGTGAAAGCTCGCCTCGGCGATGGCCGTCTCCAGGCTTTCGCCGGCGTAGTACACGCCCCAGGTGCCGTCACTGAATCGGGAGCCGCCGCGGTTCAGGTACGTGAAGGCCGCCATCACTGGGGTGCTGCCGGTCCCGAACACGCGCTCACCTTCCGGCACGAGATCCAGCTCACCAAGCTCTTGGCGCAAGCGGGGGTTGGTGTAGGCCTGTACGGCGAATACCGCGTCCAACTCGTCCTGGCTGGCCACGTCGTCGAACAGCGACACCGGCGGGAAGCGGCTCGGGATCACGCGGTACGAGGGACGCCACGGGACCTCGATGCACGCCGCGATCAAGCGAAGTCCCCGCCGCGCTGCGCATCCAGGAAATCGGCCACGTCCTTGAGGTCACCCACCCGGCCGCCCAGCATGTGTGCGAGTGCCGTGCTGCCGCCAAAGAGCGGCGACGAATTCGGCTGCCGGGGCCACGCGTAGGCCCGCTCGGGAATCGGCAGCAGCACCTTCAGCGCGGCGTGGATGCGGAAGACATAGCTCAGCCGCTCCAGGGTCGCCGGGTCCAGCGGTGCCGTGATCTTCCCGGCCTGCCATCGGTAGAAGACCGAGCGGCTGGTGCCCAGGAGCGTCTGCTTCTCGGACGGGTTCAGGCCCCACAAATCCGCGATACGGAAGAACACGGCCAGGGCTTTCGCTGAGGTATCGGACGACCGCAGGTCGGCGCGGTCAGCAGCGTGATCAAGCATGGACGCCTCCTGTCCATGATTGTGCCACCCGGGACCAAACAATGATTCCTATCCCCAATGGGATATTGTTGCCAGGAAGCGGGCCGGATCGGCTCTTGGCTGGCATCCACCAACTTTCCTGGCCAGCTTCGCCTCAAACCCTCGCCCCCTGCCCCGCTTGCGCCTTCTCGATCTGCCGCTCCAGCTTCTGCGTCAGCTGGGTTTCGATGGTGCCGGCGAACACGCTCATGAGCAGGCCCAGCTGCACGTCGATACGGAAGCGGTCGGCCGTCACGTCCAGCGTGCCGCTGACGCCGGAGCGGCTGAAATGCAATTGGTCGGCGCTCGCGCCCTGGTCGAAGCGGCAGTGCAGCCCATGCTCGGTCACAACCTTCTCGGCCCAGCGCCGGGCCAGGCGGCGCGCCGTGGGCAGGCCCAGGCTGTGCACGCGTTCGATGTGGATGCGGGACATGGTTCGACCTCGTAACAAAAAACCATGCGAGTTTCACCCGGCTTCCCGGCATGGCTGCCATGCGCCGGACATCGCGACGCCGCAACGCGGTTGCATTGCTCAGGACTTGCCTTTTTTCTTCCAGAAGCGCGGCGCCTCGGCCACCTTGCGCAGCGCGCGGCGGCAGTCGCGGGCGCTCTGCTGCTGCCGAGCCTCCAGCCAGCCGACGGCGAACCAGGCCTCAGGCTGCGCTGCCGTGGCGCGGCGGAAGGCCTCCAGCCCCACGGCCTCGTCGTTGTGTTGCCCCAGCGCGTCCTGCGCCGGACGCAGCGAGTCGACGTAGCGCTCCACCGCGTGCGTGCCGTACAGCGGCGCGACGAACTCGCTCAGGTAGCGCAGCCGCTTGAGGCGCTTGCGCACGCGGTGCTGCCGCTGCACCGGCAGCTCGGTGAAGCGCTCGCCGTCGCGCACCACCTGCTTGTGCAGCTTCGCCAGCCGCTCGCGCAGGGCCTTGCGGCAGCCGCCGTCGTGCTTGCAGCCGGGCTGCTCCGGCGCGTCCTCGGCCAGGGTGAAGGCCAGCAGGTCCAGCAACACGGTCTGGAACGCGGTATCGCGCACGGCCCGCGCCGGCGTGTGCGGCTCGCCCTCGGGATCGGGCCAGCGCAGCCCTTGCGGTGCGCCCGCCTCGGCCAGCCGAGCCAGCACGGAGCGGCTCACCTCCTGCTGGTCGCGCGTCTCGCCCAGGTGCGAAAAGGCGGTGGCCAGCACGGCCTGAGCTTCGTCGTCCAGCACCGCGCCGAAGCCGCCGAGCTCGCGCAGCGCGGTGCGCAGCCGGCGCAGGCCCACGCGCGCCTGGTGCACGTGCTCCGGGTCGGCGCTGCCGGTGGCAACCTCGCCGGCGTTGGGCAGGATCTGGTCCAGGCAGCACCCCACCACCGCGCGCAGCAGCGCCGGTGCCGGCATCGACCACGCCAGCGCCGGCACCCCGGCCTTCACCGGCGGGGCATGCTCGCGCCCGGCGGCCAGCAGCGTGCCGCGCTGGGCCTTGGAGGCGGTGGACAGCCACAAGCCCTGCGCCGCCACCCAGGGCCGCGCCAGCGCGAACAGGCCTTCGGCGGGGCCGTCCTTGAGCTCCAGCTCCAGCTCGCACACCGGGACGCCGCGCCCCTGCGCGTGCAGGCTGCCGAGGTCCAGCGCGACCTCGACCCGCGCGTCGCCCTGGCACATCTCGCACGTGCGGCGCTCGATGCGGGTGTGGAACTGTTCCACCACCAGCGTGGAGAGGTCGTCCAGCGAGCCGCCCAGCGCCTGGGCCAGCGCACGGCCGGCGGGGCTGTCGCGATGGCGGGCGATGTCCGGGCGCGGCATGGCGCGGCCTTCCTCCGGCGGCACTTCCACCTCGTGTTCCAGGCGCTGCAGCCGGTGCCCGCCGGCGCCCTTGAGCGTCTGCACCCAGCGCTCGTTCTCGCGGCGCAGGCGCCAGGAGAAACCGTGCGCGGCGAGTTGCCCGCCCGCCGTGTCGAAGTAGTGCGCTTCCAGCCGGGTGCGCGGCCACTGCGCGGCGTTCAGCGCCTTTTCCAGCGCGGCGCGGCTCTCCGGGGGAATCCGCAGCTTGAGCTCGAGTTCATGCATGGCGGGTCATTCCCTCCTCAACCATCGTGGTGCAGCAGCCGCTGCCGCAGTTCGGTGAAGCGCCAGCCTTCGCCCTGGTGCTCGAAGACCCACACCAGGTCATAGCGCGCGGCGTCCCAGGTTCGCGGCGCGCCGTCGCACAGCGCCTGCGCGATGTCGCCCATGGCCTGGTGGCGCCAGCACAGCAGCACCGGGCCCGGGCTGGCGCGCAGGGCGTCCAGCAGCGGCGCGACTTCTCCTTCGGAGCCGAAGCGCGTATCCACCCGCAGCCCCAGCAGCCGCGCCAGCGGCAGCACGGTGCAGAGCGGGCGGTGGCTCTTGCCGCTGTCGGTGGCGGCAAAGATCGATGCGGGCCGCGCCAGCGGCTGCGGCGGCATGCCGCCGCAGGGCGCGAACAGCCGCGCCAGCGCACCGGCGCGCTGCCAGCCCCGCACCGACAGGGCCTCGCCGTCAGGCCGCCCCTGCTCGTCCACGCCCAGGATGCCGGTCGCCTGGTCGGGCTCCTCGGCATGCCGGATCAGCATCACGTGGCGGGTGGAAGACATGGTTCGACTGCAGGCAAGCACCGGGCCCGGACAGCTCCGGAAAGCACCAGGCCGGCAGCTTGGCGCGCGCCGTGTGACACGGTGATGACAGGGCCGTGAAACCGCACGCGGACTCGGGGGTGTCACGGAGATACAGCTGGTCACGTGGCTGAATCGCGGCTTCGATGCAGGTGCAACCAGCCTGCAGTGATCCGCTGTGCAACTTCCGAGCCTGACCATGACTCCTGGACCCCGTGCCTCCCTGCGTGCCAAGCTGGCCGCCGGAGCCGTCGCTTCCATCCTCACGCTGCTCGTCGTCGTGGCCGCCGCGACGCTGGCGCTGCGCGACATCAACGCCGAGTTCGCTTCATTTGCCGATACGGAATTCGCGGCGCAGTCGGGCGTGGCCAGCCTGCGGCTGCACCTGGGCGACGTGATGCGCCAGGAGAAGGAAACGCTGATCAACATCGACGACCTGCAGGCCGCCAAGGCGAGCCAGGCGCGCTGGCAGGCGTCGCTGCGGGCCGCGCGCGCGAGCCTGCAGCCCCTGCGCCAGGCCGGCGGTGCCGATGCCCGACAGCTGGAGGCGCTGCTGGCCGACTACGAGAAGGCCGCCGCCCCGGTGCTGCGGGACTGCATCACCGGGCGCATCGTCACCGCCACCGAGGGCTACCAGGTGCTGGCCGGCGCGCGCCAGCAGGCGACGAGCATCGACGCGCTGGTGGGCCGGCTGTCGGCGGAGGTGGCACGCCGCGGCGAGGAGCGCCGTGCCGAGGCGCAGGCGCGCTCGGACCACTGGCAACGAGCCATGCTGGCCATCGCGGCCGTGGCCGCGGTGGTTTTCGCCTGGCTGGCCTGGTGGGGCGTGCGCGCCGCCACCGCGCCGCTGGCGCATGCCGTGGCGGTGGCGCAGCGCATCGCCCGGGGCGACCTGGCCGGCGAGGTCAGCGCCGGCGGCCTGCGCGAGTTCGCTCAACTGCTGCAGGCCATGGGCGCGATGCAGGCGCGGCTGCGCGAGCTGCTGCACGACATGCAGCATTCCAGCCACGCCGTTGCCGAGGCCAGCGCGCAGATCGCCGCGGGCAATGGCGACCTGTCCGCGCGCACCGAGCGCACCGCCGCGGACTTGGTGCAGACGGCCTCGGCCATGACCGAGCTGGCGCGCAGCGTGGGCGACACCGAGCAGACCGCGCGCGCCATGGCGCGGCTGGCGCACTCGGCCACCAGCGCCGCGCGCGACGGCAACGAGGCGGTGGCCGCCGTCAGCGGCGCCATGGTCCAGCTGGACCGCAGCGCGGCGCGCATCACCGAGATCACGGGCCTGATCGAGCGCATCGCGCTGCAGACGCGGCTGCTGGCGCTCAACGCGGCGGTGGAGGCGGCGCGCGCGGGCCAGCAGGGCCGCGGCTTCGCGGTGGTGGCCCAGGAAGTGGGTGCGCTGGCCGAGCACGTGGCCTCGGCCTCGGCGGAGATCGCCAAGCTGGCCGGCGAGTCGGTGCAGGTGGTGGATCGGGGCAGCCAGGCCGCGCAGGAGGCCGGGGCGCGCATGGCCCGCGTCAATGCCGCAGTGGAGCGCATGGCCGGCGCCATGGAGCAGCTGCTGGGTGCCGCGGCCGGCCAGAGCAGCCGCATCCGCGAGCTCAGCGGCGCCGTCTCCGACGTGGAGTCGGCCACGCAGCAGAACGCCGCGCTGGTGCAGCAGTCGGCCACCACCTCCGCCACGCTGCGCCAGCAGGCGCAGCGGCTGGCGGGACTGGCGGGGCATTTCAGGCTGGCGGCGGGGTGATCCCGCCCGCGCGCTACGCGCCCTGTCCCCGCCCGGCCTGCTGTGCCAGCCAGGCCTCCAGCGCCGGCGCCGGCATGGGCCGGGCGACGCCGAAGCCCTGGAGCTGGTGGCAGCCCAGCTCGGCCAGGGTACGGGCATGGTCCGGTGTCTCCACGCCTTCGGCCACCGTGGTCAGCTTGAAGGCTCGGGCCAGGCCGATCACGGCGCGCACGATGTGCATGTCCCCGTCGCTGCCCAGCATGTTCATCACGAAGCTGCGGTCGATCTTGAGCGCCTGCACCGGCAACTGGCGCAGGTAGCTCAGCGAGCAGTAGCCGGTGCCGAAATCGTCCAGCGCAATGGAAATACCCTGCCTGGCGCAATCCAGGATGGCCGCGCGCGCGGCGCCCAGGTCGTTGAGCGCGGTGCTTTCCAGCACTTCGAGCTCGATGGCCGCGCAACCTTCCGGGCTCAGGGCCGGCAGGCCCGCCGCGGCCATGATGCCGGCCACCCGCGCCGCCAGCCCGGGCAGCGCCAGCGTGCCCGCGGTGACGTTGATGCTCAGCGGCAGCGGCCGGCCCGCGGCGTGCCAATCGGCCAGTTGCCGCACGGCGCGTTCGATGATCCAGAGGTCCAGCTCCACCTCCAGCGGCGTGCCGGCCAGCACCGGCAGGAAGGCGCCTGGAGCCAGCAGCCCGCGCGCGGGATGTTGCCAGCGCACCAGCACTTCCGCGCCCCGCGGCTCGCGCGTGCGGGCGCAGACCTTGGGCTGGTAGTGCAGCACGAGCTGGTCGGTTTCCATCGCCAGGCGCAGCTCCTCCAGCAGGGCCTGGTCGGCCAGCGGGCGGTCCGGGTCCAGGCCGGTCAGGCACGCGCGGTTCTTGCCCATGCGCTTGGCGCGGTACATGGCCTGGTCGGCGGCGCGCAGCAGCTGCTCGGCCATCTGGCCGTGGTCGGGGTACAGGGCCACGCCGATGCTGGCCGTGAGCTGCAGCGTGCGCTCGGCCAGCGGGTACGGCTGCGCCATGCTCTCCAGCACGCGGTCCACCACCACGTGCACCTCGGCCACGCTGTCGATGCCGTCCAGCAGCAATACGAACTCGTCGCCGCCCAGCCGCGCCGCGAAGTCGCTGTGGCGGATCACGCGGCGCAGCCGCTCCGCCGCCGCCACCAGCACCGCGTTGCCGGCCTCGTGGCCGAGCTGGTCGTTGACCACGCAGAAGCCGTCGAGGTCCAGGTAGCACAGCGCCAGGCGGCGGCCGTTCCTGACGTCGTCCATCATCTTTTCGAGCCGGGCCAGCATCAGCGCCCGGCCCGGCAGGCCGGTCAGGCCGTCGGTCGAGGCCTGGTGCATCAGCCGCGCGATGGTTTCGGTCGCTTCCAGGTGCCGCGCCTCGGCCTCGCGCGTGCGCCTTTCGAGCTGGAGCTGCGACGCCATGGCCTGGCCGATGAGGGCCACGGTCTCCAGCTCGGCCGCGCCCGGCGCCGCCACGCTCCGGCTGGCGCCGCAGAGAAAGCCCACCGTGCGCTCCGACGCTGCCAGCGGCAGCGCGAAGAAGCTGCGCAGGCCGCTTCGTACGGCCTCCGCGCTGCCGCCAAAGTCCCGCGGCACGTCGCTGCTGCAGACGGTCCCGCCGTCGAAGGCCTGCTGGCACAGCGCGTCGCACCAGGCGGCCCGGCTGCCTTCGGCCACCAGCGCCTCGCCCGTGTTCAGCGCGAGCACGATGTCCTGGGAGCGGGTGCTCCAGTCGGTCAGGGTGAGAAAGGTTGTCTCTACACCGGTGAGCCGCTGCACGGCCACGAGCAGGGGCTGCACCATCGCCTTGGAGCCAGCCTGCAGCGTGCAGTCGAAGGGCTCCTCATGTGCCGTTGCGCCGAGCGGGTTCGAGTCCATGACAAAACGTCGTGATGCGTCCTGCTCATGGTGATCCGGGTCGGGCCCGGTCGCCAGCAATTTCAAGGCCATGAGCCCCATGGTTGGAACCCGCTCATGCTCCGGCGGGTGCAGGGCACTGGCCCCGCGCGCGGGCCCGATGCCGTGTTTCTCAGCCCCGGCCGCGGCCCGCACTTCCTTGCCAACGAGGCCGACGCCTCGCGAAGCCCTCAGTCAGCGGCCTTGATGAGTTCCAGGACTTCCTTGAAGCGCGGATGCTTGCAGTCGTCGAGCCACTCGAAGAGCACCATCTCGTGCGTGACGATGGTCGCCCCGGCGGCTGCCAGCCTTCGCATGGCGGCCGCGTGGTCGGATGGCCGGCGCGAGCCGCTGGCGTTTTCGACGACCCACACCTGCTTGCCCGCCCGCAACAGCCCCAGTGCGGTCTGGAGCATGCAGACGTGAGCCTCGCACCCGGCGACGACCACCTGGTCACAGCTTGCCTTGGCCCCGTGCAGCGCCTCGACCAGTCCGTCGGCGCACGCGTTGAAATGCGTCTTGGACACGGTGCGCCCGCACAGGGCCTTCACCTGCTGCGCGTTGGGACCCAGGCCGGCTGGGTTCTGCTCCGTGCCCAGGACCGGGATCTCCAGCACCCGCGCCGCCTGGGCCAGCCGCACCGCCGTGGCCACGACGGCGCTTGCATCGTGGATCGCGGGCATCAGGCGCGCCTGGTAGTCCACGAGCACCAGGGCACAGGTGGCTGCATTGATTGTCTTCATCATCATTTCCGTGAGCCGTCCGTTGCCCGATGGGTGCGCTGTTCCAGGCCGGTATTGAAAGGACCGAGTGCAGCCTGCTGAACATCCGGAGGCTGCGGGTGGGACTCGGGGCCAGGATAGCGGCTCGCGCGGGCTCCAGGCGCCGGCTCGGCCGCCCTCCCGACCTCGGCCACGAAGCTCAGCCCGTGGCGCTTGAAACCCAGCCGCTCGTAGAAGGCATGGGCCTGCGTGCGGCTGGCGTTGGAGCTCAGCGCCAGCTTGTAGCAGCCGGCCTCCGCGGCGATGCGCAGCGCATGCGCCACCAGCGCCCGGCCCAGCCCGCGGCCCTGCGCGGCAGGATGTACCGCCACGTCTTCCACCAGCGCCGCGGGCGTGCCCCGGTGCGCCAGCAACGGCAGCACGAACAGCGTGAGCGTGCCCAGCACTGTGCCGTCGGCTGTGCAAGCCACCAGCACGCGCGCGCCGGGCAGCGCCATCAGCCGCGCGTAGTTGGTGCGCAGGATCTCGGGCTCGCTGCTGCCCGGGGCGTCCAGGCCCGAGGTCTCGTAGAGGGTGGCGATGCCGCCCAGGTCGTCGGGACGGGCGTCGCGCAGGGTCCAGTCAGGCATCTCAGGGTCTCCCGGGATGAGGCGAGTGTGGGCGGACGGTGTGGCGATTTCTTGAAGTTGCTGCGCGGCGCGGGCCCGCCGACACGCCCGGCCTCGGGTGCGGCGGGCGGGCTCGATTCAAGGCGAGCCCTCGCCCCCGCCCGCCAGCTCGCGCAGGATGTCCATGAATTCCTGCACCACCGGCGCCGGAATTTCGCCCTGGCGCGTGATCAGGCCGTAATCGGGCATGTGGTCCGGAATTTCCACGGGAATGCGCGCCAGCAGGCCTTTTTGCACGTATTTGTCCACCAGCGCCGCAGGCTGCAGCGACAGCATGGGCGTGGATTGCAGCAATTCCAGCGCGAACAGGAATGACGTGGTTTCCACGATGCCCGCGGCGGGCAGCAGGTTGGCGGCGTCGAAGATGCCGTCGGACACCTTTCTCAGCGCGGTGGGATGCGGGTAGAGAATCCAGGGCCAGTGCGCCAGCTCCCGCAGCGATGACGGGCGGAATTCGCGCAAGGGGTGCGCGGCGCCGGCCACCACGCACAGCGCTTCGCTGCTCAAACGCTCGTACTGGAAAGGCCCCCGCTGGGCGGGCTCGGTGAAGCGGCCGATCATCAGGTCGATCCGGCGCTCGGCCAGCCAGGCGATGAGCTGGTCGCTGCTCTGCTCGAAGAGTTTCAACACCAGCAGCGGTCGGCGCCGGTGCGCCTCCCGCACCGCGGCCGTCAGCAGGTGCGCGGCGGAGCCGGAAATGGCGCCCACCGCCACGTGCCCGTGCCCGCCCTGCTTCAGCGCGTTGAATTCATCGACGAATTTCTTCTGCCCGGCCAGCGTGGCCGCGGCATAACGCAGCACGAACAATCCCAGCTCGTTGGGGCGCATTTCCCGCGGCAGCCGCTCGAACAGCCGCGCCTCGAATATCTCCTCGATGTCCAGCAATATCTTGGTGGCCGCGGGCTGGGTGATGTGCATCTGCTCGGCCGTGAGGCGCAGATTGCGCGTGCGGCCCAGGATTTCCAGAAACTGCAAATGCCTGAAACGCAGCCGGCCGCAGGCCTGGGCCGTGGTTAAGGGTTTTCCCGACACGCTGATCCATCAATAACTTCCTGGAATGGATTTTAGCGAAACGGTGATTGGACCCATTTTCAGGACTGGCCTAGGCTGTGCCCTTGCGGGAGGGAGCACGAATCGGCCGGCCGCCGGGTGCGCAGACCCTCGTTCCAAGCACAAGCCTCAGGAGACAAGCATGAAATTCAAATCCCTCGCCCTGGCCGCGGCCCTGCTGGCGGCGCTGGCCAGTCCGGCCGCCGCGCAGGTCAAGGAGCGCGTGTTCAAGGTCGGCATCGGCCTGAGCGATGACCATCCGCAGGCGCTGGCCGTGAAGCGCTTCAACGAGCTGCTGGCGCAGAAGAGCGGCGGCAAGCTGGGAGCCAAGCTCTTTGCCAGCGGCACGCTGGGCAACGACGTGACCATGACCGCGGCGCTGCGCGGCGGCACGCTGGAGATGACGGTGCCCGACAGCTCCACGCTGGTGACGCTGGTGAAAGACTTCGGCGTGCTCAACCTGCCGCTGGCCTTCGCCAACGAGCGCGAGGCCGACGCGGTGCTGGACAGCGCCTTCGGCCAGAAGCTGCTGGCCAAGCTGCCCGAGAAGGGACTGGTGGGCCTGGGCTTCTGGGAGAACGGCTTCCGCCACGTGACCAATTCGCGCCGCCCCATCGCCAAGGCCGAGGACCTGGCCGGGCTCAAGCTGCGCGTGATCCAGAACCCGCTGTTCATCGACAGCTTCAGCGCCCTGGGCGCCAACGCCACGCCCATGCCCTTCACCGAGCTGTACTCCGCCATGGAGCAGAAGGCGGTGGACGGGCAGGAGAACCCGACCGCCACCATCCTGGCCAGTAAGTTCTACGAGGTGCAGAAGCACCTGGTGCTCTCGCGCCACATCTACAGCGCCTGGGTGCTGCTGATGTCCAAGAAGACCTGGGACAGCCTCTCGGCCGAGGAGCAGAAGCTGGTCACGGAGGCCGCGCGCGAGGCCACGCTCTACGAGCGCCAGACCATCCGTGCCTTCGGCGACAAGGCGCTGGGCGAGCTGAAGAAGGCCGGCATGCAGGTCACGGAATTGCCCGCGGCTGAACAGGCCAAGCTGCGCGAGAAGCTGCAGCCGGTGGTGGCCAAGTTCAGCAAGGAATTCGGCGAGGACAGCACGCGCGAGCTGATGGCCGAGCTGGACAAGGCGCGCAAGAAGTAAGCCCCCGGCGCGGGCACCGGGCCCGCGCCTCTACACGCACGGAAGTACCTCATGGACAAGAAGCCCCAGCGCCCATTCCGGTCGCGCGAGTGGTTCGCCGACCCGCACCGTTCGGACATGACCGCGCTCTACCTGGAGCGCTTCATGAACTACGGCATCACGCCGGACGAGCTGCGCTGCGGCAAGCCGATCATCGGCATCGCGCAGACGGGCAGCGATCTCTCGCCCTGCAACCGTATCCACCTGGAGCTGGCCAAGCGCGTGCGCGACGGCATCCGCGACGCCGGCGGCATTCCGATGGAATTCCCGGTGCACCCGATCTTCGAGAACTGCCGCCGTCCCACCGCCGCGCTGGACCGCAACCTGGCCTACCTGGGGCTGGTGGAGGTGCTGTACGGCTATCCCATCGACGCCGTGGTGCTGACCACCGGCTGCGACAAGACCACGCCGGCCGGGATCATGGCCGCCTGCACGGTGGACATCCCGGCCATCGTGCTCTCCGGCGGTCCCATGCTCGACGGCTGGCACGAGGGCGAGCTGGTGGGCTCGGGCACCGTGATCTGGCGCAGCCGCCGCAAGCTCGCGGCCGGGGAGATCGACGAGGAGGAGTTCCTGCAGCGCGCCTGCGACAGCGCGCCCTCGGCGGGGCACTGCAACACCATGGGCACCGCCTCCACGATGAACGCGGTGGCCGAGGCGCTGGGCCTGTCGCTGCCGGGCTGCGCCGCCATTCCGGCGCCCTACCGCCAGCGCGGCCAGATGGCCTACGACACCGGGCGGCGCATCGTGGAGATGGCCTACGAGGACCTGCGGCCCTCGCGCCTGCTCACGCGCCAGAGCTTCCTCAACGCGCTGTCGGTGGTGAGCTGCTGCGGCGGCTCCAGCAACGCGCAGGTGCACCTCATGGCGATGGCGCGCCACGCGGACGTGGAGCTGCGGCCGAGCGACTGGACCGAGCACGCCTACGACCTGCCGCTGCTGGTGAACATGCAGCCCGCTGGCAAATACCTGGGCGAACGCTTCTTCCGTGCCGGCGGCGTGCCGGCGGTGATGTGGGAGCTGCAGCAGGCGGGCAAGCTGCACGGCGACTGCCTCACCGTCACGGGCCGCAGCATCGCGGAGAACCTGGAGGGCCGCGAGGCCACGGACCGCGAGGTGATCCGTCCCTTCTCCGACCCGCTGCTGGAGGCGGCCGGCTTCCTGGTGCTCAGCGGCAACCTGTTCGACTTCGGGATCATGAAGACCTCGGTGATCTCGGAGCGCTTCCGCAGCCGCTACCTGAGCCGGCCGGGGCTGGAAGGCGTGTTCGAGGCGCGGGCGATCGTGTTCGAGGGCTCGGACGACTACCACGCGCGCATCAACGACCCGAGCCTGGACATCGACGAGGGCTGCATCCTGGTGATGCGCGGCGCCGGGCCCATCGGCTGGCCGGGCTCGGCGGAGGTGGTGAACATGCAGCCGCCGGACGCGCTGATCCGCCGCGGCATCGAGACGCTGCCCACGCTGGGCGACGGTCGCCAGAGCGGCACCGCCGACAGCCCCTCGATCCTGAACTGCTCGCCCGAGAGCGCCGCGGGCGGCGGGCTGTCGTGGCTGCGCACGGGGGACATGATCTGCATCGACCTCAATGCCGGCACCTGCAACGCGCTGGTGGAACCGGAGGAGATCGAGCGCCGCAAGCGTGAATTGCCCAAGCCCCCGGTGCCCGAGAGCCATTCGCCGTGGGAGGAGCTGTACCGGCAGAAGACCGGGCAGCTCGCCGAGGGCGCGACGCTGGAGTTCGCGCTCAAGTACCGGCGGATCGCGCAGAAGACGCCGCGGCACAACCACTGAGGGCGGCTCCATGCGGTGGCCCTTGCGGGCCATCGCCAACCGGCTGTCTTGAGCCGGTAGCCGCGAGCCGACACATCACGCCTACTGCTTCGTCATTCCCGCGAAGGCGGGAATCCAGGCGGTCCCACCTTGGTACGGAGTCATGGGTGCGGCGCTCCATGTCCTGGGAGTGCCTACGAATCAGCACATGGCTGACTTGGGGACCGCCTGGATCCCCGCCTGCGCGGGGATGACGAGGTGGGGTGCATGGCGCCTCAGCCTTCGGGACGCCGCGAACGCTACCAACCTCACGAATTGAAAGGACCCCGACATGACCACTGCCTCAACCCCCCTCACCCCTGAAACCCTCCTCCCCGTTGACGCCCTCACCGGCACGTTGATCGGCCGCGTCTGGGTGCCCGGCCCCGTGGCCGGCCCGGCCGTGGTTGCGCTGCGCAACGAAGGCGTGTTCGACCTGAGCGAGGCTTTCCCCACCGTGAGCACGCTGCTGGAGTCGGAGGACCCGGCCCAGGCCGTGCGCGAAACCGCCGGCCGGCGCCTGTGCGACGTGCAGGCGCTGCTGGCCAACAGCCTGCCCGGCGCCCGCGACGAAGGGCAGCCCTGGCTGCTGGCGCCTTGCGACCTGCAGGTCGTCAAGGCCGCGGGCGTGACCTTCGCCACCAGCCTCATCGAGCGCGTGATCGAGGAGCAGGCCCGCGGCGACGCCTCGCGCGCCCAGGCGCTGCGCGCGCAGGTGCTGGAGCTGGTTGGCAGCAACCTGGCGGACATCAAGCCCGGCTCGCCGCAGGCCATGGCGCTCAAGGCGCTGCTGCAGCAGCGCGGGCTGTGGTCGCAGTACCTGGAAGTGGGCATCGGCCCGGACGCGGAGGTGTTCACCAAGGCGCCGGTGCTCTCCTCGGTGGGCAGCGGCGAGGACATCGGCATCCGCGCCGACTCGTCCTGGAACAACCCGGAGCCCGAGGTGGTGCTGGCCGTCAACAGCCGTGGCCAGATCGTGGGTGCGACGCTCGGTAACGACGTCAACCTGCGCGACATCGAGGGCCGCAGCGCGCTGCTGCTGGGCAAGGCCAAGGACAACAACGCCTCCTGCGCCATCGGCCCGTTCATCCGGCTCTTCGACGCGAGCTTCACGCTCGACGACGTGCGCCGCGAGACGGTGCACCTGCGCGTCACGGGCGAGGACGGCTTCGAGCTGCGCGGCATCAACACCATGAGCAGCATCAGCCGCGACCCGACGGAGCTGGTGGCGCAGACGCTGGCGGCGCACCAGTACCCGGATGGTTTCATGCTGTTCCTGGGCACGCTCTTCGCGCCCATCGAGGACCGTGACCAGCCCGGCGGCGGCTTCACTCACAAGCTGGGCGACCTGGTGAGCATCCGCAGCGAGCGGCTGGGCGAGCTGCTCAACCGCGTCACGCACAGCGAGGCGGCGCCGCCGTGGCGCTTCGGGCTGCGGGCCTTCATCGGCAACCTGGCGGCGCGGGGGCTGCTGCGCGAGGGGCTTTGAGAAGCGACCTCGTCAGGGGCCGGCACCTGCACGGCCCGGCGCTTCGACGAGGCCAGGCCGGTTGCGCCGGCCAACTGATGCGCTCAGCCGCGCCGGGCCGCCTCGATGGCGGCGATGTCGATCTTGGTCATCTGCATCATCGCGTCGAAGGCGCGCTTGGCCGCGGCGCGGTCCGGATCGGCGATGGCGTCCGTGAGGGCGCGTGGCGTGATCTGCCACGACAGGCCCCACTTGTCCTTGCACCAGCCGCAGGCGCTCTCCTGGCCGCCGTTGCCGACGATCGTGTTCCACAGGCGATCGGTTTCGGCCTGGTCGTCGGTTGCCACCTGGAACGAAAAGGCCTCGTTGTGCTTGAAGGCCGGGCCGCCGTTGAGGCCGATGCAGGGAATGCCCATCACGGTGAACTCGACCAGCAGCACGTCGCCCTCCTTGCCGGAGGGAAAGTCGCCGGGGGCGCGATGGATCGCGCCCACCGAGCTGTCCGGGAAGGTTGCGGCATAGAACCGGGCCGCTTCAACGGCGGTGCCGTCGTACCAGAGGCAAACGGTGTTCTTGCTGACCACGGTGGCTCTCCAATCATCGATGGCAGGCGCGGGAGCTCGCGCCTGACCCTCTTTTACCGGCCGTCGCGGTCCGAGTCACCCGGGATGGCGCGCTCGGCCGCGTTGCTCACGCGGTGCCATGCGTCGCGCGAGGCGTGCTTGGCGCGTTCCCACTCCAGGCTTGAGCTGCCGCGCTGGGTGTTCCAGTCCCGGCCCAGGTCGGACTCGACGTCGTCGAAAGAGCGGTTGGGGTAGCGCGTGTAGGCATCCACGCCATAGCGGTACGCGGGGCCGTAGTCGTCGTAGCTTCCGCCGCTCACATACGGACGGCTCGAATAGTTGTCGCGCCAGTACTGGTCTTCGACGGCCGGATCGACGGCGTTCGCGATGCCCTTTCCAGCCAGGGCGCCGACCACTGCGCCCGCAACGGCGCCTACCGCCGCGCCGACCGGGCCCGTCATGCCGCCAACCGCGGCGCCCGCGGCAGCGCCGCCGGCAATGCCGCCAGCCGCGCCACCCACTACAGCACCGGTGCCCGTGGCAACCGGGTGGGATTTGTCCTTGTCAGCCGGGTTCTGAATGCTCATGAAGATCTCCTGTTCCATTTGAGGTCCCGCTGTCTGCGTTCCCGGGCGAAACCCTCGCCAGGGAACACGACGGGATAGAGCCACATCTGCAAACTGCGTACCCGGTAAGCCGAGTGTTTGAAGGCGCGCAGGGTTCAAGGCGGGCTTCCAGCCCGAATCTCCACCGCAGCGCGAAGTCCGCCATGCCTGGCGCCCCGCCTCAGCATCCGGGCTGACAAGGCATCGCGCTGCGGTTGACCCTGCAACTGCCCGCCATCCAAACCGGGCGGTGAGCCTTCACTCCCGGCTCGAAGCTGTTGTCGCATTCATCAATGCGGCGTCACGAACTTCAGCCCGACGATGCCCGCGGAGATCAGCGCCAGGCACACCAGCCGTCCGGCCGCTGCCGACTCGCCGAACAGCACGATGCCCAGCACGGCGGTGCCCACCGCCCCGATGCCGGTCCAGACCGCGTAGGCCGTCCCGACGGGCAACTGCTTCATCGCCAGGCCCAGCAGCACGACGCTCGCCACCATCGAGCCCACCGTGCCCAGCGTCGGCCAGAGGCGCGTGAAGCCCTCCGTGTATTTCAGGCCGATGGCCCAACCCACCTCGAACAGCCCCGCCACCACGATCAACCACCAAGCCACTTTGCACACTCCATGGAACTTCAAAAGATGCGGAACTTTATTTCTGGCCTGGTGATATAAGAAGTCAGATATTTTCAGTTCCGCTGACAGGTGGTGTTCAACTTCGACAATCTGACGGTGTTCCTGGCGGCGATGGAGCGTGGCTCGTTTTCCGCGGCCGCACGGCACCTGGGCCGAGTGCCGTCCGCCGTCAGCATGACCATCGGGAACCTGGAAGCCGAGCTGGGCTTGCTGCTGTTCGACCGCGGCGGGCGCGAGCCCAGGCCGACGCCGCATGCCCTGGCGCTGCTGCCGCAGGCGCGGCTGTTGATGGAGCAACTGCGCAAGCTCGACACGCACGCCCTGTCCCTGAGCCAGGGGCTGGAAACGCGGCTGACGCTGGTCGTGGTGCCCGAGTTGCTGGCCGCGGCGCCGTGGAGCCAGGCGCTCGCGACGTTGTCCGTGGAAGTCCCGCTGCTGGAAGTCGAGGTGCTGGCCGCGCCGCAGGCCGATGCGCTGGGCATGGTGCAGGACGGGCGCGCCCAGCTCGCGCTGGTGTTCGAACGCCTCGGCATGGACGCGCGCGAGGAGTTCCAGGAGGTGGCGCGAGAAACGCTGATCGCGGTGGTTTCGCCGGCGCACCCGCTGCTGGCGCGGGCGGGGCGCCAGGGCGTGCGCGACGAGCAGCTGCTGTCCGAGCGCCAGGTCATCGTGGCCGGCCGCCATTCCGAGGACGTGGACAAGCGCATCGCCATCTCGCGCCACCAGTGGCGCACCGACAACCCCGTCGCGGCACTGCAGATGGTGATCGCGGGGCTGGGCTGGGCCTGGCTGCCGCAAGGCTTCGTGCATGCCGCACTGGCCGCGGGCCAGCTGGTGGAGATCCCGGCACAGAACTTCACCAACGCCCTGAAGCTCTGGGTGGACGT
This sequence comes from uncultured Azohydromonas sp., assembly GCF_937926365.1. GTDB lineage: Bacteria > Pseudomonadota > Gammaproteobacteria > Burkholderiales > Burkholderiaceae_C > Azohydromonas. The sequence continues at coordinate 17,952 of NZ_CALAOH010000053.1, read as the reverse complement.
GGTCTGGGCCAAGGACAAGCCGCCGGGGCCGGCGGCGCGCCGGTTCATCGAGCTGATGAGCGCGCGGCAGGCCAGCGCTGAGTGACCGGGCGCGCCGCCCGAAGCCCGGGTGCCGGGGCAGGCATCGATGGCGGCTCGCTGCCGATTCACGGTCGGGCGCGGCCCTGCCAGGCCTGACAATCCGCCTGCATCCCCTGCCTGCATCCAATCGGGCCGTGGCCGCGTACCGCTACTCCATCAACCTCTTCAGACTCCGCCGCCGCCATGAGCCGCTGCCCTTCCTCGCCCTGCCTTGCCTTCCACGCCGTCGCCCTGGCCGCCGTCTCGTGCGTTGCGGCCGCGACGGTCCACGCCCATGACGCACCCGAGACGGCCGAAGACGCGGTGCAGCGCGTGGACGTCACCGGGCGGCACTACGACAACGCCGTGGGCACCAGCGACGCGGCGTCGCAGGGCGTCATCCGCGCCGAGCTGCTCAAGAGCCGCCCGGCGCTGCGTCCGGGCGAGGTGCTGGAGTTCGTGCCCGGGGTGATCGTCACGCAGCACTCCGGCGACGGGAAGGCGAACCAGTACTTCCTGCGCGGCTTCAACCTGGACCACGGCACCGACTTCGCCACCAGCGTCAACGGGCTGCCGGTGAACATGCCCACGCACGCCCACGGCCAGGGCTACGCGGACCTGAACTTCCTCCTGCCGGAGCTGGTGGACCGCGTCGAGTACCGCAAGGGCCCCTATTTCGCGCGCAACGGCAACTTCTCAGCCGCGGGCTCGGCCGACATCGCCTACCGCAACACGCTGGAGCGTCCCGTTGCCGCGCTGACGCTGGGCCAGCGTGGCTACCGGCGGCTGGTCACGGCCGGCTCCACCGAGGTGGCGCCCGAGCTGTCGTTGCTGGGCGCGCTGGAGCTGCAGCGCAACGACGGGCCGTGGACCGTGCCGGAGGACCTCCACAAGCTCAACGGCGTGCTCACGCTCAGCGGCGGCAGCCGGGCGCAGGGCTTCAGCGCCAGCCTGATGCACTACGACGCGCACTGGACCTCGACCGACCAGGTGCCGCAGCCGCTCATCGACAGCGGCCGGCTCGGCCGCTTCGACTCGCTCAACCCCACCGATGGCGGCAGCACGCGGCGCAGCAGCGCCTCCGGCGAGTGGCACCGCCGCGGCGACGACGGCTCGGCCACGCGCGTGTCGGCCTACGCCATCGACTACCGGCTCAGGCTCTTCTCCGACTTCACCTACGACCTGCCGGAAGCGCTGGACGGCCGGCCCGATGCCGAGGGCGACCAGTTCGCGCAGCGGGACCGGCGGCAGGTGTATGGCTTCAACGCAAGCCACGCCTTCGACCACGCGCTCGCGGGCCTGCCCGCGCGCACGGAGTTCGGGCTGCAGTTGCGCCATGACCGCATCCGCGTGGGCCTGTTCGACACGGTGGCACGGCAGGCCGTGCGCACCACGCGCGAGGACCGCGTGCGTGAGACCCAGGCGGGGCTCTACGGCCAGACCTCGGTGGAGCTGGCGTCGTGGGCGCGCACGATCGTGGGCCTGCGTGGCGACCACGCGCGCTTCGAGGTGGACAGCCTCTCCAACGCCGCCAACTCGGGCCGCGCCTCGGCCCACCTGTTCTCGCCCAAGTTCTCGCTGATCCTGGGACCGTGGAGCAGGACGGAGCTGTTCCTCAACGCCGGCCGTGGTTTCCATAGCAACGATGCGCGCGGCACCACCGCCGCGGTGGACCCGCGCAGCGGGCAGCCGGTGGACCGCGTGCCCGGCCTCGTGGCCGCGCGCGGGCAGGAGATCGGCGTGCGCACCGAGTGGCTGCCGGGCCTGCAGAGCTCGCTGGCGCTGTGGAAGCTGGACTTCGACTCGGAGCTGGTCTACGTGGGCGACGCCGGCGCCACCGAGCCCAACCGGCCCAGCCGCCGCCGTGGCGTGGAGTGGAACAACCGCTGGATTCCGGCACCGTGGCTGCTGGTGGACGCGGACCTGGCCTGGTCCCATGCGCGCTTCGCCGATGCGGACCCCGCCGGCGACCGCGTCCCCAACGCCGTGGACCGGGTCGGCTCGGTGGCGCTCACGCTGCGCGAGCTCGGCCCCTGGTCGGCCAGCCTGCAGTGGCGCTACCTGGGCTCGGCCGCGCTGGTGGAGGACGACAGCCAGCGTTCGCGCTCCTCGCTCACCACCAACTTGCGCGTGGCGCGCCGGCTGGGCCGCGACGCCGAGGTGACGCTGGACGTGTTCAACCTGCTCAACCGCCGTGTCAACGACATCGAGTACTTCTACGAGTCGCGGCCGCGCGGCGAGGCGGACGTGGCGCCGGCCCGCCACGTGCACCCGGCCGAGCCGCGCACGTTGCGGGTGACGCTGAAAGTGGACCTCTGAATTGGTTGCCTGGAGCAACTTCGGGTTGCTGGCGTGCCTGCCGTACGCCTGCTGAGGTTGTAGGGCGGCGGCGTGACGAGGGCGTGTCAGCCGACGCGGCGGCGAACCCCTGCTGCCGGCGCTTGATTGGGCCGGCTCCTACAGTGCGGGCGGCTGGCCGGTGGCGGCCGGCGAGGAGACGTTGATGAAGTACCGGCTCCCGATATCCACGCTGGCGCTCCTGCTGGCATCCACGGCGGTCCTGGCTCAGGATCGGCCGCTCACGCGCGAGGAGGTGAAGGCCGAGGCGGCTCGCGCGCGCGACTCAGGCCAACTTGATGACCCCATGCGCCACGACTACAGCGGCTGGTGGGACAACCGCTCCGGCGCCGCGGCCGGTGCCCAGGGGCGCAGCGCCGAGGCGTCGGCCGCGCCGCAGGCGGGCACGGGCAAAACCCGCGCGGAAGTGAAGGAGGAGCTGCGCCGCGCCCGCGAGAGCGGGGAACTGGACCGCCTCGAGCGCAGCTACGGGTATTGAACGAAGGATGGCCGCGCGCCGGCTTGACGGCCGGCGCGCGGCGGGTTTCAGGGCTTGGGCACCAGCATGTAAGCCCGCACGTTGCGCGCCCCGGTCTGCCCCACCCCGACGATGACGCCGCGGTTGTTGATGGCCGTGGTCTCGCCCAGCGCGTACCAGCCCGCCGTGGCGGCCTCGGGCAGCACGTCCAGCGCGACGGGCTGCGCGTTGCGCCACAGGCGGCCGCGCTGGCGCGGGTCGCCCCCGGCGTCGAACTTGTGGCCCACGGTCTGGCGCGCGTTGTTGATGGCGGCGGCCGAGCTCGGCGAGCCGTTGCAGCAGGCATCGCTGCGCAGCCGCTTGAGCTGCGTGCCCACCAGCGTGAAGGCCTGGGTCTCGAAGCTCAGCCCGCCGGCCTTGTGCAGGTAGCCGGCGACGTCGCCGTTCTTGTTGATGGACTGCGGCACCAGCGCGTCGAAGCCCGCGGGCGGGCGCAGCAGCTGCGCCGCCTGGCCGCGCAGCACGCGCACGCCCTGGCGTACCAGCACGCCATCGCGCATCACCTCGCGGAAGCCCACGATGTCGCCGTTCTCGTTGATGCCCGTGGCCTGCGCGCTCACCCCGCCCCAGGTGCCGAGGTCCACCACCTTGCCGGCGTAGAAGTAGGCGGCATGCACCACGCCGGGCGAGACCTCGGACCAGCCCACGATCTCGGCGCGGTCGTTGATCGCCGCGGCATAGCTGCTGCCCCCCAGCGTGGGCAGCGGCGTGAGCCTGTTGCCCTTCCAGCGGAAGGCCTGCGTGGCCGCGCCCTGCATGTACCAGCCCACCACCTCGCCGGCGGCGTTCACGCCGGTGGCCTTGCCGGGCCCGTCGGTATATATCGGAACGGGTAGTTTGCCCAATTCAAACAGCGCCGGCCTGAAACTGCCGTCGATATTGAATGTCACATACCCGGCCGCCTTGCCGTTGCTGCTGACGCTGCGCGCGTCGCTCATGCCGTCTTCCACGGACCCCAATTCGTGCACCGTATAGGTCGGTCGGGCCAGATTGGCGGATACCGGTGGTGAATCACCCGAATTTGCGGCCAAGGCCGCCGGGCTGGCGTGCAGCAGCGCTGCGGCTGCCAGGAAATAGGCCGTCGAATAGGCCGTCGCCTTGAGGTTCATGCTGCCTCCTCTTGCATGTCCTGAGAATGCAGCGTAACGGTGCGTGAAAAATTGTCCAGTGTTCAACCTGTTTCTAAGGTTGTTACTGACACGGTCAATTCATTGGAGTATTTCGCGGGCGTGGGTGAAAAAGCTTGCCCAGTTGAGCCGAAATTTTGCGTTGGCGCTACGGAATCCGGATTTCCCCTGATTTCGACACGGCGGCTCGCCAGTGCGGATTCGGGTCTTCCGGGCTCGGCCGCAGCGGCCTCGCACATCTTGCCGGCCGAAAAATGAAAGCGCCGCAATGCCTTGCGCGTGGCGCGCCATGCGCATCGCATGGAATTCATCTTATTTCAGAAAACGCATGCCAATAAATGGAGCGACGATTGCTGAATATTCAGAAATGACTTGTTATGGTCCTCTTGGTGATTCGTGAAATATTGCCGATCTGGGGCGGCGTGAAAGTAGAGTGCCCTACCCGGTTGTTACATCAATTCCATGAACTCAGAGAGTACCGATACAGGCATGTATCCTTGGTGATGTGTTAGGTTACTCAAGACGCATGTGCTCACATTACCGCTTCTTGTTTTCTGGTGTGTGTGTCGCTGAAAAGAAAGGTATGTCCCTTGAAAAGCCGGCTGGATAAGGACAAACCGCAGCCGACGCCTTGATCAAATTGGTTTGAATGGTTCGGTTGCTGCAGCCTGAAAAAGTCGTGGGCAGGCGGGTTCGATCCTGGAAAAACATTTTTGGAAACTGCAGCCGCGAGTCGGGATGCTCTACAACTTCGGCCGCGCCTGCTTGGGCACCTGCCGGTCAGGGCCGCACTTCCACCGCCAGGAAGCCCATGCGCTCGATGCGCAGCGCGCCGGCCTGGCCACTGGCGGCGATGTCGATGCCGTGCAACCCCGGCTGTGTGGGGCGCCACTGCACGCTGCGCGCAGCGCCCTCGCCCGGCATCTCCAGCGTCTCGGTGCTGCCGTCGGGACGGTGCACCACGGCGCGCATCGCCACGCCCTCGGGCACGCGCTGCGGATGCTCCAGCGCCGCCGTCAGCCGCACCGGCTGGCCGCGCGCCGCCGTGAGCGGGCTGGCGCTGGAGCGCAGCACCGCGCCGCCCGCGACGCGGGCCAGGAGCGCGTAGTCGGTCGCCTCGCGCGGCGCGCGCAGCGACACGCGCCAGGGGCCGGGACGCGGACGGTCGAAGCCGTAGCCCAGCGTCAGCAGCGAGGACGGGTCCTCCACCCGCATCAGGCCGTGCTCCTGCGGCGTGAGGTTGATGACGCGACCACTGGCGCCGCGCACCGTCACCTCCAACGCGCGGCTGGGGTCGAAGAGCGCGAAGCCCGCCACCGCCACGTCGTCGAGCTGCACTTCGATCTCCACCGTCGCGCCTGCCTCCACCCGGCCGCCCACCACCTGCGTGAACTGCGCCGCCGCGTCGCCGGTGTCGTCCGGGACGCGGCGCGCGTCCTCCTCGGCCTCGCCCGCGCCGTGGCGCAGCAGCGGCAGCACGAAGCGCTGGAACACCTCGGCCGAGGCCGTCATGTCGGTGTGCAGCACCGGCAGCCGCTGCACGCGGCCGGGAATCGCGGAGGCGCTGTCCACGCTGACCACGCTGTCGCTGGGCACGCCGCTGCAGGGCGCGCGGAAGCCGTCGGCGATGGGATCGCCGGCGAGCAGGTGAAAAGGCACGCCGTGCCGGCGCGTGACGCCGCGGTTGAAGATCTGGCGCACGAAGGCCGGGCGCAGCTCCAGCGCCGCCGGCGTGAGCACGCCCAGCGCCGAGGCCAGGCCCGAGCATTCCGAGCCGCCGTGGGGTGAGCCCAGGGTGAGCAGCTGCGCCACGTCGCGCTCGCGCATCAGCCGCGCCACGTAGTAGCGCGCCACCAGGCCGCCCATGCTGTGCGCGACGAGGTCCACCTGCCGCGCGCCGGTGCGGCGCTTGACGCCCTCGATGTAGCGCTGCAGCGCCGCGGCGTTCTCGGGCAGCGTCTTGGTGGGGCTGCGCAGCCGCGCCAGGGCGCCGGTGTCCAGTGCCCCTTCGGCGCGCCCGTCGCCCACGGCGAAGCCCTGCAGCCCGGCCTGCGCCAGGAAGCCGCCCGGCGCGGTGTAGGCATCCCAGGTGTGGTGGTCGGACATGAAGCCGTGCACGAACACCACCGGTCGCGGCGCCACGGCCAGCTCGCGGCGCGCGCGCCAACCCGGCGCCGCCGCCTGGGCCCGCAGCTCGCGGCGCGGGCGCGCGTCGTCGCCCCCGGCCCAGTACCAGCCCAGCGTGCTCACCTCCGAGCTGCTGCAGGCGCGCGCCGCGCGCGGCACGGTGCAGCTGCCCAGCAGCCGCCCGTCGTCCAGGGTGAAGGAGACCTCCGTGGCGCGCCGCGCCGGGCGGTCGAGCTGGGCTTGCAGCCGCACGGCGTTGCCGTCCACCACCGCGGAGCGCGGGGTCCCGGCGGCGTCGAGCACGGACAGGGCCAAGGGCTCGGCCGCGCGGGCGGACGGCACCAGCCACAGGACTGAAACGAGGAGACAAGTCATCCGGCACATGGGCGCGATGGTGCGGCGGATCGGGCTCCGCCGTGGCAACACGGTGCGACATGAACTTCCGGGCGCGCGGGCGCAACCGAGGTGGCAGCACGGCGGCCACCGGGCCGCGGCGCCTGAAGGAGTTGTCACATGCCGTCCCCAGCCACCCCGCCGTCCCGCGGCCCGCACACCGGGCACGCCCGCGTGATCGCGCTGCACAGCAGCGCCAGCGGCGCGCGCCAGTGGGAGCCCTGGCGGGAATTCCTGCCCGGCGCGGTGGAGCTGGTGGCCCCCGAGCTGATCGGCTACGAGGACGGCAGCGGCTGGAGCCCGGCGGCGTCCCTCGAACTGGCGGACGAGGCGCAGCGGCTGGCGCCGCTGCTGGAGCGCGAGCCCGGCGGCGTGCACCTGCTGGGCCATTCCTACGGCGGTGCGGTGGCGCTGGAGCTGGCGCTGCGCTGGCCGCAGCGGGTGCGCAGTCTCACCCTTTACGAGCCGGTGCGCTTCGGCGTGCTGCAGGCGCCCGGGACGCGGGCGCTGCGGGCCGAGGCGATGGCGCTGGGCCACGCGGTGGGCGCGCTGGTGCGCGAGCAGCGGCTGCGCGAGGCGGCGGAGCGTTTCGTGGACTACTGGAGCGGTGCCGGCGCCTGGGAGGCGTGCAACGGGCGGCGGCGCGCGGGCATCGCGCAGGCCATGCCCAAGGTCATGGCGGAGTTCGGGGCGCTGTTCGCGGATGCGGTGCCGGTGCACGCCTGGCGCCGGCTGGCGATGCCGGTGCGGCTGCTGTGCGGGAATCGCTCGCCGGCGCCGACGCAGCGCATCGCGGAGCTGCTGGTGCAGATTTGCCCGCGGGCCACGCTGCAGCGGCTGGAGGGTCTGGGACACATGGGCCCGGTACAGGCGCCGGCGCGGGTGGCGGCGGCGGTGGACTTCAGGCGGATGCTCCTGTGCGCACCGCGGGCGGCGGCTGCGTAGGCCGCCGCAAAAAAATCCGCGGACCGGCATTTGGCCGGGCGATCGGCAGCACTGGAGGGAGGGAGAGAGGTGTGCTGGCGGGACGCCCGTGCCGGCCCGCGGAGCTCAGAGCCGCCAGAGGCGGTAGCCGGAGGCCTCGATGGCCTGGGCGTCGAAGGCGGCCTTGACGTCGATGAACACGCCGCCGCGCACCAGCTTGCGCCCCAGGTCTTCCACCTGCAGTTGGGCGAACTCGCGGTGCGCCACCGCCGCCACGATGGCGTCGGCGCGCGGCAGGTCGTTCCACTTCAGCAGCCGGATGCCGGTCTCGTGCAGGGCCTCGTCGCAGTCGGCCCAGGGATCGCTCACGAACACCTCCACGCCATAGCTCTGCAGCTCGTGGATGATGTCCACCACCTTGGAGTTGCGCAGGTCGGCGCAGTTCTCCTTGAAGGTCAGGCCCAGCACGTTCACGCGCGCGCCCTTGATGTAGCTGCCCGCGGCGATCATGTTCTTGATCGTCTGCTCCGCAATGAACTTGCCCATGCCGTCATTGATGCGCCGCCCGGCCAGGATCACCTGCGGGTGGTAGCCCAGCATGTCGGCCTTGTGCGTGAGGTAGTACGGGTCCACGCCGATGCAGTGCCCGCCCACCAGGCCGGGCTTGAACTTCAGGAAGTTCCACTTCGTGCCGGCGGCTTCGAGCACCTCGGTGGTGTCGATGCCGATCTTGTCGAAGATGATGGCCAGCTCGTTCATCAGCGCGATGTTGAGGTCGCGCTGGGTGTTCTCGATCACCTTGGCGGCCTCGGCGGCCTTGATGGAGCTGGCGCGGTGCACGCCGGGCTCGACGATGCGCTCATACACCTGCGCCACGCGCTCCAGCGTCTCGGGCGTGTCGCCGGAGACGACCTTGAGGATCTTGGTCAGCGTGTGCTCGCGGTCGCCGGGGTTGATGCGCTCGGGGCTGTAGCCGACGAAGAAGTCCTGCTTCCACTTCATGCCCGATTCGCGCTCCAGCACCGGGATGCACACCTCCTCGGTGGCGCCGGGGTACACGGTGGACTCGTACACCACGGTGGCGCCGCGCTTCATGTATTTGCCGGCGCTGGCGCTGGCACCCAGCAGCGGGCCGAAGTCGGGGATCTTGGCCGCATCCACTGGCGTGGGCACGGCAATGATGATGACGTCGGCCTCGGCCAGCAGCGCGGGGTCGCTCGTGTAGACGCAGTGCCGGGCCGCGGCCATCTCCTCGTCGGGCAGCTCGCGCGACGGGTCGGTGCCGCGCTGGCAGGCGGCCACCTTGTCGGTGGCGATGTCGTAGCCGATGGTGCGGGCGTGCTTGCCGAACTCCACCGCCAGCGGCAGGCCCACGTAACCAAGCCCGATGACAGCGATCACACTCATGAGATATCCCTCCTAACGCTGGCCCCAGCCAGGTGACCGACGAAATGGTCGATGCGTCAGCAACGATGCATCGGCTCTGCGCGAACGGGAGGGGAAGCAGGTCTTGGACGCCGCCACGGCCTTGGCCGGCCGCGGCCCGTCAGGCATGCGTTCCGATAAACGGTCAGGTCCCAGGGCCTGCCGAACCGGCGCACACAACGATGTCTCCCCCACCCATGCGTCACCGGGTCAGAGAGTGCTCCCTCGGACCGCGCGAAGCCACACCGCACTCTCGGGTGGCGTCGCAACCCCAAATGGAGGGAGCCCAGGGCCCACCGGCAGGGGAGAAGCGTGGCAGCAACGACGCCAACCCGCTATTTACAACATACACGTAGCCGCCGAAACCACGGATTCCCAGCACTGACGGCCACGGCCCGGCCATTCGTACAGGCCGTGGCCCTCCCCCTTCCTGTTCCTGACTTGCCCTCAACCTTCCTGGCATGGGCCGGAGCGCGCACACGGAGTCCGGGGTTCCTTGAGCTTCCAGCTGCTACGTGTATGTTGTATTTCAGGCCCGGTTGTCCACAGGCGAAACGGCCTACCCGTTGCCTGGGCAACCACCGCGGGACGGCGCACAGCGAGCGCGCCGCTTCGACGCGCTGCCGCCGGCCTACCCGGCCTGCTGAGCAAAACGACGAAGCACATTCGTTCTGCTTCGTTCCGTGTACGCAAGGTGCTCCCTAGACTGCATCGCACTGAAGCACCTTGATCCAGAACATGTCCTTGCACAACGAATTCGAAGTTCGCCCCCTGCCCGGTCCCCTGGGCGCCGAAGTGCTGGGGCTGGACCTGTCGCAGCCGCTGTCCGACGCCGGATTCCAGCGGCTGCACCGCGCGCACCTCGACTACCACGTGCTGGTCTTCCGCGACCAGCACGCGCTCACGCCGGACCAGCAGGTGGCGCTGAGCGCGCGCTTCGGCCCGCTGCAACGCCACGTGCTCAAGCAGTTCGCGTTGCCCTCGCACCCGGAAGTGCTGGTGGTGTCCAACATCGTCGAGGACGGCCGGCCCATCGGCCTGGGCGACGCGGGCCATTTCTGGCATTCCGACCTGTCCTACAAGGAACGTCCCAGCCTGGGCTCCTTCCTGCACGCGCAGGAGCTGCCCGCCGAGGGCGGCGACACGCTCTTCGCCAACCAGCACCTGGCCTACGAGACGCTGCCCGAGGAACTCAAGCGCGCCGTCGCCGGCCGCAAGGCCGAGCACTGGTACCTGACGCGCTACGCCGAGCTGCAGCAGCGCAGCCCCTGGCGCCCGAACCTCACGCCCGAGCAGATCGCCGAGGTGCCGCCGACCACGCACCCCATCGTGCGCACGCACCCGGAAAGCGGCCGCCCCGCGCTCTTCGTCAGCGAGCACTTCACGACCCGCGTGATCGACCTGCCCGAGGACGAAAGCCGCGCGCTGCTCGACGCGCTGTTCCAGCACAGCACGCAGCCCGAATTCGTCTACCGCCACCGCTGGCGCGCGGGCGACCTGGTGTTCTGGGACAACCGTTCCGTGGTGCACCTGGCCACCGGCTGCCCCGCGACGCAGCGCCGGCGCCTGTACCGCACCACCATCGAGGGCGATGTGCCGTTCTGATGCCAGCGCAACTTTCACGCCTTTCCCGCGCACCTCACGCACGCCCCGGCCACCCGCCATCGACCCCGTCATGAAGAAGAAGCCCCTCCTCCACCGCCTGGCCGTCCTGGGCCTGGGCGGCCTGCTCGCCCTGGGCGCCGCCGGCGCGCGGGCCGAAGGCCAGATCCGCATCGCCGACCAGTTCGGCATCGTCTACCTGCTGCTGGACGTCGCCAAGGACCAGAAGCTCATCGAGAAGCACGGCAAGGCCCAGGGCCTGGACATCGCCGTGTCGCAGGTGACGCTTTCCGGCGGCAGCGCCATGAACGACGCGCTGCTTTCGGGCTCCATCGACATCGCCGGCGCCGGCGTGGGCCCGCTGCTCACGCTCTGGGACCGCACGCTGGGCAAGCAGAACGTGCGCGGCGTGGCCTCGCTGGGCAACTTCCCGTACTACCTGGTGAGCACCAACCCGGCGGTCAAGACCATCGCCGACTTCGGCGACAAGGACCGCATCGCGCTGCCGGCCGTGGGCGTGTCGGTGCAGTCGCGCATCCTGCAGCTGGCCTCGTCCAGGCTCTGGGGCGAGGCGCAGCACGCCAAGCTCGACAAGATCAGCGTCGCGCTGCCGCACCCCGAGGCCACCGCCGCCATCAGCAAGGGCGGCACCGAGATCACGGCGCACTTCGCCAATCCGCCCTTCCAGGAGCAGGAACTGGCCGCCAACCCCGCCGCCAAGGTCGTGCTCAAGAGCTACGACGTGCTCGGCGGCCCGTCCTCGGCCACGGTGCTCTACGCCACGGAGAAGTTCCGCCGCGAGAACCCCAAGACCTACCGCGCCTTCACCGCCGCGCTGGCCGAGGCCGCGCAGTGGATCCACGCCAACCCCGAGGCCGCGACGGACCTGTTCCTGCGCGTGAACAAGAGCAAGATCGACCGCAAGCTGGTGCTGGACATCATCAAGAGCCCGGACGTGCAGTTCAAGCTCACGCCGCAGAACACCTACGCGCTGGCCGAGTTCATGCACCGCGTGGGCGCCATCAAGAACAAGCCCGCCTCGGCGCGCGACTACTTCTTCGACGACCCGCACAACGCGGGCGCGAACTGAAGCTGCAAAGGAAGTAAAGCATGCAACCGACGACGCCCCTGCTGCAGGTCGCCGGCGTGAGCCTGGAGTACGTGGCCGGTGCGCGCGTGGTGCGCGCCACGCACCGCGTCAGCTTCGACCTCCACGCCGGCGAGCGCCTGGTGCTGCTGGGCCCCTCGGGCTGCGGCAAGTCCTCGCTGCTCAAGGCCATCGGCGGCTTCCTCGCGCCGGTGGAAGGCCGCATCACCCTCGGCGGCGCCCCGGTGACGGCGCCGGGGCCGGACCGCGTGATGGTGTTCCAGGAGTTCGACCAGCTCCCGCCCTGGAAGACGGTCAAGCACAACGTGATGTTCCCGCTGCTGGCCTCCGGCCGCGCCAGCCGCGCCGAGGCCGAGCGCCGCGCGCTGCGCGTGCTGGAGCAGGTGGGGCTGGCGGGCTTCGCCGACGCGCATCCGCACATGCTCTCCGGCGGCATGAAGCAGCGCGTGGCCATCGCCCGCGCGCTGGCGATGCAGCCGCGCATCCTGCTCATGGACGAGCCCTTCGCCGCGCTGGACGCGCTCACGCGCCGGCGCATGCAGCAGGAACTGCTGGCGCTGTGGGCGCAGGTGCGCTGCTCGCTGGTGTTCGTCACCCACTCCATCGAGGAGGCGCTGGTGGTGGGGCACCGCATCGTGCTGCTGTCACCGCACCCCGGGCGCGTGCGCGCCGAGTTGCACGCGCACCCCTTCGACCTCGACAGCGTCGGCAGCCCGGACTTCCAGGCGCAGGCGCAGCGCATCCACCACCTGCTGTTCGATGAGACGGCACAACCCGAGGCAGCAGCGGCATGAGCGCAGTCTTCACGTCCCTTCCCCGTCCCGACCGCCACGGTGACGTGTCCGCCTCCGCCGCGGACCCGTCCTTCATCCACCCCGCGGCGGCCAACGCCCCGGTGCTGCCTGAAGCCGAGTACGCGCTGGAGCCCTACACCGCGGCGCCCGTGGAGCGCGCGCTGCCGCTGGCGCAGCGCCTGCGCGAGAACGTGGTGCTGCGGCGCGGCGCGATCCTGGCGGCGCTGGCGCTGCTGTGGGAGGCGCTGGCGCGCTGGACCGACAACGATCTGTTGCTGCCCACCTTCAGCGCCACCGCCATCGCCTTTGCCGAAGGCGTGGCCAGCGGCGAGCTGCTGGAGAAGGCCGGCATCTCGCTGGGCCTGCTGCTGCGGGGCTACGTGCTGGGCATCGCCGCGGCCTTCGCGCTCACGGCGCTGGCGGCCACCACGCGGCTGGGCCGCGACCTGCTGTCCACGCTCACCGCGATGTTCAACCCGCTGCCGGCCATCGCGCTGCTGCCGCTGGCGCTGCTGTGGTTCGGCCTGGGCTCGCAGAGCCTGCTGTTCGTGCTGGTGCACGCCGTGCTGTGGCCGCTGGCGCTGGCCGCGCACGCGGGCTTCCAGAACGTGCCCGAAGTGCTGCGCATGGCCGGGCGCAACTACGGCCTCAGCGGGTTGCGGCTGGTGCTGCACATCCTGATCCCGGCGGCGCTGCCGGCCATTCTCTCGGGCCTGCGCATCGCCTGGGCCTTCGCCTGGCGCACGCTCATCGCGGCCGAGCTGGTCTTCGGCGCCACCTCGGGCCAGGGCGGCCTGGGCTGGTACGTGTTCCAGAACCGCAACGAGCTCTACACCGACCGCGTCTTCGCCGGCCTGGCCTGCGTGATCGTCATCGGGCTGGTGATCGAAAACCTGGTGTTCGCGACGCTGGAGCGCGTCACCGTGCGCCGCTGGGGCGTGCAGCGCTGAGGACGCGGCGCGCACTGCCCCATTTCCCACGGCCCGCCCTACGGCGGGCCGCTTTCTTTTGTGCCCACCCGCTTTTTGCCTATACGTTGCTCTCTCAACGTACTCAAGCGCCGCGAAGCGCATATGCCGCCAGCGGCTATGCACCACGGATTTCATTCGTTGGCGATCGCGGCACCGGCTTCTAGAGTCCGCAGCACTCAACGCGAAATGCCCCGCTGCTCCCAACCTGTCATGACAAGTCCCGTCCGCTTCGCAACCGCCGCGCCCGCCGTGCAGCAGCCCACGCTGCACAGCCGCATCCGCGAGGAGCTGCGCGAGCGCATCCTGTGCGGCGCCTGGCAGCCGCACGAGCGGCTGCCTTCGGAGAGCAGCCTGATGGCGCAGTACGGCGTGAGCCGCATCACCGTGCGCCAGGCGCTGGGCGACCTGGAGAAGGCGCGGCTGATCTTCAAGGTGCCGGGCAAGGGTTCCTTCGTCGCGCAAAGCAAGCCTTTCCAGGAACTGGGCCGGCTGCAGGGCTTCGCCGAGGCCATGAACGGGATGGGGCACGAGACCTTCAACCGGCTGCTGTCGCTGTTGACCGTGGCGGCCGACGAGCGCGTGGCCGACCGGCTGCAGCTGGACCTGGGCACGCCCGTGACCGAGGTGCGCCGCGTGCGCTACCTGGACCACCAGCCCGTGTCGCTCGATCTCACCTGGTTGCCTCTGCACCTGGGCCGGCGCCTGCGCAGCGACGACCTGGCCTCGCGCGACATCTTCCTGATCCTGGAAAACGACTGCGCCACGCCGCTGGGCCACGCCGACCTGGCGCTGGACGCCGTGGGCGCCGATGCCGCCACGGCCGCGCTGCTGGGCCTGCCGCCGGGCGCGCCGATGCTGCACATCGAGCGCCTCACGCACGACCGCGAAGGCCGGCCCATCGACTACGAACACCTCTACTGCCGCTCGGACACCTTCCAGTACCGCATGCGGCTGCAACGACGCTGACACCCAAGGAAAGGAACCATGGAAACGATCGAAACCGAAGTGGACGTGCTGGTGATCGGCGGCGGCACCGCCGGGCCGATGGCCGCCGTCAAGGCCAAGCAGGCCAACCCCGCGCTGCGCGTGCTGCTGCTGGAAAAGGCCAACGTCAAGCGCAGCGGCGCGATCTCGATGGGCATGGACGGCCTCAACAACGCCGTCATCCCCGGCCACGCCACGCCCGAGCAGTACGTGCGCGAGATCACCATCGCCAACGACGGCATCGTCAACCAGAAGACGGTGATGGCCTATGCGCAGAACAGCTTCCCGATGATCGAGGAACTGGACCGCTGGGGCGTGCGCTTCGAGCGCGACGAGACCGGCGACTACGCGGTCAAGAAAGTGCACCACATGGGCACCTACGTGCTGCCCATGCCCGAAGGGCATGACATCAAGAAGGTGCTGTACCGCCAGCTCAAGCGCACGCGCGTGGAGGTGACGAACCGCCTGGTCGCAACGCGGCTGCTCACGGCCGAGGACGGCCGCATCGCCGGCGCCATGGCCTTCGACTGCCGCACGGCCGACTTCCACGTCATCCGCGCCCGCTCGGTGGTGTTGTGCTGCGGCGCGGCCGGGCGCCTGGGGCTGCCGGCCTCGGGCTACCTCTTCGGCACCTACGAGAACCCGGCCAACGCCGGCGACGGCTATTCCATGGCCTACCACGCCGGCGCGGAGCTCTCGGGCATCGAATGTTTCCAGATCAACCCGCTGATCAAGGACTACAACGGCCCGGCCTGCGCCTACGTCACCGGCCCCTTCGGCGGCTTCACCACCAACGCGGAAGGCCAGCGCTTCATCGAGAGCGACTACTGGAGCGGCCAGATGATGTGGGAGTTCTTCCAGGAGCTGCAGGGCGGCAAGGGCCCGGTGTTCCTCAAGCTCGACCACCTGGCCGAGGAGACGATCTCGACCATCGAGACCATCCTGCACACCAACGAGCGCCCCAGCCGCGGGCGCTTCCACGCCGGGCGCGGCACCGACTACCGCGAGCGCATGGTGGAGATGCACATCTCCGAGATCGGCCTGTGCAGCGGGCACTCGGCCTCGGGCGTGTGGGTCGACGAGCACGCCCAGACCACGGTGCCGGGCCTGCACGCCGCGGGTGACATGGCCTGCGTGCCGCACAACTACATGCTGGGCGCCTTCGTGTACGGGCGCCTCGCGGGCGAGAGCAGCGCGCGCTTCTGCGCGCAGCACGACTTCGCCGCCGTCGATGCCGGCCAGGTGGAGCGCGAGCGCCAGCGCGTGTGGGCGCCGCTGCAGCGCGAGCGCGGGCTGCCGCCCAACCAGGTCGAATACAAGCTTCGGCGCATGGTCAACGACTACCTGCAGCCGCCCAAGGTCACGCGCAAGATGGAGATCGGCCTGGAGCGCTTCGAGGGCATCCGCCACGACCTCGACGAGCTCAAGGCCAACGATGCCCATGAACTCATGCGCGCGCTGGAGGTGCACGCCATCCGCGACTGCGCCGAGATGGCGGCGCGCGCCTCCCTCTTCCGCACCGAGAGCCGCTGGGGCCTCTACCACGCCCGCGTGGACTACCCCGAGCGCAACGACGCCGAGTGGTTCTGCCACGCCCAGCTGCGCAAGGACGAGCAGGGCCGCATGGCCAGCTTCAAGCGGCCCATCGAGCCCTACATCGTGCCCATCGCCGACACCGAGAAGAACGCCTACCACCGCCTGCGCATCCCGGCCGCCGAGGCCGTGGTGGCCTGAGCCAGGAGACCTTTCATGCAAATCGCCCCCATTGCGCTGCACCCCGCGGCCGTGCCCGTGACGGTCGATGCCGACAAGTGCATCGCCCACAAGGGCTGCACCGTCTGCGTGGACGTGTGCCCGCTCGACGTGCTGGCCATCGACCTGAGCAAGGGCACGGCCTACATGAAGTTCGACGAATGCTGGTACTGCATGCCGTGCGAGAAGGACTGCCCCACCGGCGCCGTGCACGTTGACATCCCGTACCTGCTGCGATAACCCGAGGGAGACCGCCTTGAAACCGATCCTCAAACCCCTGCTGGGCCTGGCCCTGGCGTCGGCGCTGGCCGGCGCCCAGGCCGCCGAAACGATCCGCGTCGCCATCGGCACGCAGGACACTACCATCAACTGCGCCACCGGCGGCCTGCTCATCCGCGAGCTCAAGCTGCTGGAGAAATACCTGCCGCGCGAGGGCCGCTACAAGGACGTGCAGTACGACGTCCAGTGGAAGAACTTCACCTCGGGTGCGCCGCTGACCAACGAGATGGTGGCCGACAAGCTGGACATCGGCTCCATGGCCGACTTCCCCGGCGCCAACAACGGCGCCGCGTTCCTGAAGGCCGGCAAGCAGAGCCTGTTCATCACCGTGCTGTCGGGCAGCACGCTGGGCAGCGGCAACGGCATCGTGGTGCCGCGCGACTCGAAGGTGACGGCGCTGTCCGAGCTCAAGGGCCGGACCATCTCCGTGCCCTTCGCCTCCACCGCGCACGGCATGCTGCTGCGCGCCGTGGCCAGCCAGGGCTGGGACCCGCAGAAGGACGTCAACATCATCACGCAGGCGCCCGAGGTGGCCGGCCCGGCGCTGCAGGCCGGCAAGATCGAGGCGCATGCCGACTTCGTGCCCTTCGCCGAGCTGTTCGAGCACCGCGGCTTCGCGCGCAAGATCTTCGACGGCGCCCAGGCCAATGCGCCCACGTACCACGGCTCGCTGGTCAGCGCGGAGTACGCGCGCAAGTACCCGGAAGTCGTGGTCGCGTTCCTGCGCGCGGCCATCGAGGCGGACCGGCTCATCGCCGCCGAGCCCGAGAAGTACAGCGAGCTGATCGAGAAGGTCACGGGCATCGAGGCCGCCGTGTCCTACCTCTACCACGGCCCGCTGGGGCTGCAGACGCGCGACTTCACCTGGAAGCCCGAGTACCGCGCCGCGCTCAAGACCTCCATCGAGACGCTGAAGCTCCTGGGCCGCGACTCGCCGCTGGAGGCCACCGGCTTCGTGGACGATCGTTTCATCCGCACCGCCTTCAAGCAGTCGGGCCTGGATTACGACGCGCGGCTGGCGCGGCACGACAAGGTGCCGCTCAAGGCCAACGATGCCATCACGGGCAAACCCATCACCGACGTGCAGCGCGCCGCCGGCATCTGGGTGCAGGGCGAACCCAAGGTGCGCCACTACGCCAGCATCGAGAACGCCTTCGCCGACCTGCAGAAGCTGCAGCAGGCCGGCAAGAAGCCGCGCGCCGTGTACGTGCACGACCTGATCCACCGCATCAAGCTGCTGGCGCCCAACACCTGGTTCGCCGTCGATGCCAAGGGCCAGCTCAGCGCCTTCCTGCAGAAGGACGCCGCCAGCGCCTACGCCGCGGCCAACAAGGGCCGCGTGCTGGACTTCGCCGGCGCGCAGGCCGCCGCCAAACCCTCGTTGTGACGCCGCCATGAACGCCGTCACGCCTCCCGCATCCCTGGCCGCCGCGGCCCGGCCGGCGGCGTCCGAGGCGCCGCGCCGGCCCGCGAGCGCCACGCCGCGCACCGCCCCCCTGGGCCGCCTGGCCGTGCAGGCCGGCTCCGTGGC